>DASSRN010000591.1:0-8569 GCA_035701785.1 Acetobacteraceae bacterium | reverse complement strand
TCATCTTCACCTCCGCCGCGCTCGATGTGGTGTCATCGGAAATGGAGGATGCTGCGAACATCCTCGGTGCCGGCACGCTGCGAACTACGCTTCGCATCACGCTGCCGATGGTGCTGCCGGCGATCCTCGGTGGCGCCATCGTCACCTTCCTCGAAGCGATCGCGCTGTTCGGCACACCGGCGCTGATCGCCATCCCGGCCCGCTTCAACGTGGTGACCACGCAGCTGCTGCAGTTCTTCTCGCAGCCGATCCGCGCCGAAGTCGCCGCAGCCTACGCTGTGCCGCTGCTGCTGATCACCGTCGCATTGTTCGGCGTGCAGCGCTGGCTGGTGCGCCGCCGCGGTTTCGTGGCACTCACCGGCAAGGGCGGCGATCGCCGGCAGATGGCACTCGGCCCGTGGCGATGGGTGATGCTGGGCTATACACTGCTGCTGCTGTCGCTCGCGGTGCTGTTGCCCTATGCGGCGCTGGCCCAGGCGGCGCTGGCGAAGGCGTGGGGGCGCGGCTTCAGCCTCGACAACCTGACGCTGCGCAACTTTCACTACCTGCTGTTCGAGCACGAGACCGCGGCGCAGTCGGTGATCAACAGCTTCACCTACGCCGCTGCTGCCGCCTGCATTGCCATCGGCCTTGCGCTGGCGATCGCCTACATCGTGTCGCGCCGCCTGCTGCCTGGGGCCGGCGTGCTGAGCTTCGTCGCCATGGCGCCGTTCGTGGTGCCGGGCATCGTGCTGGCGATCGCGTTCTATGCTGCCTACGCGCCGCCGCCGCTCGCGCTGTACGGCACGGCGACCATCCTGATCCTTGCCTTCACCACGCGCTTCCTGCCGATCGGTTACGCCAACGCCGATGCCGCGATCCGCAGCATCAACCCCGAGATGGAGGACGCGGTGCGCATCCTGGGCGGCGGACGTCTGCTGGCGATCCGCCGCGTGCTTGCGCCCTTGATGCAACGCAGCCTGATCGGTGCGTGGCTGCTGGTGTTCATCCCCGCCACACGCGAGCTGTCCACCGCGATGTTTCTCTACGGCCCGAAGACGCGGACAATGTCGGTGATGCTGATGGACATGAGCGAGGAAGGGAACTTCGAAAGCCTCGCCGCACTGGGGTTCCTGCTGCTGGCGTCTACGCTGGTGATCGTCGGCCTCGCCTCCGTCCTGCTTGGGCGTGACTTCATGATGCGGCGCGAGCGCTCATGAGCAAGCTGGTACTCGCGGGTCTCGGCAAGCGCTTTGGCAGCTTCGCCGCGGTGCAGGACGTCGGCCTCAGCTTGCAGGAGGGTGAATTCGTCTCGCTGCTTGGCCCGTCGGGCTGCGGCAAGACCACCACATTGCGCATGATCGCCGGCTTCATCAGCCCGACCACCGGCACCATTGCGATGAACGGCGCGGTGCTGTCCGCGCCCAACCGCGTGGTCGCGCCGGAGAAGCGCGGCATGTCGATGATCTTCCAGAGCTACGCCATCTGGCCGAACATGACGGTGGCACAGAATGTCGCGTTCGGCCTGAAGCTGCGCCGGCTGCCAGGTGAGGAACTGCGCCGGCGGCTCGATCGCATCTTGGACGTGGTGCGGCTTGGCCATCTGAAGGATCGCTATCCCGCGGAACTGTCCGGCGGACAGCAGCAGCGCGTAGCGCTGGCGCGGGCGATTGTGATCGAGCCCGAAGTGCTGCTGCTGGACGAGCCACTGTCCAACCTCGATGCCAACCTGCGTGAGGAGATGCGTTCGGAGATCCGCCGCCTGCACGACGCGTTCCGCATCACCACGGTGTATGTGACGCACGATCAGGCGGAGGCGATGGTGACGTCGGATCGGATTGTGGTGATGAACCACGGGCGGATCGAGCAAGTGGACGATCCGGTGTCGCTGTACACGCGTCCGCAGACGCGCTTCGTCGCCGGCTTCATCGGCCGCACCAACTTCCTCGACGGCACGGTCGCCAACGGCACGATCGGCTTTCCCGGGTTCAGCGTGCGCGCCGATACGGTGCCTGATGCGACCGGCGCCGTCAGCTTCTCGGTCCGGCCACAGAACATCGTGCTGCACCACGCGGGGGCGCCGAGTGCCAACGGCGCCTGGTGGGTCGAAGGACGCATCGCTGAACGCGCCTATCTGGGCGAGCACTGGGAATACGTGGTGCGGCCGGCTGAATCGGACCTGCGCCTGCGCGTCAGCGCCGCACCGCACTCGGTCTACGAAACAGGCGATGCAGTGTGGCTCGAGATCGATCCACGCCGCATCGCCCGTGTGCCGAGTGCGGATTAAACCGCGGTTTGGTTCACACCTTCAGCTGATCCCCGATCGGCAGGTTCCGTATCCGCTTGCCTGTCGCTGCGAAGATCGCGTTGCACAGCGCCGGCGCGAACGGCGGCAGGCCCGGTTCGCCCACACCGCTCGACGGCACGCTCCAATCCGCCGGCACGATATGCGTCCGCACGTCCAGTGGCGCCTCGTCGATCCGCGCCACCACGAAGCCGTCGAAGTTCGACTGCTGCGGCACGCCATCCTTGAAGGTGATCCGGCCATGCTTGGCGAGCGCCAGCCCCATCACCGCCGCACCCTCGATCTGCGAGCGGATGCGCTCTGGGTTGATGTGGAAGCCGCAGTCGATCGCGGTGTCCACCTGCCGGATGCTCAGCTTGCCGTTGTCGTCCACACCCACGCGCACCACGGTCCCGACATAGCTCAGGAAGCTGCGATGTGCGGCGATCCCCAAGCCTTCGCCCTTCGGCAGCGTCTTGCCCCAGCCGGCCTGGTCCGCGGCAAGCTGCGCCACGTGCTTCAGCCGTGCGGTGTCGATCGGATAGGTCTCGAACGGATCACCGTAGTTCCAGTAGTCGGCAACCTCCGGCGACTTGCGCGGATCGACGATGCGGTCCGGCCCGATCAGCTCCAGCAGCATGTCCTTCGGATCACGGCCGACCGCCGCTGCGATCTCCGCCACCATCGACTGCACCGCGAAGCCATGCGGTATGTTGGAGACCGAACGGAACCAGCCGATGCGCGTCATCGCCTGGCATTCGCCATTCTCGCAGCGCAGGTTCGGGATGTCGAACGGATTGTCCACCAGCCCCATGCCGAGTTCGAACGGTGCCTCGTGGTCGGCGCCGGCCTTGAAGGTGGAGAGGATCGTCGGCGCCACGCTGCGATGCCGCCAGGCGATCACCTTGCCGTTGGCATCGATGCCGGCGTCGACCCGCTCGGTCGACACGGTGTGGTAGTAGTCGTGCAGGACATCGTCCTCACGCGTCCACACCAGCTTGATCGGCAGGCCGGTGGCCTTCGACACCAGCGCCGCTTCAAGCACGTAATCCCACTTCGACTTGCGCCCGAACCCGCCGCCCAGCAGCGTCACGTTGACCGTGACGTTCTCCACCGGGATGTCGAGCATCTTCGCCAGGTCATCGCGGCAGCCGCCCGGGCTCTGCGTGGGCGCATAGGCGACGCACTGCATGCCGGCCTTGCCCTGCGACACGTGCACCAGCGCATTCGGCGGTTCCATGCTGGCATGCGCGAGATGCGGCAGGTTGTACTGCGCGGTGATCACCTTGGCCGCCGACTTCAGCGCGCCTTCCGCATCGCCGTCGTTGCGCACCACCTTGCACGGATTGGCGGCGGTCTGCTCCATCTGCTGGCGCAGCGCCACCGAATCGTACTTCGTGTTCGGGCCGTTGTCCCAGGTGACCTTCAGCTTCTCGCGGCCCTTGATGGCCGACCCTGTGTTGCGTGCGACCACCGCCACGCCGCCCACCGGCATGAACTTCGACGGCCACGGCCAGCCCTGCACCTCCACCACCTTCTCGACGCCGGGAACCTTCAGCGCCTCGCTGGCATCGAACGACACAAGCTTGCCACCGACCACCGGCGGACGCGCGATCACCGCGAACTTCATGCCGGGGATCTTCGCGTCGATGCCGTAGGTCGCCTGGCCCGTGGTGATGTCGCGCAGATCGACGATCGGGATCGAGCCGGTGCCGATGTAGCGGAAGGTGCTCGGGTCCTTCAGCTTCAGGCTGCTCACCTCCGGCGTCGCCAGTGCGCTCGCCGCCTTGGCAAGCTCGCCGTAGCCCAGCATGCGGCCGGACGCAGGATGCACCACCTTGTGGTTCTCGGCGCGAACGTCGCCGACACTGACGCCCCAGCGCGCCGCCGCCGCCTGCTCCAGCATCATGCGCATCGCCGCGCCGCACTGACGCATCGGCTGGATGTAGTGCCGCACGCTGCGCGATCCGTCGGTGTCCTGGTTGCCGTATTTCTTTTCGTCGCCCGGCGCCTGGCCGACATGCACGCGACCCCAGTCGCACTCCATCTCGTCGGCGACCACCATCGGCAGGCTGGTGCGCACGCCGGTGCCCATCTCGGAGCGGTTGGTGAGGATGGTCACCAGCCCCGACGGATCGATCGAGACGTAGACATGCGGGTCATTGACGGTGCCCCCCGGCATCGCGCCCGCTCCGGTGTTCCATTCGGCCCTCGCCGATCGCGACAGCATGCTGGCGCCGACCACCAGCGCGCCGGCGCCGACAAAGCCCTTCATCACGAACCGGCGGCTCACATTGGCGATGCTGCCCGGCTGGATAGGTGTCATATCGAACATGTGGGTCATGGCTCACACCCCCGTCGAGGCGAGGCGCACCGCCTCGGCAATGCGCTGATAACAGCCACAACGGCAGATATTCCCTGACATCGCTGTCAGGATGTCGGCATCCGTCGGCTTGGGGTTGGCCGCGAGCAGCGCCGCTGCCTGCATGATCTGGCCAGCATGACAGTAGCCGCATTGTGGCGCGCTGGTTTCGCGCCACGCGCGCTGCACCGGATGGTTGCCCTCGGGGTCGAGGCCCTCGATCGTCACCACTGTTTTGCCGGCGGTTTCAGCCACCGACACCTGGCAGGAGCGCACGGCAACGCCGCCAAGATGCACGGTGCAGGCGCCACAGAACCCCTTGCCGCAGCCGAACTTGGTCCCCGTCATTCCCAGCTCGTCGCGAATCACCCACAGCAGCGGGACCGACGTGTCACCGTCGTAGCTGTGGTCCTGTCCGTTGACCTTGAGTGTGACCATGACTCCCTCCATGAACGGGGGCCGTTGCCCCCGCCCGCCAGTTGCAGACCCGTTCTATCCTACGGCCGGCGCCGCAGCGCGAACACCCACACCACGCCACCCTGCGGCACCGCGTTGGCATCGAGCTTCATCGGCGTCGCCGCCAGTGAATCCTGGATGCGCTGTGCATCCACACCCCAGCCGGACTGCACCGCGATGTACTGCGTGTCACCGACCGCGAAGGACACCGGCATGCCGATGATCCCCGAGTTGGTCTTCTGCTGCCACAGCAGCTCGCCGCTCTTGGCGTCGAAGGCACGGAACATGCGGTCGTTGGTGCCGCCGACGAACACCAGCCCGCCGGCGGTGCTGAGTACGGAGGCGAACAGCTGGCTGGGGAATGGATAGGTCCACGCCCGCTTTCCGGTCGCCACGTCCCACGCCTGGAGTTCGCCGATGTGATCGGCACGCGGCAGCAGCTTCAGGCTGTCGGGATCAGCACCGAGCCAAAGCTGGCCGACCATCAGCTGCTTCTTCTCGCCGACCATCTGGCCGCACATATTGTCGTTCGCCGGGATGTACAGCAGCTGCGTCTGATCGCTGTATGATTCAGACGGCCAGTCCTCGCCGCCCCACAGCGACGGGCAGAAGCTGATCTGCTTGCCTGTGACCGGCTTGTGCTCCGGATCATAGGTCGGCCGCCCGGTCTGCGGATCGATGCTCTTGAACGCGTTCTGGTAGACGAACGGCTGGCTGGAGATGAACTTGATGCCGTTGTCGGTCTGCTGCAGCGTCCACAGATAGCCGTCGCGTGCCGGATGGATCAGCGCGTCGATCGTCTGGCCATTGCGTTGCAGATTGACCAGCACAGGCGGACGGATCTCGTCCCAATCCCACGAATCATTCCAGTGATACTGATGGAAGGTCTGGATCTTTCCGCTATCCGGATCGAGCGCAACGGTGGAACTGGTGTAGAGATCGTCGCCAGGATGCAGGTCGCCGGGCCACGGCGCCGCATTGCCGACGCCCCAATAGGCGAGGTTGCGCTTCGGATCGTACGACCCGGTGATCCACACCGACCCGCCGCCGGTCTTCCACGCCTCGCTCTTCCAGGTGTCGCCGCCGGGCTCTTCCGGGCTGGGCACAGTATAGGTGCGCCACAGTTCCTTACCGCTGTCGGCGTCGAACGCCGCGATGTAGGCCCGGACGCCGAACTCGCCGCCCGAGGAGCCGACCATAACCTTGCCCCGTACCACCAGCGGCTCAAGCGTCATGTATTCGCCGTGCTGGTAATCGCCGACCTTGGTGTTCCAAACCTCTTTGCCGGTCTTCGCATCGAGCGCGATCAGCCGTGCGTCGACCGTGGCCAGGTACACCTTGTCGCCCCACAGCGCGACGCCGCGGTTGGTCGGATGCAGCTGGAACAGGTCCTCGGGAAGCTTCTCCTTGTAGCGCCAGATCAGATCACCGGTCGCGGCGTTGAGCGCCAATACCTGCATGCCGGGCGTGGTGACATACATGATGCCGTTGTTCACCATCGGCGGCGCTTCATGGCCTTCGATCTGGCCGGTCGCGAACGTCCAGACCGGCACCAGGTCCTTCACAGTGTCGGTGTTGATCTGGCGCAGCGGGCTGAAGCCGTGGCTGTCATACGTGCGTCGATACAGCAGCCAGTTGCCAGCCTCGGGGTTCTCTAGCCGCTGCTGAGTCACGGGCGAATAGGAGATATCGTCAGCGGCAGCGGGATTGAAGGCCAGGCACCCGAGCAGGCCTGCGGCGAAAGCCATCAGTGCGGTCTTGTTCTGCTGTTTCATTCGATTCCCTCCACGACAGACGCTTTTGCTGCGGCTTCGCTGCGGCCGCGTGCATCTCGGTGTTCAGGCGCCTTGCTTCGCGCCGCCCACGCGATCGGTGAACGGCCCAGCGACGCGCAACACGCCATCGCTCAGCGCCAGTGGCAATGCGGGCAGCGGGCGCGGTGCAGGTCCGCCGACCACCTTCGCGCCCTGGCGCAGGTCATAGCGCGACTGATGGCATGGGCATTGCAGCACCTGCACCGACTTCAGCCAGTCAGTCACCCAGCATTGCTGATGCGTGCACACAGCGGAATAGGCGACAATACCGTCGGGCGCGTACTCCTTCTCCGCGTCGCTCAGCGACGCGGCGTCGAACCGCATCAGCAGCACCATGTTGAGCCGCGACCCGTTGCGCGCGACGCGCTTCTGCGGATCGAACGCCCAGGCCAGCGTAAGGTCTTGCAGCGCGATGTCGTCGGGCTTCAGCGGATCCTTGCCGGGCTCATTGCCGGCCTCGACGAGATGGTCGCCCTGCTGTGGCAAGGCCATGCGGTCAGGATCATCGGAGTCGTCGGCACGGGCAACGCAAAGGCCAGATGCGCCGATGCATCCTGCCATCAGCACGCGGCGCGACATCGTCGGACCCGTCACCGCTCCTCCCGCGCCGCCAGACACGCATCGCCAACACCCCGCTTTTGCGCGGGCGTGCGTTCGACGGCAATTTCAGTTCCGGTCACTCCAGTGCTGTACGCTTAGGCCGCTGACAAATGCTAAGTCAAGCCGATGACGGTCTTGTGTGTGAACGCCTCGGCAGAGCGATGCGATGAGTTCGGGAGAGAGAATATGACGATGCAGAACCATCCCGTACTCATCGTCGGGGCAGGCGTCGTCGGACTGTCGGTCGCAGTCTATCTGCAGCGCGCAGGGATCCCTGCGACGGTGCTCGATCCGCTTGGTCCGGCAGGAGGTGCATCGTTCGGCAATGCCGGCATGCTCAGTCCTGATACCGCTACGCCGATCGCGATGCCGGGCATGCTGCGGAAGGTGCCAGGCTGGCTGCGCGACCCGCTCGGTCCGCTGGCGCTGCGTCCGTCGTATTTGCCGCGCGTTCTCCCGTGGTTGCTGCAATGGGTGAAGGCTGGGCGGCTGGAACGCGTGCTGGCGATCTCCGACGCGATGCGCGCGTTGCACCGCGACACCCTGGTCTGCTGGCGCGAACTACTCGGTGACGCCGCATATCACGATCTGATTCGCCCTTCCGGCCAGGTCAGTGTCTGGGAAGGCGATGGTGCCAGTCCGACCGAAGCGATCGAACAGCAGATCCGAGAGCGCCACGGCATCTCAGCGCAGCCACTGGGTGCCGACGATTTGCGGCAGATGTTCCCAGGTCTGGCGCGCGATATCACGCGCGGTTTGCTGGTTCCCGGCAATGGCTACACCGTCAATCCGCAGCGAATCGTCCACGCGCTCGCCGACCGGCTGCGTGATGCTGGCGGCGCGATCGTCGGCGAGCGTGTTATGAAACTCATTCCGCACGATGGCGGCGGCTGGCTGGTGATGACGAATGTCACGAACCGTACCGCCGACCGCGTCGTGGTTGCCGCCGGCGCGTGGTCGGCCCAGTTGCTTGCGCCGCTGGGCATTCGCGTGCCGCTCGAGACCGAGCGCGGCTACCACGCGATGCTGTTTGCGCCTACTGTTGCGCCTCCGATGCCAATCAGCAACAAGACG
>DASSRN010000590.1:0-3408 GCA_035701785.1 Acetobacteraceae bacterium | reverse complement strand
GCTGACCGAGGCGGTGCGGCGCCGGCCCTATTCGGTGATCCTGCTCGACGAGATGGAGAAGGCGCATCCGGGCGTGCAGGACATCTTCTTCCAGGTGTTCGACAAGGGGAACATGAAGGACGGCGAAGGCCGCGACATCGATTTCAAGAACACCGTCATCATCATGACTTCGAACGCCGGGACCGACCTGATAACCCGGCTGTTCGCCGATCCGGAGACTGCGCCGGACGCGGATGGTCTCGCCGACGCGCTGATGCCGGAGCTGATGAAGGTGTTTAAGCCGGCGTTCCTTGGTCGGGTGAATCTTGTGCCGTATTTTCCGCTCGCACCCGACGTCATCCGGCAAATTGTCGAGCTTCAACTCGGACGCGTCGGCCGGAGAGTCCGGGAATCTTATGGTGCCAAATTCGCTTGGGACAAAGAGCTGGTGGACGTGATAGCAGCGCGTTGCACTGAGACATCGTCCGGAGCACGTAACGTGGAAAAGATCCTGTCCCGCACGCTGCTCCCGGAGCTGTCACAGGAAGTGCTGTCCCGCCTGGCCGAGGGCGCGACGATCAACGGGGTCACCGTGGGCGTGGACACGGCTGGATCGTTTCAATATAGGATCGGCTAACCATAACCGCCTCGCCGGAAACCAGAGGAGCGTATAGTGGCCATCTACATGAGTTTTGGAAAATTCGAAGGCGACGTGACGACGTCCGGCTTCGAAAAGTGGATTGAGCTGTCGTCGTTCCAGTGGGGCGTCGGGCGCGGCATCGGCTCTGCCATGAGCGGGCAGGCGAGCCGCGAAAGCTCGATCCCGTCAGTCAGCGAGGTCGTTGTGACAAAGCGCATGGACAAGTCTTCACCGAAGCTGTGGGAGGACTCGGTCGGCGGCAAGCTGAACAGCACGGTGAAGATCGCTTTCACCACGACCAGTGAGGGCGAGACCAAGAAGTTCCTGGAGTACGAATTCACCAACACCGGGCTCAGCGGCTACAGCATCAGCAGCGGCGGCGACATGCCGACCGAGAGCCTGTCGCTCAACTTCACCAAAGTGGAATGGTCGTTGACCAGCATGGATCCTGCGGTGTCCGGCTCCCCCGACAAGCAGGGTTACGATCTGACGAAGGCCAAGAAGACCTGACCTCAGCGTTGCAACCGGAGAGGAATAGCCCCTCCGACGCACCTTCGGCCTGGATGAGGGGCTTCGCTGCGCAGCGGAGCCCCTTAATCATCGTGCTGGATCGGATGGCCCGCAACGGCGGCGTATGTGCCAGACTGAGGCATGCTGCGGATTCAATCGATAGGCCGGCACTTCGGCTCGATAGTGGCCTTGCGCGACGTCTCGCTAGCGATCGCCGCCGGCGACTTCGTCGCCCTGCTCGGACCGTCCGGTTGCGGCAAGTCGACGCTGTTGCGGCTGATCGCTGGCCTGGACCAGCCTGACGCCGGATGCCTGATCTGGGACGAAGGCCATCAGCCGCATGCGGGCCAGATCGGCTTCGTGTTCCAGGATGCGACTCTGCTGCCCTGGGCGAGTGCCGCGGACAATGTATTCCTGCCGCTGCGGCTTGGCGGCATGCGACGCAGCGCGGCCCTGGCGCAGGTTGAGGAGGCGCTGCACCGTGTCGGCCTCGACGGCTTCGAAGCAGCGCGCCCGCGGCAACTCTCCGGCGGCATGCGCATGCGGGTTTCGATCGCCCGCGCGTTGGTGACGCGGCCGCGTCTCCTGTTGATGGACGAGCCGTTTGCTGCACTGGACGAGTTCACCCGTCACCGCTTGCAGGAGGACCTGCTGTCGCTATGGCAGGAGCTGCGCTGCACCGTGGTGTTCGTCACGCATTCCATCTACGAGGCGGCGTTCCTGGCGCGCCGCATCGTGCTGATGACGCCACGCCCTGGACGCATCGACCACGAGATCGCCTCGCCGCTGCGCCCAGGCTCAGAGACACGGCTTGATCCGGCCTATGCCACGCTGGTCGTGCGGGTGACGCGCGAGATGGCGCGGGCGCTCGCCGCATGAAGTTCGCGCCGACACTGTTCGCCTTGGGGACATTGCTGTTGTGGGAAGCGGCGGTGCGGGTGACAGGCGTGCCGTCCTATCTGGTGCCCGGACCGATTGACATCGTTGCGGCGTTCGCCGCCGATCCGATGGGATTGCTGGCGTCACTCGGCTCCACCTTGCTGGTCACGTTCGCCGCCTTGCTGGTCGCGGCATCGCTGGGTGTGGTGCTCGCGGTTGCGATCGCCTCCAGCCGCCTGCTCGCCGCCGCGATCCAGCCATGGGCGGTAGTGCTTCAGGTCACACCGATCGTGGCGATCGCGCCACTGATCATCGTGTGGGTCGGCAATCCGTTCGCTTCACTGGTCGTGTGCGCAACGATCGTCGCGTTCTTCCCGGTGTTCGCCAACACCGCGGCCGGCCTTGCCTCGGCACCGCCGGAGTTGGCCGACCTGTTCAGGCTTTATGGTGCAGGCCGGTTCGCAACACTGCGCCTGCTGCGATTGCCCGCCGCGGTGCCGTATTTCCTCACCGGTCTCCGCATCTCCGGCGGGCTGGCGCTGGTCGGCGCAGTGGTGGCCGAGTTCGTCGCCGGCTCCGGCGGTTTCGCATCGGGGCTGGCGTATCGCATCCTCGAAGCGGGCTACCGCCTGCAGGTGCCGCGCATGTTCGCCGCACTGGTGCTGCTGTCGCTCGCAGGGATCGCGATCAACCTAGGGCTGGGTTCGCTGGCAGCGGTTGTTCTGCGGCGACGCGGCGGTTGAGCGTTCACTCCGCCGCCTCGCGCCACCCTGCCGCGCGCACCACATGGGCCAGCCGGTCGCGATACGCTGTCTGCCAATCGTCGGCAGCCAGCACCGCCTCGCCGCTGCGCACCTGGCGGAAAATATCCGGCTGATCCACACAAGGCGGCATTTCGCCCTTCTCGCGCAACGCCCGCGCCGCCATCAGCAGCCGCCGGCGCGTGCGCGTGATCATCTGGTCGGACGGCGCCAAGTGTTCGAACGTGTGGTCGACGATCTCGCCCATGCTCTCGGTGATCGCCTGGTCCTGCATCGCGATGTGGCTGATGCCGGTATATATCACATCGTTGCGCTGTGCGTCGCGGTCGATCAGGTAGTCGTTCGCCGCGTTCTGCACCGGGCGGAAACGCCCGAACCAATCCGTGCTATTGGGCAGCAGGTCGGGTCCGGCGGTCGCCCCCGGGATCGGCGCACCGCCCGCCAGTGCCGCGGTGCGCGATGCCTGCTTCCAACTCCAGCCGACGAACATCACGTGGGTGTCGTCCATCGGCACCCAGGCGCGCGCGATCACCCGGTCGACGAAGTCGCCCTGCGGGATGAAGGTCCAGAACGGGAAGCTGAAATGCGCGAAGCGCCAGTAGGTCTTGCCGTTCTCCGCCGGGCGATAGGCGCAGTACA
>DASSRN010000589.1:0-4897 GCA_035701785.1 Acetobacteraceae bacterium | reverse complement strand
CGAGCGTTCCATCGCGTTCTATCGCGACGTGCTGGGGCTGCCGCTGGCGTATCGCCTCGACGCTCGGCAGGTGGCGTTCTTCTGGGTGCCGGCGCCGGACAAGGCGATGCTGGGGCTGTGGTCGATCGGCACCTCGCCGCTGCGCCTGCGGCTGCACATCGCGTTCGACGTGGCGCTGCCGCAGGTGCTCGAGGGGGTAGCTGCGCTGCGGCGGGCGGGAATCACGCCGCGCTCGATCGACGGAACGCCGGTGGACGAGCCGGTGGTGCTGGCGTGGATGCCGGCGGCCAGCGTGTATTTCGATGATCCCGATGGTCACTCGCTGGAGTTCATCAGCATGCTGGACGAAGCGCCCCGGCCGGAGCTGGGGCAGGTGCCTTGGTCGGAATGGAGGCGCGCATGAGCGACGAGGTCCGGGTCGAACGACGCGAGGGGTGGCGCAAGCTGGTGCTGAGCCGGCCGGACAAGCTGAATGCGGCGAACGCGGCGATGCTGCACGCGCTACTGGCCGCGCTGGAGGACGCAGAGGCGGATCGCAGCTGCCGGGCGCTGCTGCTGACCGGCGAGGGCAGGGGTTTCTGCTCGGGGCAGGAGCTGGGTCCCGAGGTGATGCCGGGTCAGGCGGATCTCGGTGCCGTCGCGACCCTGCACCATCGCTTCGTGCGCCATCTGCGCGCGCTGCCGCTGCCGGTGGTCTGCGCAGTGAACGGCGTTGCCGCCGGTGCCGGTGCGAGCTACGCGCTGGCCTGCGACATCGTGCTGGCGGGGCGTAGTGCGCGGTTCGTGCAGGCATTCGTGAAGATCGGGCTGGTGCCGGATTCGGGCGCCACCTTCTTCCTGCCGCGGCTGATCGGCGAGGCGCGGGCGCGTGCGCTGACGATGCTGGGCGAGACAATCGACGCCGAACGCGCCGAGGCATGGGGCATGATCTGGCGCGTGGTGGACGATGCCGCGCTGCTGGCCGAGGCGGAGAAGCTGACCGCCCATCTGGCGACGCAGCCGACCGCGGCCCTGGTGGCGATGAAGACGCTGTTCGCCGCGTCGGCCACGCACACGTTGGCGGCGCAGCTGGATCTGGAGCAGGACCTGCAGGCAGAAGCCGGCCGCAGCGCCGACTATGCCGAAGGTGTGCAAGCGTTCCTGGCGAAGCGTGCGCCGGCGTTCCGAGGACGCGTATGACCGATGCCGTGCGTGCCCGTGCCGATGCGATGTGGGCGGAGGACCGGGCCAGCGTTGGGCTGGGCATGCGACTGGATGAGGTGGCACCGGGTCGCGCGCTGCTGTCGATGCCGGTGACCGATGCGATGGCGAACGGCCATGGCATCTGCCATGGCGGCTTCATCTTCTCGCTGGCGGATTCGGCTATGGCGTTTGCGGCGAACCAGCGCGACGAGGCGGCGGTGGCGCAGCACGCCAGCATCAGCTTCGTGCGCCCGGCCGAGGTGGGCGAGGTGCTGGTGGCCGAAGCGGTGGAGCGGATGCGGGTCGGACGATCGGGCATCTACGACGTGCGGGTCAGCACCGTGGGTGGCGCGCTTGTGGCGGAGTTCCGCGGCCATACGCGCACGCTGCGCAGGCGGGAGTCTTAGATGGCCGGGCTCGATGCGATCGAAACCGCCTCGCGCGACGAGATCGCCGCGCTGCAGCGCGAGCGGCTGGCGTGGACGCTGCGCCATGCCTATACGAATGTCCCGCACTACCGCGCGGCGTTCGAGCGGGCCGGCGTGCATCCGGACGATTTCCGCTCGCTGGACGACATCGCGAAGTTCCCGCTCACCACCAAGCAGGACCTGCGCGCCAACTATCCGTTCGGCATGTTCGCGGTGCCGCGCGAGAAGCTGGTGCGCGTGCACGCTTCGTCCGGCACCACCGGCAAGCCGACGGTGGTGGGTTATACCGCGCGGGATATCGAGACCTGGGCGCATGTGGTGGCGCGCTCGATCTACGCCGCAGGCGCGCGTCCGGGGATGCTGGTGCACGTCGCGTATGGCTACGGGCTGTTCACCGGCGGCCTGGGTGCGCATTACGGCGTGGAGAAGCTGGGCTGCACGGTGATCCCGGTCGGCGGCGGCATGACCGAGCGGCAGGTGCAGCTGATCGCCGATTTCGCACCCGATGTGATCATGGTGACGCCCAGCTACATGCTGGCGATCCTCGACGAGTTCCGCCGCCAGGGCATCGATCCGCGCGGCAGTTCGCTGAAGATCGGCATCTTCGGCGCCGAACCCTGGACCAATGCGATGCGCCGGGAGATCGAGGACGGGTTCGCGATGGATGCAGTGGACATCTACGGATTGTCCGAGGTGATGGGGCCGGGCGTGGCGAACGAGTGCGTCGAAACGAAGGATGGCCCGCATATCTGGGAGGACCATTTCTATCCGGAGGTGATCGATCCCGACACCGGTGCCGTGCTGCCGGAGGGTGCGCATGGCGAGCTGGTGTTCACGTCGCTGACCAAAGAGGCGATGCCGGTGGTGCGCTATCGCACGCGCGACCTGACGCGGCTGCTGCCGGGGACGGCGCGGACCATGCGGCGGATGGAGAAGGTCACCGGCCGGTCCGACGACATGCTGATCGTGCGCGGCGTCAACCTGTTCCCGACGCAGATCGAGGAGCAGCTGCTGAAGAGCGACGTGCTGACCGGGCACTATCAGATCGAGCTGACGCGCGAGGGGCGCATGGATGACGTGGCGGTGCACGTCGAGGCACGGCCGGAGTATTTCGATCCGGTGCTGCTGGAGGCGGAGGCGAAGCTGGTGGTGGCGCGGATCAAGGACACGATCGGGCTGACGACGCAGGTAGTGGTGGAGCCGCCGGGGACGGTGGAACGGTCGGTGGGGAAGGCGCGGCGGGTGGTGGATCGGCGGGCGCGGGGGTGATCGAGGCCCCCTCTCCCCAACCCTCCCCCGCGAGGGGGGGAGGGAGATCGGAGCCCAATCTGAATCAGTGGCGGATGTGTTCGGGGCGGAAGCCCATGCCGATGACGCGTGCGGGCAGGCGGCGCAGCGGGGGGTAGCGGTCGAGCATCCGCACCGGCCATGGCGCGTGCAGCGTGCCGGTGGTGCGGAGCACGTTGCTGATAACGCGGTCCTGGATCGCGATCTGTAGGCCTTGCGTCATCCGCGTCGGCCATTCGCGGCGCTTCTGCACGGCGTTCAGATCGTCGGTAGTGGCGGCGCCAGCGCGCAGGCGCGGCACCAGCACGTTGGCGGCGGCGACTGCGTCCTGAATCGCAAGATTGATGCCGACACCACCGATCGGCGACATGGCATGTGCTGCATCGCCGATGCATAGCAGGCCGGGACGGAACCAGGTGTCGAGGCGATTCACTGCAACGGTCAGCAGCTTCACGTCGTCCCACGATGCGAGTTCGTGCACGCGGTCGCGCAAATAGGGCGCCAGCCGCACGATCTCGGCACGGAACGCATCCAGCCCCTTCGCGTGCACCTCGTCGACACCTCCCTTGGGGATGACGAAGGCGCACTGCCAATAGTCGTCGCGATCCAGCATGATGAAGATGTGGCCGGCATCGACGCGTCCCAGGCTTTGCCCAGGATCACTCGGCGATTTCGACAGGCGCAGCCACAGCACATCCATCGGAGCGCCGCGATCCACCACCTTGAAACCGGCGGCGTCGCGCAAGGTGGAGTGCCGGCCGTCGGCGGCGATGACCAGTTCGGCACGGATCGCCTGCGGGCCCTCGGGGCCGGTCGCCGCGACGCCCACCACGCGATCGCCATCGCGCAGCACGTCGGTCGCTTCGGTGTTCAGCAGCAGGTGGAAACTGGGGAAGTGCCGCGCCTCGCCGGCGATGAAGTCGAGGAAGTCCCATTGTGGCATGAACGCCACGAACTTCGCGCGCACCGGCAGGTGCGTGAAGTCGGCGATCTGCGCGGTGTCGTTGCCGATCTGCGCGGCAAGCGTGCGCACCTCGCTGTGCGGGCGGGCGAGGAACGCGTCGAGCAGGCCAAGCTCGTGCATCACCTGCATGGTGGACGGATGAACCGTGTCGCCGCGGAAGTCGCGCAGGAAGTCGCCGTGTTTTTCCAGCACGGTCACGTCGATGCCGGCGCGCGCCAGCAGAAAGCCCAGCATCACGCCCGCCGGCCCGCCGCCGGCGATGCAGCAGCGGGTCGCGAGGTCCGGCACTATTCGGCGGCGAGTCGTGGTGTGTACGCGGGCACCGCGGCGCGCTGCGTGGCCGCCATTGGCTGCGGCCACCAGCGATGCTGCCACTCAGCGAACAGTGACTTGAGCTTTGGCATCACCGCGTCGGCGAACAGCCGCGAGTTATACTTCGTCAGCTCCTTGCTCATGTTGCCGAACTGGAGCAGCAGCATCAGGTTGCCGACGTTGAGGTTCACCGCGACCTCGCGCAACTGCTCCACCACTTCGTCCGGCGAGCCGATGATGACGTAGCCGTTCTCGACGATGGCATCCATCTCGCGCGCCAGCTTGTTGAATTTGTCGGAGTAGGACGCGGCCTTGGAGACCTGGCTTTCCAGGCCCATGCGCTGCGTCGCCTCGGTGGCATAGCCGGGAGGGGCGGCGAAGCGCGGATCGATATGCAGGCAGTTGCCGTAGAAGTATTCGGCGGCCTCGCCGTACAGATCCATCGCGTGCTGGCGGCTCTCGCCGACACCGACGAACTGGAGGAAGCCGGCGCGGTATGGATTGCGGTCCTTGCCCAGCTTCGACATCTCGTTCCAGAAGCCGTCCATCGTCGCGCGGCCGATCTTGTAGCCGTAGTACGACAGGTAGCAGTAGACGTAGTCCATCTCGGCGCACCACTGCCACGTCTCGACCGAGCCGCCACCTGGCACCCAGATCGGCGGATGCGGCGCCTGGACCGAGCAGGACACCTTCGCGTTCAACGGCCGCTTCAACCAGCAGCGCT
>DASSRN010000588.1:0-4715 GCA_035701785.1 Acetobacteraceae bacterium | reverse complement strand
GCAGGCGTTGGACATATCGGACTGGCGCGGCTGATGGAACTGGGACGGGTGCGCAAGATCATCTGTTCGTTCCCGCGTTCTTCCGATCCGGTGGTGTTCGAAGGTCTGTATCGGGCCGGCAAGATCGAGCTGGAGATCGTGCCACAGGGCACGCTGGCCGAGAGGATGCGCGCGGCGGGCGCTGGCGTGCCGGCGTTCTTCACTGCGACCGGCGTCGGCACCAAGATGGGCATGGGAAAGGAGACGCGCGAATTCGACGGCCGCAGCTACGTGATGGAGCGCGCGCTGGTCGGCGATGTCGGGCTGGTAGAGGCGTGGGAGGCAGATCGCTGGGGCAACCTGACGTTCAAGGAGTCGGGCCGCAACTTCAATCCGGTGATCGCCATGGCGGCCAGGCTGACCATCGTGCAGACGCAGCACGTTCGCGAGCTGGGCGAGATCGACCCCGACCACGTGGTGACGCCGGGCATCTTCGTCGACCGCGTGCTGCACGTTCCGTATGGCGACCCGACCGGGTTCTGACGACCGACAGTGGACCCAGGATATATCTCGGCCTTCTCCGCGCTGGCGGGTGCGGCGATCGGCGGGTTGGCGTCCTTCTCCACCTCGTGGGTGACGCAGCGAACACAGCTTCGTCACGCCCATAGCGAAGCGGAACGCGCCAGGCTGGAGGCGTTGTACAGCGAGTTCATCGCCGAATCCGCCCGCCTGTTCGGCGACGCTCTCAGCCACCAGAAGGACGATGTTGCCGATATGGTCGGTCTCTATGCCCTGATAGGCCGCATGCGACTGGTGTCCTCTCCCGCCGTGGTCGAGGCAGCAGACCAGATCATCATCGGCATCATCGCGACCTACCAGGGACCGAACCTGGCGCTGCACGAGATGCACGAATTTGTCCGTGATGGCCGCATGAACATCCTGGTGCAGTTCGGCGAGGCTGCCCGTGCGGACCTGGCAGGCCACCGCTGACCGGGCTTTGCTTGCCCTCGGGCCTATGTCTCGGCTAAACCCCGCGCCACGCCGGCACCCCTGGAGGCCGGCGCTTGCATTTGCAGGAGCGGACTATGGCCGATGTGGTGACGATCGAGGCCGAGGCACGCGCGCGAGCCGGTAAGGGGGCGGCGCGGGCGACCCGGCGGGCGGGCAAGGTGCCCGGTGTTATCTATGGCGCGCGGCAGGAGCCCAGCCTGATCGCGCTGGAGCCGCGCACCGTGGCGCGCGAACTGGGGCGCGCCGGCTGGCAGTCGCGGCTTTACGAGATCAAGGTAGACGGCGATGCGACGCGGGCACTGATCCGCGCGGTGCAGTACCATCCGGTCACCGACGCGCCGGAGCACATAGATTTCCAGCGCCTCGCGGCCGGCGAACGCATCCGCGTATCGGTGCCGGTTCACTTCGAGAATGACGGACTGAGCCCGGGTCTTAAGCGCGGCGGGGTGCTGAACGTGATCCGCCATACGGTCGAGGTGTACACCCAGCCGGAGCACATCCCGGACCAGTTCGTCGCTGATCTCAATAACCTCGATTTCAACGACGCCGTGCGTTGGGAGGACCTGAAGGGGACCGACAACACCCGCCCGGCGATCGCGCGCAACTTCGTGGTGGCCACCGTTGCGCCGCCGACCAAGATGACAGAGGTCGCGGCTGAAGCGGCCCCAGGCGCGGCGACACCAGTTCCTGGTGCCCCGGCTGCTGCGGCGGCACCGGCACGCGGCGGTGCGGCCCCGCGGCGCTGACGCGTCATGCTGCTCTGGGTCGGCCTCGGCAATCCGGAGCCGGGGATGGCTCGGAACCGGCACAACATCGGTTTCATGGCGGTGGACACGATCGCGATCCGCTACGGCTTTGCGCCGTGGCGGACGCGGTTCAAGGGGCTCGTCAGCGAGGGCAATGTCGCCGGCGAGAAGATCCTGGTGCTGAAGCCGCAGACCTACATGAACGAGTCGGGCGCCTCGGTGCAGCAGGCGGCTGCGTTCTACAAGCTGTCCGCCGAAGCGATCACCGCGTTCCATGATGAGCTGGACCTGGCACCCGGCAAGGTGCGGGTGAAGCGCGGCGGTGGCGCGGCGGGCCATAACGGGCTACGGAGCATGGACCGCACTCTCGGCACGCAGGACTATTGGCGGGTGCGTCTGGGCATCGGCCATCCCGGCAAAGAACGCGTGCTGGGGCACGTTCTGAGCGACTTCATGAAGCACGATCGCGATTGGCTGCTGCCGTTGTTGGACGCGGTGGCCGATGCGGCGCCGCTGCTGGTGCAGGGCAAGCCTGAGGATTTCATGACCAAGGTCGCGCTGCTGGCACCGGTCGAGAGGTAGAACGCAGAGGATGGGCTTCAACTGCGGCATTGTCGGGTTGCCAAATGTCGGCAAATCGACGCTGTTCAATGCACTGACCGCCACGGCGGCGGCGCAGGCGGCGAACTATCCGTTCTGTACCATCGAGCCGAATGTCGGTCGCGTCGCCGTGCCGGATGCTCGGCTCACCACGCTCGCGGCGATCGGGAAGTCGGCGAAGATCGTGCCGACGTCACTGGAATTCGTCGACATCGCCGGCCTGGTGCGCGGCGCGAGCAAGGGTGAGGGGCTGGGCAACCAGTTTCTTGCCAATATCCGCGAAGTGGACGCGATCATCCACGTGCTGCGCTGCTTCGAAGATCCCGACATCGCGCATGTCGAAGGCCCGATCGATCCGATCCGCGACGCCGAGGTGGTCGAGACCGAACTGATGCTCGCCGACCTCGACAGCCTGGAGAAGCGTCTGGTCGCCGCGCAAAAGCGCGCACGCGGCGGTGACAAGGAGGCGATTGCATCGGCCGCGCTGATGGAGCCACTGGTTGCCGCGCTGCGCGACGGCAGCGCGGTGCGGTCGGTGGTGATGCCGGACCAGGTGGAAGCGGTGAAGCGTCTGCAACTGCTGACCTCGAAGCCGGTGCTCTATCTGTGCAACGTTGAGGAAAGTGCGGCAGCGGGCGGCAACGCATTCTCGGCGCGCGTTGCCGACCGCGCACAGGCCGAAGGGGCGCGGTCGGTGGTGATCTCGGCGGCGATCGAGGCGGAGGTGGCGCAGTTGCCGGAAGCCGATCGCAGCGAGTTCCTGGAAGGACTGGGGCTGCACGATAGCGGCCTCGATCGAGTGATCCGTGCCGGGTACGACCTGCTGGGCCTCGTCACCTTCTTCACCGTCGGACCGAAGGAGGCGCACGCCTGGACGATCGTGCGCGGCACGAAGGCGCCGCAAGCGGCCGGCGCGATCCACGGCGATTTCGAGCGTGGCTTCATCGCCTGCGAGACGATCGGCTACGACGACTACGTCGCCTGCAAGGGCGAGGTCGGCGCCAAGGAAGCTGGCAAAATGCGGGTCGAGGGCAAGGAGTATGTCGTCAAGGACGGTGACGTGCTGCTGTTCCGCTTCAACGTATGAGAGGACATGACGGTGCACCGGCATCTGCGCATTGGCGTGACCACGCTCGTCCTGTCGCTTCCTGTTGCCGTCGTCGCGCAGGCGCCGGATCTGCCCGACGCGATCGTCGCCAAGGGTGCGACGATCGTAATGCAGCTGCATGCCGAGGGCGCGCAGATCTACGAGTGCAAGCCGGACAGCAGCGGCCAACTGGCCTGGCAGTTCCGCGAGCCGATCGCATCGCTGTTTCGCGATGGCGCGACCGTCGGCAGGCATTACGCCGGCCCGAGCTGGGAGAGCGGTGGAAGCGTGATCGTCGGCAAGGCAGTTGGACGTGCTGCAGGCAGCGGCGCGAAGGATATTCCGTGGTTGAAGCTGGAGGTGAGCGACCGTCGCGGCGACGGGCCATTGAAGGAAGTGACGACGGTGCAGCGCATCAATACGAACGGCGGCAACGCGACAGGCGCCTGCGGCAAGCTCGGCGATCTGCACGCCGAGCCGTACGCCGCCGACTATGTCTTCCTGCGCAACGCGCCCTAGCGCGGCATCACTCCAGCTTGGCGTCCAGCGTGATCTGGGCGTTCAGCACCTTCGACACTGGGCAGTTCGCCTTCGCTCCTGCGGCCAGTTCCTGAAACTTCGCATCGTCGATGCCCGGGACACGGGCGCGCAGCACGAGATGCACGGCGGCGATCTTCCAGCCGGCGCCCTCCTGCTCCATTGTCAGCGTGGCATCGCAGTGCATGCTCTCCGGCGGGTGTCCTGCGCCGCTGAGCTGGAACGCGGTCGCCATGCTGAAGCAGCCCGCATGCGCGGCGGCGATCAGTTCTTCGGGGTTGGTGCCCTTGCCGTCGCCGAACCGCGCGTTGAACGAGTAGGGCGTGTCCTTCAGCGTGGCGCTCTGTGTGGTGAGGCTGCCCTTGCCTTCCTTGCCGCTGCCCTGCCAGACCGCGCTGGCGTGCCGCTTGATGCTTGCCATATCGGACCTCCCGCTGATGCAGGCTTTTGCATGTAGGGTCGCGTGTTGCGAATTCACTGGGTGATTTGCCTGCTGGGCGGTTGCGTCGGATAGTCCACGCGAACGTCGCCAGGAGCAGTCTGATGCCCTACGAGACTATCAAGGTGAAGCCGTCGACCGCCGCGATCGGCGCGGAAGTGTCGGGCGTGGACCTGGGCGGGCCGCTGGGCAACCAGCAGTTCCAGGAGGTGCACGATGCCCTGATGGCGCACCAGGTGCTGTTCTTCCGCGACCAGAGGCTGACATTCGACCAACACAAGGCGTTCGGCCGACTGTTCGGGGAACTGCACATCCA
>DASSRN010000587.1:0-3862 GCA_035701785.1 Acetobacteraceae bacterium | reverse complement strand
CAGGATTGCGCCCAGTGCGCGCCTCGCGGTTGCGCACCTCCAGCGTGCCGAGGCCGGCGAATGCGAATGCGATCACCCTGTTTCAGATGCTGCGTGACCTTCTCGATCATCGACGACAGAAGGTCCTGCGCCACCCGCTTCGGCAGCTGATGTCCTTCCGCCATCTCGTCGAAGATGCCCTTCATCATCACAGTCGAGATCCCGTTGGCAGCCATTCCGCGACTCGCTCCTGTTGGTCGCGTGACCGAATCACGCCGACTCCGTCCATGCAAGCATTTTCTATTGCCGTCTTTGCTCAATGCTCTTCACGGGTTGCGGCGTGATTCGTCCTTCCTCTAGGATTCTCCTGCATTGCTGGAGTGCACACGCGATGCCGTCGGTCAGATTCGAATGGAACCCGACACTTGTAAATCTGCGACGAGAACTCTGCCCTGGAGCGCGGTGGCAGAGGCAGGGTCGGCAATGGATCATGAGCGAGGCAGAAGCGAAGCAGTTCCTGCAAGCCGCTCATGCGCGGCTCGACTTTCAGAGATGGCAGGCCCGCATCCGCATCGAGGATACCACCTGGGTCGTCGGTTTCGTACGCGACGCGCCGTTCCGATTGCCAAACCCGGATAAATCCGTGCCGTAGCCGTTGATCCGTTCAGCGCGCCGATTTGCGCGTTGACTTTCGTGCCGCCGCTTTGCGGCCAAGCCCAATCTTCTTCGCCAGCGACGAACGGGTCTTGGCATAATCAGGAGCCACCATCGGATAGGACGCTGGTAGTTTCCATCTCTGCCGGTACTCTGCCGGCGTCATCTTATGATCTGTCGAAAGATGGCGCTTGATCATCGAGAAGCTCTTGCCACAGTCCAGGCAGATGATCTTGTCCTGACGGACGGACTTCTTCACATCCACCGCGGGATCTGGCGTTGGTAGCTTCGTGGCTACCTCCTGTGCATGGGCCAAAGCGTGGTTGACATCATTGATCAGCTTCGGCAGCGCGTCTGCCGAGACGCTGTTGTTTGCGACGTGTGCCGATACAATTTGCGCGGCAAGACTCAGGACCATCTCAACATCTTCGGCCATACTGCTCTTCCTTTGACATTGCCGGCTCTGATAGTGATCCAGCGGTCAGTTGTCTATACTGCGCGTGCAAGCCTGAGATACTGGTTGTTGCCGTGTCGCTCCATTCGTGGTCGGTCGCGGCCGATCGGCAGACTGAGATCCGAAAGTCTGTGTGTCTCAGTGGCGTGACATGCCCCACTGATCGTGGGTCACGTGTGACGTCACGATCGCCTTACCGGCGATGGCTGGAGAAATCTCTGCCCAAATCATCGGACGCGGGCACGCGCCCACGCTCTCCAGTGGACAGCGAGGTCCCTGCGCAGCGGAAATGTGGCGGTCATTCGGCGGCATGCCGTTGGCCATGGAAGCGATTGGCGGCAACAAGAGGCGCCATATCCTGCCGCCGGAAATAGATCGCCCGTCCACAACGCAGCGGCCTGGCGCCGCGCAGCAGCACGAACGCCTCGTCGGCCCGGGTGTCCTGGATGATCTCCTCCGGCTTGATCAGCGCGCGGCGGATCTCCGAGCGATTCTCTGACCAGCCGGACGAGCTCGATCGGAACGCGGCGCCACTGCGGCTCTGGCTGCCGGCGTTGTTGCCCTCGGCCGTCGCGACCACGGCGTAGTCGCCGCACATCGCCGACAGCTCTTTGGCGGTGTCGGGATCCTGGACCGAGGCGAATAGCCGCCACGAGGTCGCGTCGTACCAGGCCTGCTTCCCTTCCCTGCCCCATTGTCCGATCAGCTGGCCCAGCGACTGATAGAGCAGCAGCAGGGTGATGCCGTATTTGCGCCCGGCGTCCCGCGCCTGTTCGAGCACGCCCATGTAGCCAAGCCGGGCCACCTCATCGAGCAGGAAGAGGATGCGCCCGCTAATTCGGCCATCAGCCTCATAGGCCGCGTTGAGCAACGCGCCGATGATGACGCGGCCGAGCGCCGGCGTGGCCTGCAGCGTCTTGAGAGGCACCTGCACAAACACGGTAAGCCGGCCATCGGCGAGATCACGCGTCCGGAAGCTATTGCCGGAGACCAGGTCGGCATATGCCGCTGTCGACAGCCAGCGGGTGTCCTTGTTGGCGTTGCCATAGATGCCGGAGAAGGTCTCCGGCACCAGACCCTTGAGCGTGCCGGCGAGGTCACGCGCGAGGGGGCTGGCAGAGGACGCGTGGATGCGCTCGAGCGTCGCCCGCATCTCGCCTTCCGGGGTGACCAGGATGCGGCGCAACTGCCGCAGCGTCCTCTGCCCCGGCGGGATCGTTGCGTCCCACAGCATGTCGGCGAGCAGGCAGGCGATCAGCGCCTTTCCACTTTCGCCGAAGAACTCGGCGCCAGAGGTGACCTGACCGCGCGTCTCGCCGCAGATCCAGTTCACCGTGGCTTCGACATTGGTCTCGGCATCGGGTGCGGCGATGTCGATCCAGTCCAGCACGTTGAACGCACCAGACGCAGTGGCGGCCGGGTCCAAGGTGACCACTCGGTGACCCAGCTGCCGCCGGAAGGCCTGCACCATGGGTCCGATCTCGCGCGAAGGGTCGAGCACCACGGCGGCGCCGGTCCAGGTGAGCATGGTGGGGATGCCGACCGAGGTCGTCTTGAACCCGCCCGGCCCGGCGAAGACCAGGGCATGGGTGGACCCGCTGCGGCAGGCATCGATCAGCAAAGGCGCTGAACCCCCCTGCCCCCACGTGCCGCGATCCGACGGATCGAATGCCCGCTGCGCGACCCGGTCCTGATCGACCCGATAGGCCTCGCCGACGACAATGCCGCCATAGGCGGGGTCGGGACCAGCAAAGAGCCGGCGCGCGTCGCGAATGGCAAGCCAGTCGGCATGACCGAAGTTGTCCGAGCGGCCACGCACCAGGCGCGGTGCGGCATGGCCACGCAAGGCCGTGGCGGGCAGCACCGTGAGGCGCACGCCGAGCACCACGGCGATCAAACCGACGCCTCCCGCGAGCACGGCGCTGAGATTGACGCTACGCAGCACATCCAGCAGCGGTGCGACGCCGACATCGGCGGCGAGACGCTGATACTCCGGCCCGGCGGTCAGCACGGTGGCCAGAGCCACCCCGCCGATACCGGCGAACGGCATGAGCCGCGTTGCAAGCCCCAGCCGAAAGGCGACGATCGCCGCCACCATGAGCAGAATCGGTCCGGCCAGGGAGACGGCTGGCCACACGTACCATGCGAGGAAGTAGGTCTGGGTCGACGGATCGGTGAACGTCAGCAGGACGTTGCGCCACAAATTGTCGAATAGCGTCCAGACGAACCAGAACAGCCATAGCGGCCAGAGCTGGACGGCAACTCGCACGGCGACACGCAGCAGATCGTAGCCGGCGCGCTGGATCATTCGGCGGCTTCCGCCACGCTCGCGGCTGTCCCCGCGGCGACACGCCGCGCGACACCGCCATGGGCCGTGGCGAGAGCATTGGCTTCGTCGAACCGAGCCAGCCCCTCCCAGTGCTGCAGGACCTTGCTGAACCGGAAGCCGGCCTGGCGCAGCAGGGCGGTGACATCCTTCGCGAGCGGGCCGGGGACGGTCAGCACCGTTGGTTCCTTGCCCTCGTCGCGCAGACGGGCCTCGCGCGCGAAGGCACGTCCGCCAAACGCGCTCCAGCGGCTGACCTCTTCCTTATCGGCAGCGCCTTCCCGCAGCGACAACAGGGCGCCGTAGAGTGCCTTGCTGTCGAGCTCGAGCAGTCCGGCTTTGTCGACCAGACCGCCGGCCTCGATCAGTCGCCGGGTACGGACCCGCCGTTCGGCGTCTTTGAGCCTGGCCTGCTGCTCGGCCAGTTTGATCTTCTGCTGTTCATGCGC
>DASSRN010000586.1:0-13030 GCA_035701785.1 Acetobacteraceae bacterium | reverse complement strand
GAGACCTACAATGCCACTTGGCTGATCGAGCGGCACGGCTTCATGTCACCGGCCGATTTTCGACAGAGACAACTTCAACCAGTCGCGGAGGCGGCATAGGCTTCAACTCGGTGTCCCATCAACTGCGGGCGGTACACCAATAACCGGTTGGATCGACTTGCTTGGAGGACCGCCGCCCTCGCGGTGACCAGTTCTCGACGCCGGAGTGTCCGCCAGATAACGCGCGCTGCTGTCGTCGGATCGTGGGAGTAGCGCGTCGTTGTCAGTGTACTGCTGCACCACCACAATGCCGTGGGCGGACGCGACCCAGGTTCAGCAGTTCGCCGTAGCGCCTCGGCTAGTGTCGGCGTTTTCGCGCTACCGAGAGTACCGCACGCGTTCGCGCGAGTCTCCGACACTGATTGCTTTGTGACAGCCGCCGCCGGATGAGGTCGATTTCTGGTCCTGAAACCGATCGAACAAGCAAGTGCGCGAAGACCGCCGCGCCATCCTGATCATCATCAAGCGCACGCCGCATCGTTCCAGCAATCGCGCGCCCACGCGATGGCGGCGCGGGCGAGCGCGTCAATCGAATCGACGATCGGCAGATCGGGTGCCGGGCCGGCCTGCAATCCGAGTGGGATCTCTGTGCAGCCCAATACGATGGCAGCCGCACCGCGCACCGAAAGCCTCTGCGCCACCTCCGCCAGCGGCGCGTAGGCTTCGGCCGACCGGTTCAGCTTTACCAACCGTATCGCCGGCGTCACAAGCAGCGCCATCTCATCCACAGTGGGCACGAGGCTGTCCCAGCCGAGGGCGCCCAACCGGTCCTGATATAGTCGCATCTCCAGCGCCGCCTCGGTCGCCATCACGCCGATCCGGCGCTCGCCCGTGCTGGTCAGTTCGGCCGCCGCAGCATCGACGATGTGCAGGATCGGCACGCGCGCGTGCTGTTGCATCGGCTCATACCACCGGTGCGCAGTGTTGCACGGGATGGCGATGGCCCCGCAGCCGGCACGTTCCAGCCCATCGATGCCGCGCAGCAGCCAGGGCAGCGGGTCAGCCGCGCCGACCGGCGCACGGACGGTCCGGTCGGGCACGCGAGGGTCCGACCACAGGATGGCCGGCACATGCTCCTGGTCGCTCGCCGCCGGCGTAAGCTGGGTCAGCCGCACCATGAAATGCGCGCTCGCCAGCGGCCCCATGCCGCCGAGCACGCCCAGAACCCGCTCGGTCGCAGTCATGCCGCAGCTTTGGCGGCATCTTGACGCCGGCGCAAGGACCGACCTAGCCGATGGCGATGGCACATCGAATCGTCCTGCATGGCCATCGCGGCGCACGGGGTCTGTTCCCCGAGAACACGCTCGAGGGCTTTGCCGGCGCCCTGGCGATCGGCGTCGACGTGCTGGAACTCGACGTCGCCCTGACCGCCGATGACGTGGTGGTGGTCACACACGACCCGCGGCTCAATCCGGACATCACCCGCACGTCCGACGGTGTCTGGCTGTGCGCGCCCGGTCCTGCGATCCGAACGATGACCGCCGCAGCACTTGCCCGATACGATGTCGGACGGGTCCGCCCTGGCAGCGCCTATGCCTTCACCTACCCCGAACAGGTGCCGCATGACGGCGCCCGGATACCGACGCTCCGGCAGGTGCTGAAGTTGGGCGACCAGGTTGATTTCAATGTGGAACTGAAGAGCTTTCCCTGGCAGCCGGGGCTCGCCGCAGATGCGGCGGCGATGGCGGACGCCGTCGTGGCACTTGCGCGGAACGCCGGCGCGCTGGATCGGCTGATCGTGCAATCCTTCGATTGGCGCGGGCCACGCCAGGCGCGGCGGTCGCACCCCGAACTGCAGGTGGCCTGGCTGACCAGCCGCGCGCTGCTCGCAGGTGCGAGAACGTGGTGGGATGGCCCGCACCCGACGGACTTCGGCGGGTCGGTTGCGCGCGCGGTGGCGGCAGAAGGCGGCCCAACTTGGGGACCGGATTACCTCGATCTCTCCGAGGCGACCGTGGCGGAAGCCCATGAACTGGGCCTGCGCGTTGTCCCGTGGACGGTGAACCGGCCGGACGACATGCGACGGCTGATAAGCTGGGGAGTGGACGGGCTGATCACCGACCGACCCGACATCGCCCGCATCACACTGGCGGACGCCGGCTGCGAACTGCCGCCGTCACGGCGGATGAAGGAAGTTAGCCGTGGCTGAGGCCCGGGCCAGCAAGGCGTGAAGATCCGGGTTCTTGTCGCCGTCCCACGCCGTCAGTGCCTCCATCGGCGCGAAGAACTCATGCGGATGCGGCAGTTGGTGGCGCGCGAAACCCTGGTAATGCTTCTGCTTCAGTCCGTACAGCACGTGCATTCCGCGGACCGGGACAACCAGATGCGCGACGGGCTCCTTGCATACAACGCCCGTGACCTTCCAGCGCGGTGTCGGGTTTCCGGGCATGACCGGCGACAGCAGCCATGGCACCGGACAAACCGCGAGCAGGGAATGCGTGCTGGGAGCGAATCTCGACCGTTTGTCCAACAGGTTCTGTAGCGTGCCACACGCTTCGATCGCGAAGATATCCACATAGGCATCCACAGGCGTGCCGCCGAAGTTGAGCCATAGCCCGTCCGGCAGGGTGCGCCAGCGAGTACTCCCTGGCAGCTTCAGGAACGGATGCGACCGCAGGTCCTCCGTTGGTCGACCGCGCAGCCACGCATCCTTGCCCAGGGCGATGACGCCCGGCGGCCGCTGCGGCCACTGCTTCAGGCGCTCCCGCACGAGCGAATCCAATGTTTGCGACGGTCGCATACTCCACCCCAATAAGTTGAGTAATCGTGATAGTATGCAACTTAAGGATGCAGATCAACCCGCTACGCTGCGGAGTTGACGAGATGCTGGAGTAACGAGGGGTTAACACGCGCTGCGCTGAGTTGGGCCAGTGTGGGCAACCTCCTTGATCCCACCTCGCCAAGCGCGAGCCAAATGTAGTATCATCAAGACGTTACCGAGGACTTCGGCGCCAATTCATCAACAGCCTGTGGACAAGGTTTTCCACAAGCTTTCGCGGCGGTCTTGTTTTACTGTATGAAATGTTGCGCGTCAGCCCCGCCGTTCTATCGGCACGTAATCGCGCTGCGGCGCGCCGGTGTAGATCTGCCGCGGACGGCCGATCCGCTGCTCCGGGTCCTCCAGCATCTCCTGCCACTGGCTGACCCAGCCTACGGTGCGCGACACCGCGAACAGCGCGGTGAACATGCTGGTCGGGAAGCCCATCGCCTTCAGGATGATGCCCGAATAGAAGTCGACGTTCGGATACAGCTTCCTGTCGACGAAATATTTGTCGTTCAGCGCGATCTTCTCGAGTTCCATCGCGAGGTCGAGCAGCGGGTCGCCCTTGATGCCGAGTTCATGCAGCACGTCGTGGCAGGCCTTCTGGATGATCCGCGCGCGAGGGTCGTAGTTCTTGTAGACGCGGTGGCCGAATCCCATCAGGCGGGCGTGGTTGTTGCGGTCCTTCACGTCCTCAAGGAAGTCGGGAATGTTCTTCACGTGCCCGATCTCACTCAGCATCTTCAGCACCGCCTCGTTGGCGCCGCCGTGCGCGGGGCCCCACAGGCTGGCAATGCCGGCGGCGATGCAGGCAAATGGGTTGGCCCCGGTCGAGCCGGCCAGTCGCACCGTGCTGGTCGAGGCGTTCTGCTCATGATCGGCGTGCAGGATCATGATCAGGTCCATGGCGCGCGACAGCACGGGGTTGACCTTGTAGGTCTCCGTGGGCACCGCATGGAACATGTAGAGGAAGTTCTCGGCGTAGGAGAGGTCGTTCTTCGGATACATGAACGGCTGGCCTGCCGAGTATTTGTGCGCCCAGGCGGCGATCGTCGGCACCTTGGCGATCAGCCGGAACGCGCTGATCCTGCGGCTTTCCGGATCGTGGATGTCCAGGCTGTCGTGGTAGAACGCCGATAGCGCGCCGACCACGCCGCACATCACCGCCATCGGGTGCGCGTCGCGGCGGAAGCCGTTGTAGAACTGGCGGATCTGCTCATGCAGCATGGTATGCCGCATGACGCCAAGCTCGAATTCCCCGCGCTGCTTGGCGTTGGGCAGGTCGCCGTTCAGCAGCAGGTAGCAGATCTCGAGGAAGTTCGACCTCTCGGCCAGCTGCTCGATCGGGTAGCCGCGATACAGCAGCACACCCTCGTCGCCATCGATATAGGTGATCTTGCTTTCGCATGACGCGGTCGCGCCGTAGCCTGGGTCGTATGTGAAAATGCCCAGGTCGGCATAGAGCTTGCGGATGTCGGCGACCGACGGTCCGACAGTGCCATCGATCAGCGGCAGGCTGCTCGACTTGTTGGATCCTTCAAGCGTGACGGTGATGGACCGTTTGCCCGAGCCGCTCATGCGCATGTTCCTGTGCCGAGGCGAGGCCGATGCTCGCCGTTAGTCGCCCGCCCGAAGGGCGGCGCCCGGCCGGAACCCTATGGCGGACCGTGGTCAGACGCAACCTTCGCAATTGCAGCAAAACTGCGCGAACGCGTGACCGCCAGCCTGGCTCTCACGCCGGCGGGTTCGCGTAATAGTCGCGATAGCGGGTCCTGAGTTCGGTCTTCAGCAGCTTGCCGGTGGCTGTGTGCGGCAGTTGATCGACCACCAGGACCGCATCGGGCAGCCACCACCTGGCGACCTGGCCCTTGTAGATCTGCAGCACCGACTCAGGATCCACCGAGTGGCCCGGCCGTGGCACGACCAGCAGCAGCGGCCTTTCGTCCCATGTCGGATGGCGTGCCGCCACCACGGCGGCTTCCGCGACATCGGGATGCGACACCGCGATGTTCTCCAGCGTGATCGAGCTGATCCACTCGCCGCCCGATTTGATTACATCCTTGGAGCGGTCGGTGATCTCCATGAAGCCGTCCGGGTCGATGGTGGCGACATCGCCGGTGGCGAACCAACCTTCAGCATCACAGGCGCTGCCCGGCGCATCACCGAAATAGCCGCAGCAGACCCATGGACCGCGCACCATCAGGTCGCCGAACTGCTTGCCGTCCCACGGCAGCTCCCGGCCGTCGCCGTCCACGATCTTCATGTCGATGCCGGGCAGCACGCGCCCCTGCTTCAGCATGTGGCGCACTGCCGCGTCGCCGGCGAGATCCGTCTGCGGCAGCTTCGGCGCGTTGTAGGTGCCGACCGGGCTGAGTTCCGTCATCCCCCAGCCATGCTCGACGGCGACGCCGAACTCGTCGCGGAACGCCTCGATCAGCAGAGGTGGCGCAGCCGACCCTCCGGTCATGATGCGCTTCACCGTTGCGAGCTTCTCGCCGCTGCTGCGAAGATGTTGCAACAGCCCGAGCCATACCGTCGGCACCCCACAGCTCAGCGTGACGCGTTCCTGGTTCAGCAGCCGCGCCAGGCTGGCGCCGTCGAGGTGCCGACCGGGCAACACCAAAGCGGCGCCGGTCAGTGCGGTCGCATAGGGAATGCCCCAGGCATTGACGTGGAACATCGGCACCACCGGCAGAATGCGGCTGGTGGCGCGCAGGTCCAGCACGTCGGGCAGCGCGATCGCATAGGCGTGGATGACCGTCGAGCGATGGCTGTAAAGTACTCCCTTCGGCCGTCCGGTCGTGCCGGAGGTGTAGCAGAGCGCGCTGGCCGTGTTCTCGTCGAACACCGGCCACGCGTAGTCGTCATCCGCCGCATCGATCAGGCTATCGTAGCAATGCAGACGCATCCCGTCCGGCAGCTCCAGCGATGGCATGCCGGCGGCATCCGTCATGATCACGATGTCGCGGACGCTGTCCTTGATCTGCTCGGCGACGTTGCTGATCAGCGGGGCAAAGCCCGGATCGACGCACAGCACGCTGTTACCGGCGTGGCTGATGATGTAGGCGATGTCGTCCGGCGCCAGGCGGGGGTTGATCGTGTGGCAGATCGCCCCCATGCCGGAGGTCGCGTAGTAGATCTCGAGATGCCGGTGGTCATTCCAGCCCAGGGTTCCGACGCGATCCTGCATGGCGACGCCGAGACCTTGCAACGCGCGGGCAAGCTGTCGCGCACGCCGTTCCGTCTCGCTCCAGGTCGATCGGTGGATCGCGCCTTGTCCGGACACCGAAATCACCTCGGCGCGCGCATGATGACGTGCCGCGTGGCGGAGCAATGACGAGATCAGAAGTGGTTGTCCTTGCATCAACCCAAGCATGACGTGCTCCCTGATGCGGCGTAGGCTCGCCGCCGCGATTGTCCCAATGATAGGCGGGCCGGAACGGCCGGAACAGAGAGCGGAGAAGCGGAATGGAGTTGAAGTCAGCCCTGATCGTCGGCGTCGGTGCCGGCCTGAGCGCCTCGCTCGCCCGGCTGTTTGCGCGGAACGGGCTTCAGGTGGCACTGGCGTCGCGCAATCCCGACCGGCTCGCGCAACTGGCGCAGGAAACGGCGGCGGCGACCTTCGCCTGCGAGGCCGCAGAACCAGAGGAGGTCGCCGGCCTGTTCGATGCGGTGATCGCCACGCAGGGCGTGCCTGATGTGGTGGTCTACAACGCCAGCGCGCGCGCTCGCGGTCCGGTCGCCGAACTCGATCCCGAGGCGGTGGCCCGGGCGATCGCGGTCAGCGCCTATGCGGGTTTCCTGGTTGGGCAGCAGGCGGCGCGGAACATGGTGCCGCGCGGCTCAGGCGCGATCCTGTTCACCGGCGCGTCCGCTTCGGTGAAGGGCTACCCGCTGTCGGCGCCGTTCGCGATGGGCAAGTTCGCGCTGCGCGGCCTGGCGCAAAGCATGGCGCGCGAGTTGGCGCCGCAGGGCATCCACGTCGCACATTTCGTCATCGATGGCGCGATCCGCAACCCGGGCCGCACGGAGCCTTCCGACAACCCGGACAGCATGCTCGATCCCGATGCCATCGCCGACAGCTACTGGCATGTCGTGCAACAGCCACGCAGCGCCTGGACCTGGGAGGTTGAACTGCGTCCGTGGGTGGAACGCTTCTGAGGTGGATCGCCGACTCATAGCATTGGTGTGGATCGGTGGCGTCGTGCTGATGGCGGCGGTCTATGCGATCGGGCCGCAGCAGTTCCTGGCATCATGCGAAGCCGCCTTCATCGCCGCTGCGCGTTTCCTGGATGATCTCGCCGCCACCCTGATGTGGCGCGCGTTCGAGGTGATGCGTGCTGCGGCAATCGCGCTCTATGTCGTGTTTGCTGCGTTGTCGCTGTTGGCGATGCGGCGCGGCATGCGCGCGGGCAGCATGCTGTTGGGCATCACCGTGGTCTTCCTGCTTCTGGTGCGCACCAGCTGGTATGATCCGGAAACCAAGTGGCTTGCCGCCGCGCTGCTCAATGCGGTTGCCGCCGCAATCGCGACCAAGCGGCTGCTGCAGATGCCGCCGCGGCGCAACGCGTCCAACCCGTGGGGCACCGCGTATCGACGCGACGGTGTGCAGGAATAGGCTGCCGGTTGGTTGACCGGCAGTCGATCTGCGCCGCATGCTGAGACATCGCGGGAGGGAGAAATGCGATGCTGTACGAGCTGCGGATTTATGAATGCGTGCCCGGCCGTCTGCCGGACCTGCTGAAGCGCTTCGACACGATCACGCTGAAGCTGTGGGAAAAGCATGGTATTCGCCAGGCCGGCTTCTGGACCACGGTGATCGGCGAGTCGAATCAGACGCTGTACTACTTCGTAGGGTGGGACTCACTGGCCGAGCGTGAGAAGAAGTGGAACGCATTCGGCGCCGATCCCGATTGGATCAAGGCGCGCGGCGAAACCGAGAAGAACGGCGCGATCGTCGCCAACGTGAAGAACTTCATCCTGACGCCAACGCCGTTCTCGGCAGTGAAGTAGCTGCGTAGCAGCGGCGGCCGGACTTTACCGGCCGCCGTGGAACTTCGGGTGCAGCCAGGAAGCGACTGCCAGCCGATGCATGCTGTTCAGTCGCCCGTCGACATATTCGCGCAATGACCGCCGCTTCGGCGGTGGCCCGTCGAACGTATGGATGCGCGGCTCCGGATCACGATCCAGGTTGCGCAGCATCTGCATCTTGCCAAGTTCGGGATTGAGCCAGCACAGGTATCCGCCTTTCGGCACCCGACGCGGCGCAGTGATGCTCCTGCTGTGGCTGTAGTGGCCGTCGATGCGGGCGTGCCTTTCGAAATAGTCTGGAGTGTAGAAATCCGATACGACGACATCGTCGATCGTGTAGGCGCAGTCAGCGCTTTCGCAGGGATCGCAGATCTCCATCAGGTAGCGGAAGCTGCCCTTGGCATTCTGGATCTCGCCGTCCACCAGATGGATGGCCGGTGCGGTGTGCATCCGACTGCCGGTCGGGTCGAACACCATCTCGATGATCTCGTGGCTGGCGGACATCGTCCAATGCGGACCGATGCACACTTTGGCGAACGGCGCGCCGGAGATGTCGGAGTGGAAACCGCCGCCCTTCTTCACCTCGGGCACGATATGCACGGGCCACGTCCGGTTCGGCAGTTCTGCCCCGTGCCGCAGCGCGAAGATGCGAGCATCGACGTCGTAGAAGCGACCAAGCTGTCGCCGGATCTGGTGCTCGATCGCCGCGGCAACCTTTTCCATGCGCTGGAAGCGGATGGTGCCCGTCGTATCGATCAGCGCGATCTGAACCGGCGTTGCCATGACCTTCACTTCGCCGGCACGTTGTCGCGTCGGCGCACCCCCAACGCAGCGCGACAGCGCTCGGCGAATGGTTCGAGGTGATGCTCCTCGGCCAATACCAATGCGCTGCGCAGGCGCGTCCGCGCCGCCGACTTCCGCCCGTTGCGCAGCAGACAGTGACCCATTGTGAGCAGCGAATGCACGAGCGCAGTGTGATCGGACATCGACACGGCGATGCTGCGCGCGCGCTCCGCCACTTCGGCCGCCGCTGCAACATCGCCCGACGCCAGCGTCGCCTCTGCCAGCGCAGCGAGGCAGAATGGCAGTTCGTTCCTGAAGCCCATCCGCTCCAGATCGGCCACCGCCTGCCGCAATCGCGCCAGGCCTGAAGCGACCTTGCCGGATCGCGCTTCAACCAGGCCAAGGCGGCTCGCTGCGATCATCGGGAGCAGGAACGTGTTGGCCGAGCGGCTCCAGAACAGCGCCTTGTCATACCAGGCCGCCGCTTCTTCCATCCGGCTGGCGAGTTCGTTGACCGCGCCGGCCGCAATCGACGCCCACACCCATTCGAAAGCCGATGCATGACGTTCAGCGATCGCCAGCACCACCAGCAGGTCCTGTTCGGCCTGCGCAAGATCGCCCACCGCGGCGCGGCCCCGCGCGGCATACGACATGGTGGCAACATGGACACCAAGGTTGAGGCCATAGCGCGTCTCGGCTGGATGCGCCTCAAGATATGCGTGGGCTGCGCGCAGCGGTGCGTCGCACGCGATAAAGTCGTCGGCACACCATAGCGCCACACCGAGCTGGAACTGCGTGCGCGCCTCGAGCGCCGGCTCGCCCAGCGCCCGCGCGAGCCGCAACGCCTCGGCGCAGGCCGCGAGTGCCTGCGTGTACTCACCTCGCAACGTCAGCGCATTGGCATCCAGCACATGCAGGAGCCCAAGCCTGACCGTGTCGCCCATCGGCCGCAGCAGGGGTTCGGCCTGTCGCAGATGATCGTCGATCGCGCTGATGCGCCCAAGACGGAACAGCGGATCGCGGATGGCGAGATGCAGGTCGATCGCCATATCGCGCCTCGCGGCACCATCTTCCCAGTGCGCCAGATACTCCAGCGCACGCTCGTAGAACCGCACCGATTCCGTATTGGCATCGCGCGCCGCCGTCTTTTGGCCGGCCCGTCGCGCATACTCCACCGCCTTGCGCCAGTCGCGTGCGCGCGTCGCGTGGCCGGCGAGCGTCTCCACATGCTCGGCGATCCGGTCGCCGTACAGCTCCTCGATCGCATCGACGACGCGGGCATGCATGACCTCACGCCGCTGATGCAGCAGTCCGGCATACGCCGCCTCGGACATAAGCACGTGGTGGAAGACATAAGCCGGCTCAGGTCCCCCCTCGACCGGCTCGAGAAAGCCCGCCGCGTGCAAGCGCCCGCAGACGTCCGCCGTCGCCGGTGTGCGCGCGACGCGTTCCAGCAAGCGCAGCGTGACCGACGGGCCGATGACCGATGCCGCCTGCAGCACGTCCTTCTCATTCGCGGCGAGCCGGTCGATGCGCTCGGACAGTAGGCTGCGAACCGAACCCGGCAGGTTGATCGGCTCCATTGCGCGCGCCATCCGATAGCGGCGACCAGCGCGGCGCAGCACGCCTTCTTCCGCGAGTCCCGACAGGATCTCGTGGAGGAACAGCGGATTGCCGCCGGTGCGCTCGATCAGCACCTGTTCCAGCGCCTCGACACCGGGTCCACGCACGATCCGCTGCGACAGCAGCAGGCGCGCCTCGGTCTCGCTCAGCGGATCGAGCCGGATCGCCACATGGTGCGCCGCTTCGGGCGAAGGCGGCTCGTACTCCGACCTGTGCGTCATGATCAGCAGGATGCGCGTGTTGGCGCTGCGCTGGACCAGCCGCGTCAGGATCCGCTGGCTCTCCGCATCCACCCAGTGCATGTCCTCGGCCACGAGCGCCAGCGGACGCACGGCACTGATCGTCTCGAACAGCCGGCACACGGCGTTCTGGATGCGTCGGCCGCGCTCCGCCGGGCTCAGCACCTGCCATTCGTCATCGTCGATACCGAAGTCATGCAGCGCCGCCAGCGGGTTCAGCAGCTCGTCTTCTTTGTGCGATGCAAGGACGCTGCGAATCTTCCCGGTCGCGGTCGCAGTGTCGTCGCCGGGCTCCAGCGAGAAGCAGCCCGCGAGCATGTCGAGGATAACGCGATAGCCCTTGTTGCCATATGGCAAGGCCTGCCCATCCAGCAGCAGCCACTCGTCCCTGTCACGCTTGAATGCCTCCTGCAGCAGACGCGACTTGCCGCAGCCGGCATCGCCCAGGATCGAGATGACGCGTCCCTGACCTTCCATCACCTGCTGGCGGATATTGGCGATGATCGCCAGCTCGCGGTCGCGTCCCACCAGCGAGGTTGCCGGGCGGTCGTCGATCGCCAGCCGGTCCTTGCGCCGCGGCAGCCTGGCGACAAGTTCATACAGCTCCATCTGGGCCGCGAGACCCTTGATGTCGATCTGCCCCAGCGTCCGCAGCTTGAAATCCCGATCGACCAGCCGCGCGGTCTGCGGCGTCAGCAGAATCGAATTCGGCGGCGCGATCTGTTCCATGCGCGCCGCCAGGTGCACGACCTCGCCATCGGCGTCGTAGCCGGCGAAGTTGTGCGCCACCAGCGGCTTCACTACGACCTCGCCCGAACCCAACCCGACGCGCAGGCTCACCGGATCAGCTGTCGGCGAATCGCGCAGCCCGGCCGGCTGCATCGCGGTCTCGCGAATCCGCAGCGCGCTCAGGCAGGCGCGCAGCGCATGGTGCTCGGCCGCACGTGGTGCGCCGAACATCGCCATGATGCCGTCGCCCATCACGCGGCTGACGGTGCCATCGAAGGTCTGCACCGCCTGGATCATCAGATCGACCCGGCTCTCCAGGATCGCCGACACCTGTTCGGGATCATGCCCATGAATCAGTTCCAGCGAACCACGAATGTCGGCAAACAGGATGGTGACCAGCTTGCGCTCGCTGCGCACCACCTCGGTCGCGGCGGGTGACGGCTCACGCGCGGCACCGCATTGCCGGCAGCGGAGATACGGCGTCGGATTGCGCTGGTCGCACTCGCGGCAGCGCCAGCTCAGCCGGCCGCCGCACGCCTGGCAGAAGTCAGCGGCGTCGGAAACTGTAGCCGGACAGAAGATACACTGCATGCTTGCTCTTGTATCGACGCGCGCAACTTTCTAAGGTCGAGTTTAACCCGCGCGCAAAACGCAGGGAAGCATTTGGGCGTCCCGGCGTCCGTCCGCCTGCGGGGGCACAGGCACCCAGGTCCACCACAGCAACGTCACGCACGGAGGTGCCATCGATGGCCCGCAAGGCAGCCGCGAAGAAGAAGGCAGGGTCAAAGCCGTACGTCATCACCACGCTGTTCGACCGGCCGCATGTGCGGATCACCCATACCGTCATGCATCCCAACGCGGTCATCCCGAAGCATACGCATGAGCAGGACTACACGATCTATCCGCTCACCGATCTCGACGTGAACCGCGTCTACCACAAGGGCGACAAGGTGGTGCGCACGGTGCGCGTCGTGGTGAAGAAAGGCGAGCACTACGTCGCCAAGGCAACGCGTCCCGGCACGCACATCTCGATCGTCAACAACACCAACCGGCGCATGGAATTCGAGAAGACCTTCAACCCGGGCGGCGGGCGCAAGCGCTAGAGCGTGATGACCGGAGGCGGAATCGCCGAAGGTCTGAATCACGCGATCAAATTAGCCTCTGCCCTGGCGCGTCGTCGCGACGAACATCTGCCTGGTCGCGAACGACAGCCACACATGCCGTGACCGGAGCCAGTCGGCGCCGAGAAGCATGTCGACGATCGGCACCACGTGCACCGACGCTATCCAGAGCGACGGGTCACGCGACACGTCCGGTCCGATCCGCATTTCGCTGAAGCGGTGCAGACGCATCGGCACCGGCGCGGCGCCGATCCCGGTGCCGTTGCCACCCGGGTCGCGCGCCAGCATCTCGCGCGTGAGGCCCATCCGGAACATGCCGGATGAGGTGAGCAGACTGGAGCTGGCACCGGTATCGATCAGCGCGCGCAGCGGCCTGCCGTCCAGCTGCACCTGGACCACCAGCGCCGCGCTCATCGGCGTGGTTGCCGGAATGGCGGCGTACGGCGTCGACCACGGCAGCAGCAGAGGATCGCAGCCGCGCACGTCGAACAGCGTCAGGCGATGTGCCGGCAGGTCGATGTCGAGGTCGAACGGCGACAGGAAGTCGCGTCCCAGCAGTCCGGCGAGCGGCCGGCCGGCGATCTCACTCATCGGCAATGGACCGACGGTGACGCTGGTATCGCCCGTCAGCGTTCGCCGGCGCAGCACGACATCGCCCAGACGCAGCGAGCGGGGCAGGGCATTCGGCCTTTCCTCGATGCCGC
>DASSRN010000585.1:0-4855 GCA_035701785.1 Acetobacteraceae bacterium | reverse complement strand
CCGAAATACGCCGGCGCGATGCGGGTGCGGAAGTCGGCACGGAACGCCGCCTGGCGCTGCGACATCCTTTGCGTGTCCATGGCGATTTTCCTCCAGTGCCGCCAGTGATAGGACGGAAGTCCAAATCGCGACAAGGGGATGCCATGCTGGAAGTGGAGACGCCCGCCGACATGAAGGCACACATCGGCAAGAAGCTGGGCACCAGCGAGTGGGTGATGGTGAACCAGGCGATGATCGACAAGTTCGCCGAGGCGACCGGCGATCACCAGTGGATCCATGTCGATGTGGAACGGGCGAAGCGCGAGATGCCGGGCGGCAAGACGAACGCGCACGGCTACCTGACGCTGTCGCTGCTGCCGCGGCTGTCGCACGAGATCTACACGATCAGGAAGCGATCGCGCGGTATCAACTACGGGTCGAACAAGGTGCGGTTCACCGCGCCGGTGCCGGCTGGGTCGCGCGTGCGGCTGCACCAGACGCTGAAGAGCGTCGAGGACATCGAGGGCGGCGTGCGCATGACCTTCGACAGCCAGATCGAGGTGGAAGGCTCCACGCGTCCGGCGCTGGTGGCCGAGACGATGGGGTTAGCGTTCGACTAGCTGCTGCCGCCCCGCTCGCGCCGATAGAGAAAGCGGTTCATCGCCGCAACGAAGCGCTCCTGCCGGAACCCAGACTTCTCCAGCACACGCTGCGAGCCTCGGTTCTCGGGATGCGCAAAGGCGACGAGTGTTGGAATGCGCAGGCCGTGATCGGCGATGCCGGTGCAGGCGGCGACGAGTTCTGTCGCGTAGCCCTGGCCCCAGGCAGTCGGGGCGAAGTGATAGCCGACCTCGACGCCCCAGCCTCGGTCGAACGGATCGTGATAAAGGCCCCCCCAGCCGATGATGCGGCCATCGTCACGCCGCATGACCGCCCAGGGGGCACAGCCATCGCGGCGGCGGAACCACTCGTGGACCGCGATGCGTCGGCGACAGTCGCGCGGCGATGCATCGCAGTGAGTGAAGCGCATCGCCTGCGGATCGCCGAGGAAGCGGAACAGCCAAGGCACATCTGACAACAATGGACGCATCAGGCGCAGACGCGCGGTCTCGACGTCGGCCGACCGGCGATCAGAAATTGCCGGCTTCCCTCAGCGCGGCGTCGATCTCGGCCGAGGTCAGCCGCCATGCGTTGTCCAGTTCGGCAACGACGCGGTGCATGAAGCCCTCGGTCAGCGCCAGGGCGCGCTGCGGGTCGCCGAGATGGTCGGCCAACAGCGCGAGCGCCAACTGGCGGGGACCGTCGCCCTCGTAGGTCCACTCGAAGCCCATGCGGCTGAAACGGCGGATGTCGAAGCGTGGATCGAGCGGCGCACCGTCCACCGTCACTACGGCGCCGTCGAGACTGCGGCCGCCCTCGTAGACCTTCATCGCCGTCAGGACGTCGAGCGCACCGCCTGACGTGCCGTCGTGCTGCGGCCGCGCGCCAGGCGCATCGTCGCCAGCATCATGGCGATCACCAGCGCATAGACCAGCACCTGCGCGGCATCCGGCGTCGCGGTGTAGCCCACCAGGGTGTGCATCAGCCGGCCGACGATGCTGTCGTCGCCCAGCAGCCACGACGTGTTCCACAGCGGCGTCGCCATGTCCTGTAGGTAGTCCGCCTGCTGGAGGAAGAACACCGCCTGTGCGGCGAGGCCGGCGGCGAGCAGCGTGATCAGCCCGGTCGTCACCGTGAACAGCCGGTGCGTCGGAACCGCCAGCAGCCCGAGATAGATCAGCGCCGATAGCGCGGCGCCGAGTGCGATGCCCCCGGCACCACCGGCCAGCACGTCGCCCACCGTGGTGCCGCCGGACGCCAGGATGCCGTAGAGGAACAGCACCACCTCGGAGCCCTCGCGCAACACGGCGACACCCACCACGACGGCGACCGCGACGAGCGGTCGGTCGCCGGCCGCGACGGCACTGCCGACAGCGCGCACATCGCGCGCCAGCTCGCGGCCATGGCTTGCCATCCAGGCATTGTGCCAGGTCAGCATGCCGACCGCGACGACGAGGATCGTCGCATTGAACAGTTCCTGGCCGGACCCGTTGAATAGCGCGCCCAGTTCGCCGGCAAACGCCGCCACAGCGCAGGCGCCAAGCACGCCGCCGAGAACGCCACCGGCGACCCACCAGCCGCGCCCGGCGACCGAGCGCGTCGCCGCCAGGACGATGCCGACGATAAGGCCGGCCTCGATGACCTCGCGAAACACGATAACCAGGCTTGCAAGCATCGCCGGTTCCAGATGCGAAGGGTTCGCAATTGCAGTTAAGCCAGACCGCGCGTCCGGTCAACCATCAACTGTGCCGCACGAAGCAGTGAGATGGGGTTTCTGCCACGATCCTGCCAGCAAGCTTTCCCAGCTTCCGATCAGGTGATCGAAGCGCTCGGGGACGGGGAAGCGTGTACCGGCCGATTACGCGGCCAACCATCAGGATCACTTGCCGACAGCGGACCCGGGCAACAACGCCGGGAGTAATCACCGCTGAAGCGGCGGGCGCAGCTTTCCAAGGAGGATATGCATGAAGACCCTTTATTCACTCGGCGTGGCAGCCATTCTGCTGGGATCTCCTGCCATGGCACAGGTGGTGATCGGCGGCGACAACGACGCCGCGCGACATCAGAACCGTGCGATGCAGGATCGGGCCGAGGCGCACCGCGACTCAGCTGAGGCAAGGCATGACGCGGCGGTCGGCAACTTCTACGGCGCAGCACGCGAACAGAACGAGGCGCGTCAGGAGTGGCGCGATTCGCGGCACCAGGAGCACCGCGCGGACCATGACGACCATGGCGGCGTCGGCATCCAGTTGGGCCGATGAACCCAAACGGGGAGGCGGGGTCGACCCCCCGCCTCCTAACGTTTGACGGCCGCGTTAGGAATGAAACTTCGTCCAGCCGTTGCACGTTCGGCACCAGGATGAACAGAACGGAGTTGTACAATGCGTAGTCTGTATCTCGCTGGCTTCGCCGCCCTGCTGGCCGCCGGTCCGGCTATGGGCCAGGTGATCATCCAGAATGGCGACTCAGCGCGGCACGAGCAGCGCGCAGCGCAGGAGCGGAGCGAAGCGCATTTCGAGAACCAGCAGGCACGTCGCCGCGCCGCAGTCGGCGACTATGCCGGCGCAGCCCAGGCGCAGAACGAGGCGCGCCATGACTGGCACGCGGCACGTCATCAGGACCAGCGGGCCCGCGAGGATGCCGGCGGCATCGTGATCGGCCGCTGATCCCGATCAATTTCCGGCGGACGCGCGTTCTTTCTCCAGGAGCGCGCGTTTGCGCGGCACCCCCCAGCGATAGCCTGTGAGGCTGCCGTCGCTGCCCACCACGCGGTGGCATGGCACAGCGAGCGATACCGGGTTGCGCGCGCAGGAACGGGCGACGGCCCGGACCGCGCGCGGATCGCCCACCATCTGCGCAAGTTCGGCGTAACTGCGGGTCTCGCCCGGTGGTATCCGGCACAGCGTACGCCACACGCGCTGCTGGAACGCGGTGCCCCGCAGGTCCAGCGGCAGATCCAGCGCCTGTTTCGGTTCCTGGAGGAAATCGAGCACCGCCCGCACCGTATCCGACAGTGCGGCGTCGTCCGCGACGATGCGGGCCCGCGGGAACCGTTGGCGCAGATCGCCCAGCAATGCATCGTCAGGCTCGGCGAAGCCGATGAAGCATACGCCGCGGTCGGTCGCGCCGACCAGCAACCGGCCGAACGGACAGTCGGCGAAGGTGGTGCGGATCACCTCTCCCTCCCCGCCCCGTCGCACCGCACCTGGCGTCATGCCTAGCAGTTCTCCGGTCTTTTCGTAGACCCTGCTCTCCGAGCCATAGCCGGCATCGGCCACCGCATCGGCGACGCGCGCGCCGCCGCTCAGTGCCGCGTGCAGCCGACGTGCTCGCACGCCCTCGGCGTAGCTGCGTGGTGTGAGCCCGGTGTGGTCGCGGAACATGCGCAGGAAGTGGAAGCGCGAGTAACCGGAGCGGGTCGCCAGCGCATCCAGCGACGGGATGTCTTCCGAGGCATCGATGAAGGAGCAGGCGTCCTGCACAACGGCCTGCGCCAAGCGTGCGCGGTCGCCCTTCGGATCGCAGCGCTTGCAGGCACGGAAGCCCTCTGCCTCCGCCTCGGTGTTGGTGCGGAAGAAGCGGACGTTCTTGCGCAGCGGGGGCGGGGACGGGCAGCCGGGGCGGCAGTAGACGCCCATCGTGGTGACGGCGTAGCGGAACTCTCCGGGCTCCCGGCGGATGACCTGATCCCAGAGCTGATCGTGCGACCGACGATCGATGGTGTGGGTGTCTTTCATGCTGTGCATAGTGGGGTGCGCTGGCGGGGTGCGCCATCCGTACGTTGCCGTCACTCCCCCTCCCCCAACCCCCTCCCGCAAGGGGGAGGGGAGTGTTGAAGTTGCCATCGAAACGGACAGACTGCACACTGGCGCGTCGGGTTCGGGGGGAATGCCACATGCGCGCCACGCTGTCCGTGCTGCTTGCTGCGGGTCTGCTGTCAGCGGGAGTGGCCGCCGCCAGGCCTTGCGCCTCGCCGGCGGATGTAACCGCGCTGGATGTTGCCAGCCTCAAGAGCAAACTGATGGTCACCGCGCTCACCTGCAATCAGCAGTCCAGCTACAACGACTTCGTGCAGCGCTTCCGGCCAGACCTCACCGCGCATGAACGCGCGCTGCACACCTACTTCGTCCATCAGGCGGGAGGCCGCGCGCAGCGCGAGCAGGACGACTACATCACCAGCCTGGCGAACACGCATTCGCAGAACGGCATCCGACAGGGCACGCTGTTCTGTCAGCAGAATGTCGGCATCTTCACCGAGGTGCTGGCGCTGGGCAAC
>DASSRN010000584.1:0-4021 GCA_035701785.1 Acetobacteraceae bacterium | reverse complement strand
CTGGGCGCGCTTTACCTGGACGGCGGGCTTGACCGCGCGCGCGACTTCGTGCGGCGTTCCTGGGACGAGGTAATGGCGCGCCACGAGACTCCGCCGCGCGATGCCAAGACCATGCTGCAAGAGTGGGTGCAGGCGCGCGGTCTCGGCCTGCCGACATACGCGGTGGTGTCGCGCAACGGACCGCCCCACGCGCCGGAATTCATGGTGACCGTCGGTGCGGGCGGGTTCGCCGGTTCCGGCACCGGCGGCAGCAAGCGCGCCGCCGAGCAACTGGCGGCGAAGGACCTGCTGCGGATCCTGGGCGCATGACCTCGCGCTGTGGCTTCGTCGCTGTGGCGGGTGCGCCGAATGCGGGCAAGTCGACGCTGGTCAATCGGCTGACCGGCGCCAAGCTGTCGATCGTCACGCCGAAAGCGCAGACGACGCGGTTCCGCGTGCTGGGCATCATGCTGCGTGCGGCCAGCCAGGTCTTGCTGGTGGATACGCCCGGTATCTTCACGCCGCGGCGCCGGCTGGACCGCGCCATGGTGGCCGCCGCATGGACCGGCGTGCGCGATGCCGACCTGACCCTGTTCCTGGTGGACGCCAAGGGCGGTGTCGACCATGCGGTGCGTGGCATCGCCCAATCGCTGGCCGAGCAGCAGCGGCGGTGCTGGTTGGTGCTGAACAAGATCGACCTGGTGCCAGCGCCATCCCTGCTGCCGCTGACGGCAACGCTATCGGGGCTGGCGCCATTCGAGGAGACGTTCATGATCAGCGCAGTGACTGGCGATGGCATCGAACGTCTGGCCGATGCGCTGGCGAGCGCGATGCCCGAAGGGCCGCACCTGTATCCAGACGACGATCTGACCGATTTGCCTGAGCGGCTGCTCGCCGCGGAGATCGTGCGTGAGCAGATCTTCCTGCAGACGCACGAGGAGGTGCCGTACGCAGCCACGGTGGAAACCGAGCACTGGCAGGCGCGCAAGGACGGCTCCGTGCGCATCGACGCGACGGTGTATGTGGCGCGCCCGGGGCATAAGGCGATCCTGATCGGTGAAGGCGGACAGCGGATCAAGGCGATCGGCGCCAGGGCACGCACCGAACTGGCGATGCTGCTGGAGCGCAAAGTGCACCTGTTCCTGAACGTGAAGCAGCGGGCAGGGTGGGACGAGGAGACAGCCCGCCTGCGGGCGATCGGACTAGAGGATTCTGGGTAGCAAGACCTGCTCTCAACATATGGACTGGGATGCACCCGCAATCGTGCTCGACGCACGGCCGTATGGTGAAGGCGACGTCATCGCCACGGTGATGACGGCCGAGTACGGCGCACATCGTGGCCTGGCGCGCGGCGGCGCGGCGCGCGGTCGCACGGCGATCTGGCAGCCCGGCAACCTGGTGCAGGTCCGCTGGGTCGCCCGGCTGGCCGAACAGCTTGGCAGCTTCAGCGCCGAGTTGGTGCATGCGGCAGCGGCGCTGGCGATGGAGGACGCGCTGACGCTGGCGATGCTGTCAGGCACATGCGCGGTCGCCGAAGGCGCACTGCCGGAACGCGAGCCGCATCCACGCGTGTTCGAAGGCCTGCTGCACCTCATCGCGCACCTGTCACAGGGTGCCGCGCTGCTGACCCATCTGATCCGCTGGGAGATGATTGTGCTTGCCGATCTGGGCTACGGCCTCGATCTGACGTGCTGTGCCGTCACCGGCGAGACGGCGGGTCTGGCCTATGTCTCGCCGAAGACCGGGCGGGCGGTCACCGTGACGGGCGCCGGCGTCTGGACGTCGCGGCTGCTGCGCCTGCCGTCGTTCCTGGTGGGCGGCAACGAGGCCGCGCCGACCGACTGGCGCGACGGGCTGCGGCTGACCGGGCACTTCCTGGCGCGCGATGCATTCGGTCATCAGCACCGCCCGCTGCCCGCCGTGCGCCAGATGCTATACGACCGCGTCGCGGCGCTGGCCGCCGAATCGGAGCCGTAGGATGCCGGATGACCTGATCGGGCACATCGAAGACACCCGCCTGACCGATGCGCTGTCCGAGCGCTATCTCGCCTACGCGCTGTCAACCATCGTGTCGCGTTCCCTGCCGGACGTGCGCGACGGGCTAAAGCCGGTGCATCGGCGGTTGATCTACGCGATGCACCTGCTGCGCCTCGATCCGACCGCCGGCTTCAAGAAGTGCGCGCGTGTCGTGGGGGACGTGATCGGCAAGTTCCATCCGCACGGCGACGTTGCGGTGTACGACGCGCTGGTGCGGCTCGCGCAGGGCTTTGCCGCGCGCTATCCGCTGGTGGAGGGGCAGGGCAACTTCGGCAACATCGACGGCGATAACGCAGCGGCCATGCGCTACACCGAGGCGCGGCTCACCGAGGTTGCGCGCGCGCTGCTGTCGGGTATCGACGAGGACGCGGTTGACTTCCGGCCCACCTACGACGGCGAGGAGAGCGAGCCGGTCGTACTGCCGGGTGCATTTCCCAACCTGCTGGCCAATGGTGCCGCCGGCATCGCGGTAGGCATGGCGACATCGATCCCGCCGCACAATGCCGGCGAGGTATGCGCCGCGGCGATCCATCTGATCCACCATCCGGATGCGACGACGGCGGATCTGCTGGCGCACATGCCGGGACCGGACTTCCCGACCGGCGGTATCCTGGTTGAGGAGCAGGCGGCGATCCTGAATGCCTACGAGACCGGGCGCGGTGGCTTCCGCATGCGCGCCAGGTGGACCGTGGAGAAAGGCAAGCACGGCACCTGGCAGATCGTCGTCACCGAAATCCCGTACCAGGTGCAGAAGGCGCGGCTGGTCGAGCAGATCGCGCAATTGATGGAGGAGCGCAAGCTGCCGCTGCTGGGCGACGTGCGCGACGAAAGCACCGAAGAGGTGCGTCTGGTGCTGGAGCCGAAGACGCGCGGCGTCGAGCCGGAAGTGCTAATGCAGACGCTGTTCCGTGCCTCGGATCTCGAAGCGCGCTTCCCATTGAACATGAACGTGCTGGATGCGACGCGCACGCCGATGGTGATGTCGCTGCCCCAGGTGCTGCGCGCCTGGCTCGACCATCGCCATGATGTGCTGATGCGCCGCTCACGCCATCGGCTGGCGGCGATCGAGCGGCGCATCGAGATCCTCGACGGCTACCTGCTGGTCTACCTGAATGTCGACGAGGTGATTCGTATCATCCGCAACGAGGAAGAGCCGAAGCCGCGACTGATGCAGCACTTCAAGCTGAGCGACGTTCAGGCGGAGGCGATCCTGAACATGCGGCTGCGGAGCTTGCGGAAGCTCGAGGAGATGGAGATCCGCAAGGAGCACAAGGCACTGTCGAAGGAACGCCGCGACATCCAGGCACTGCTGAAAGACGCGAAGCTGCGCTGGGACCGTATCGCGGATGAGTTGGCAGAGGTCCGCAAGAAGTTCGGCGCCGGTGCCCTTGGTGCGCGGCGCACCGAGATCGGTGCTGCGCCGGCAATCGTCGAGGTGGCCACCGAGGCGTTTGTCGAGCGCGAGCCGATCACCGTGGTCCTGTCCGACAAAGGCTGGATCCGCGCACTGCGCGGCCATATCGCCGAGGACACCGAACTGCGCTTCAAGGAGGGCGACAAGCTCAAGTTCAGGCTGCACTGCCAGACCACCGACCGGCTGACGATCTTCGGCACCAACGGCCGTGCCTACACGCTGAAGGCGTCCGAACTGCCGCGCGGTCGGGGCGATGGACAACCGGTGCGGGTGCTCGCTGGTCTCACCAACGAGGACGACGTCGCAGCGTTGTTCATCGCGGTCGAGGGCAAGCGGTATCTGGTCGCGTCAACCACCGGCCGTGGGTTCGTCGTGCCCGCTGCGGAATTGGCGGCGGAAAAGCGCACCGGCAAGCAGGTGCTGAATCTGCGGCCGAAGGAGGAGGCGGCGCTATGCACGCCGGCCGATGGCGATCATGTGGCGGTCATCGGCAGCAACCGCAAGCTGCTGATCTTCCCGTTGGACCAGGTACCCGAAATGGCACGCGGCGGCTGCGGACGTGGGCGCGGCGTTGGGCCGGGCGCTCGGCGA
>DASSRN010000583.1:0-9111 GCA_035701785.1 Acetobacteraceae bacterium | reverse complement strand
CGCGTCCCAACTCGTCGGTGCCGAACGGATGTGCCCACGACGCCGGTTGCAGCCGGTCGGTCAGCGTCTGGGTGAAGGCGGCAGTGTGATCGGCGAGCAGCGGCGCGAGCAGCGCTGCCAGCACCAGTACCACCACGATGGCAAGCCCGGTCATCGCCAGCCCATTGCGATACAGGCCGAGCCACGCGCGATACCAGCGACCGAACCGCGCCTGATATCGGCTTGCCGGCGCCGGATCGAGCAGCCAGCCGCGCCAGCCGGTCGGCGCGCTGATGCGCAGCCCGGTCGCGCTCATCCTCGGCCTCGGGCCCGCGGGTCGACCAGCGGATAGATGATGTCGGACAGCATGTTGAGGAAGATATAGACGACCCCGATCACCATCGTGCCGCCGAGGACCGCGTTGAGATCGGCGTTGAACAGCGAGTTCTTCATGTAAAGCCCAAGCCCAGGCCAGGCGAACACCGTCTCGGTCAGCACCGCACCTTCCAGCAGGCTGCCGAAGGTCAGCGCGATGACCGTCACCAGCTGTACCCAGACATTGCCCAGTGCGTGTACCCACACCACGCGGAACGGCGACAATCCCTTGGCGAGCGTGGCCAGCACGTATTCCTGCCGGAGCTGGCCCAGCATGAAGCTGCGCGTCATGCGCGCCACATAGGCGAGCGACAGGTAGCCCAGGATCGAAGCGGGCAGCACAAGATGGCTGAGCGCGTTCCAGAACACGTCGGTCTCGCCCGCTATCAGGCTGTCGATCGTGATCAGTCCGGTGACCGGCTGCACGATGTCGTCGTATGCCACGTCGAGGCGCCCTGGCCCCTCGACCCAGCCCAGCCTGGCGTAGAACAGCAACAGCCCGACCAGCCCGAGCCAGAACACCGGCATGGAATAGCCAAGCAGCGAGCCGAACCGGATCAGCTGGTCCTGCCAGCGCCCGCGATGGGTGGCGGCGATCACGCCCAGCGGCACGCCGAACAGCGTGCCCACCAGCAGAGCCAGCACGGAGAGCTCCATGGTGGCGGGGAACACCCTGGTCATGTCCTGCATCACCGGATGCGCGGTGATCAGCGACACGCCGAAATCGGCGTGCAGCACCTTCATCAGATAGCGCCAGTACTGCACGGGGATCGGCAGATTGACGCCGATCTCGGCGGCAACCCGGTTGTAGGTCGCACGCGACGCCTTGTCGCCGACGATCGCCAGCACCGGGTCGATCGGCACGATGCGGCCGATGAAGAAGGTGACGCAGGTCAGCCCCAGGAACGTGAGCGCCACCGACAGCAGCACATTGAGGACGCGGCGGATGGGCCCGGTGATGTGCCGGGCCCATTCGCTGGCGGGCGCAGCCTCGGTCGCGGTCGTGACGCTCACAGGCGGCGCGTCATGACTTGGTGATGGTGCGGAAGAAGTACTCGTCCTCGATGATGCCCGGCTTGTAGCCCTGCACGTTCACCCGCGAGGCGACCTGATTGGCGGGTTGGAACATGATGATGAACGGCCCGGTGTCGGTCACCACCTTCTGCAACTCTTCGTACATCGCCTTGCGCTTGGCGGTGTCCACCTCCTGCGCCGCCGCCTTCATTTTTGCGGTGATCTCTGGAATATACCAATGGTTGCGCCATGCCAGCGGGTGCGACTTGGCTTCGTCCGAGTCATCATCGTTGTGCGCGAAGGTATCGGCGTTGCTGTGCGGGTCGAGATAGTCCGGTGTCCAGCTCCAGGCCACCATCTGATGCTTGCGGCCGCGATAGAGGCCGGTCACCTGTTTCGTGTCCGCCGATACTATATTCACCTTGATACCGGCTTGCCCCATGGTTTGCTGCACCGACTGAGCGATATCAATCGATGGCGACGTGTTCGGCGTGTCGAGCCGCAACTCGAACCCATTAGGATAGCCAGCCTCGGCCAGCAGCGACTTCGCCTTGGCCACATCGAGCTTGAAGGGATTGTAGGGGATGCCGCCAAAGATGCCGATCGGCAGGAAACTCTGCTGCACGATGAACTGGCCTTTGAGGAACGTGTCCACCATGCCCTGATAATCGACCAGATATTTCAGCGCTTCGCGGACCTTCGGATTTTTCAGCCTCTCGTCAGCCAGGTTCAACGGCATGTACCAGGTGCCGCAATAGGGGAACGACTCGATCTTGACCTCTTTATTTTCAGCCAGCGGCTTGAGCTGATCCGACAGCAGGCTCAGCGCGATGTCGATGTCGCCCTTCTCCAGCAACAGGCGCTGTGTACCGGGTTCGGGAACGTGCCGGACGATCACGCGCTTCATGTGGGGGGCGCCCAGATGATAGGCCGGGTGTGCCTCGAGCGAGACCGATTCATTGGCCTTCCACGAGATCAGCTTGTACGGGCCCGAGGTCGCCGAATGCGTCTTCAGCCAGGTGTTGCCGAGATCGCCATTGACCTCGTTGGCCATAGCGACCTTCTTCTCGACGACCGATGCGGCCACTGTCGCCATCAGGTTCAGCACCATCGTGGGCGCGAAGCTCTCGGTGATGGTGAACTTCAGCGTCGACGGGTCGGGTGCGGTGATCAGCGACTTCACGTTGGGCTTGTCCCAGCCCAGCTGGGTGAACAGGAAAGCGGGCGTCTTATCCAGCAACACCACCCGTTGCAGCGAGAACGCCATGTCGTCAGCGGTAACGGGGGCACCACTCTCGAACTTCTGGTTCGGCCGCAGCTTGAACGTGTAGGTCTTGGCGTCCGGCGATACCTCCCAGCTCTCGGCAACGCCACCGACCAGCTTATTGATGTCCTCCGCTTCGTATCGTACGAGACGGTCGTAAACGCTGGAGAGGATGATCTGCGCCGGGATCTCGTAGGCTTCCCCCGGATCGCAGGTGATCAGGCCGTCGATCTGGCTGGCGAACACCACGGTGTCCTTTGGCGTGGCCGCCCACGCCGCGGGAATGAACGAGGTCAGCGGCAATGCCGTCGCCGATCCCATCATGGTCCGTCTCGTCAACATTGTTCAGTCTCCCCGTTCCCAGCATTTCAGAGATGCCGCCGCTGGCCACGCCCGCGACGCTCTCAAGGGGCAACGTACTGGCCTCGGAAGGGCAGCGCAACGGCCACCGTCCCGGAACACGCCGGCAGCTTGAGGCGACGCCGACCGGCGCTGGCAGGCCGATCTCGCGCATGAGGCTTGCTACCGCACGTTGTCGGTATTCAAGATATAGGCGAGGGCGTCCCAGGTGCGAAATGGCGAGACGGCCGCGTGAGTCAGTCTGAGGCCATAGCGTCTTGCCCAGGTCTCGGCAGCCTTGCGATCCGAACGCTTTTCGCTGCGATACGACAGGTTGAGGATCACCAGGCACCCACCCGGGCGTAACACACGCCTCGCTTCCGCGATGTGCACCTCGGCGACGCCGGCCTGCACGAGATAGGGAAAACTGTCCACCGCCAGCACGAGATCGAATGATCCATTTGCCAGGGCCAGCAGATCCAGGCCGGACGAGGCGAAAAAGCTGATGTTGGGCCACGCTGTGCATCGCTGGCGGGCCTCGCGCAGCATGGCCTGTGACACGTCCACTCCCACGATAGTGCGGGCATGCGGGGCGATGACGCTGGCAACGCGGCCGATACCGCAACCGAGGTCAAGCACATCCTGGTGCAATGCGAGCAGACCTGCTCGGTGCAGCCAGTCGCGGATCTCCTCGCTCGCCGATTGCAGTCGTGCGCCGTCTCCCAGCGAGTAGAACGCCACGCTCGCTTCGGGCGATATCGCCACGGCACGATCAAACAGCGCGGCGATCGCTGCCGGAGTTGCGGGCGCGGCGTGGTCCACGCCGGCGGCGTCAAGCAGTTGCCGGAGCCGTCGCAGCAATGATCCGCTTTGTGCCAGCCGCTCGAGTTCTGCCCAGGCAGCGCCAGACCTGGGTAAGGCGTCCACGCGACGACAAATCGCATCGACATCCTCGCCGGCGAGCAGCATCCGCGCGATTGCCACCTCTGGAGTGATGTGGCCATTGAGGCAGGCGGCCAGCGGGTCGTCTGAGATCATGCCCGGATGAAGCTGCGGCCGGTGTTGAACCGGTCGGTTGCGCCCCAGGCGTATTTGTAGGCCTCGCCGCCTCGCAGCAGATGCGCTTCCTGGCGATCTTCGCGGAAGGCCTGCTCCAGCGAATGACCGAGCAGCAGGGTGCCTGGACTCTGGAACGAGAACTTAGGATTGAAGGCGCTCAGGTAGAACGCGATGCGGTCGGATGCGAGAAGCGCATAACTGACGGCAGCAATCTCGTCTGCGAGGCGCACCGCTTCCAGGCGAAGCAGACCGGCGTTCAGCAGTTCCGGTGCAGCCGTACTGTGAAAGCCTCGCACGCGCGGGTCGGAGAGCACCCCGACCTCGCCTCGCGCCTGCCACCGTGAGCTGTGCAGAGCGAACAAAGCAGTCAGCAGCACGGGCAGGTTCGCAGCATCGGCGCGCTCGATGCGCCATGTGCCGGTCCGATCCGCGCGATGGCGCGCTTGGCGGAGGTCGCGATGCATCCCTTTCGGGATGGCTGGCTTTGGTGGCAGGGGCAGCACCGGGCAGACGGAACTCGCCCAGCTCTGGTTGTGCCAGCGCGGCGGAGCCTGGGTGTGCAGCAACGTGGCGTCTGGCGGGAGCTCCGGGAGATCGCAACGTGAGGTGTCGCCGGCTTCGAGCGCCGATGCCAGCAGGGCCGCTGCGGTATCGGCTGGCAAGTCAGGTGTGAGCAGGACATCGAAGTAGTCGCTGATGCCGACACCGATGGGCAGCAGCTTATCCTCCAAACGATACAGCGGCAGCACCCCCAGCAACTCGCCATTGTCATGTGCAATGGCCACGACAGGACGACCGGTGCCGAAGGCCTGCCACCACGGCTGGAGCCACGCGGGCGAGACAAAGGGCCATGCGGCCGGCGCGCGTCGCCATAGTCGCTGCCAAGCGGGCCACAAGGCAGCCAGCCCGCTGTCTTCGGTGATGACGTCTATGATTGGCATGCGGCCAGTGTTTCATACAGCACCAGGTAGGCATCGGTCATCCGGTGCTCGGGAAATCGGTCGCGTGCGGTCCGCTGACACAGCGTGCGGTCGATATGCCGAACCTCGTGGATTGCCGTCGCCATTCCGGCAATGTCGTCCACCAGGAACCCGGTGCGGCCATGCTCGACGGCCTCGGGCAGCGCGCCGGAGGGAAATGCGACAACCGGGGTTCCGCATGCCAGCGCCTCCATCGCCACCAGCGAACTCGTCTCAGGACACAGGCTGGGCACCAGAAGACAGGCTGCGGCACTCAGCAGCCGGCGCTTGCGGACGAAACCGATCGGGCCGAGATAACGACGGCGGTGGTCCAACAAAGGCCGCACGATGTCCTCGAAGTAGCTACGATGCTCGGCATAGGGAAACACCTCGCCGGCGAGTAGAAGCGGGACGCGGGCCCGATGCGCCGCCTGCAAAGCGAGATGTTGCCCCTTCTCCGGGCAGATGCGCCCCAGCATCATCGCATAGCCACGACAGTGATGGCGTACCTGCGACAGAGCATCGACCGGAATGCCGTTCGGGATCGGTGGGACCAGGTTGATGCCTGGCGGGCAGCCGCAGTGCTGCGATCGCGAGACGCAGTTGAACCACGTGCAGGGGCGGTGCGGGGTCAACGCGCCGTGCGGATACCACGCGACCGGCAGGTGCAGAGTGATGAGTACCGGCGTGCCCGCTGGTGGGAGATAGGCGTGGAAGTCGATGCCGTGCATGTGGATCAGGTCCACATCCCGTACTGCTGATCCGATGACCTGCCGCACGGCGGCGTGGCCGTTGCTGCGAACCGCCTGGTCAATCGGGCCTTCGCCGGGACACGGAACAGGCAGCAGCCTGCCGGCGGTCGACGAGCCTTCAGAGGCCACTACGATGGAGCGATGTCCTGCGGCGACCAGCGCGCGATCCAGGGCCGACAGCATCTGCTCCGCGCCACCCACTGCATCCGGTCCGACGGGCGCGAACGGATAGGCGATGCTCATGATGTTCAGCATTGCCGGGGCTTTGGATCTCCGCTCTTAGTCGTTCCCCAGAACCTCGGCCTTCTCGAACGCGTCGATCGACTCCGGCCCGGCGGTGCCCACCGGCTCCGGCACCGTGCCACAGCCATAACGCCGGATCATCGCAGCGCAGAACTCGGCGAATTCGGCCGGCTCCTGGGGTGGTGCCGTGTAGTGCGGCCAGGTGCCTCGGTGTTCCGGGGTGAAGCAGAAGGTGACGGTTACGTTGAAGTCCTCCAGCGCGCGCATCTGTCGGTCGAACCAGGCGAGCGCATTCGGGCGAAATGCGTCCGCCCAACTCAGCCCGGTGCGCAGATAGGTCACGCCCAGCTCCTTCATCCATCGCACCGCATCGTCCAGGCGGTGGTCTTCGAAATGGAACCATTGGCACAGGCCGATCTGAGGCGTGGCGTCGTGAAAAGCCTTGGCGACCTGCTTTGGTCTCCCGTGTTCGTCGAGCAGGCCCATATGGAAGTGCCGGTAGTACGACGAGCCTTCAGCCTCCTTGTGGCGAGTGGTCGCCGGCCAGGCTGCTGGCAGATCATACAGGCTGTACCAATGGATGCGCGGCGAGCGGCCGACCAGCAGTTCGTAGGTCCGACGAAGTCCCCATGCCTGCACCTCTTCGGCGCCGAAGCTGGAGACGCCGACTTCGGACACCCAGACCGGCAGGTGAGTGACACTGCCGATCAGGTTCAGCTTGTCCGGCCATTCGTCGATCTGCCAGTGGTTCCAGTCGAGCGGAAAGCCGTGCACCGCGACCGCGTCCACATCATCCAGCACGCCATAGAAGGTCAGCAGCCGCACGAAGTCGGGATCGATCGGCGACATGCCGCCGAGTACGCGGGGCAACGACGGCGCTTCGGCGGCGATCGCCTGGCCGGCCAGCTTCGCCGTGCGCGCGAAGATGCGCCACTCGGGGTCCGCCTCGAGATCCCAGTGCGACTTGTTGCTCGGCTCGTTCCAGATCATCGCCGCTTCGATCATGCGCCCTCGGCTCCTCGCGCTGGGTAGACCGGCCCGTAAGCATGGTCGGGGCGTCGCACGCGGCGACAGACGTAGGTCTCTGCTTCCGGACGGCTCATGATCTCGAACCCGGCACTGCGGAGCATCGCTTCAGTGCAGGCACGGTTCGGAACCCACCAGTTGGTGGGATCGGCCGCATAGGCATGTTCGATGAAGTGCAGCCTTGGATAGCCGGCATCGTCGAACACAGCAGTTTCCGAGAATGGATAATCCTGCTCGACCGGCGCGACGCTTGTGCTGCCGCGCTGCATCGACTGGAAGACAACAAGGTCGCGCGCGGCGTGCTCGTGCACCAGGTCGAGTGCGAGCAGAGGATGGCGTAGGTGGTAGAACAGTCCGGTGAACAGCACGACGTCGAAGCGCTCTTGCAGCGCACCCACGTCGTACACCGACAATTGCCGATATTCGATGTCGATGCCCTCGACCTCGGCTGCAAACCGCGCCTGCTCCAGGTAGTCGTCATCGAAGTCGATGCCGAGAACGCGATCGGCGCCGCGCCGCTTCATCGCCATGGAGAAGAAGCCGGCGTTGCAGCCAATGTCGAGCACGGTCTGCCCGCGCAGGTCGCTGGGGAGAGCATCGGCGAGGCGGCGCCACTTCACATTGGGATAGTCGCCGAGAAAGTGGTCCGGCGCGGTAGGCACGCCCATGAGTTCCATGTTGTGGAACCAGGGACCCAGCGCGGCCACCCTCTCGCGCAACTGCTCGCGCGTCCACCGGCTAGCGTGCGGCGGAGTCGTTGCGTTGCCGTCCATGTGCCCTGTCTCCGTTCACTGGGATGCAGCGCCCTTCGCTTGCGGTCGTGGCAGAACTGTCAAGTAAGCGGACCGCCTCGCGATAGCCGCCCAGTGTACCGACATCGACATATGCTGTGCCGGCGCAGACGGCGCGGATTGTGTCCCCGAGTTCGAGCCAGGCGTTCAGCAGCGTTCCAAGGAACTCGTCCTGCCGCCCGCGGCGGATCCATAGATCGCGCAACGCGTGCAGCGTGTGGCCGGGCATCTTGAGGCCACCCCATATCCAATTCGAGCGGGCCCGCGGCGACTTGACCTGAATTTCGCGAACGAGGCCATCATCGTTCAGCACAACGGCATCGAACAGCTCTGGGCGGTCCACCTTGAACAACAGCAGTGAAAGCGCATCATCCGGCAGCTCGGTGAGGGCATCCTCCGGGAACCACACGGTATCGGGTAGGCCAATCAGCACAGCCTCATCGGAATGGACAAGTGGCGCGGCGCAGAAGACTGCATCGCAAAGCCCGCTGGCCTGGTTCTGGATGACATAAGCGATATGAGCGCCGGCGACCGATCCGCCGTAGTATTGCAGGATGTCTGACTTCCACGGCGAGATGATAAAACAGAGCTTGCGCGCGCCGCCACGGACCATGCGCTCGACCAGGTATTCGCTGACCGCACGGGGGCGCTCGATGCCGGCCGCGTCGGTGCGGGAGCCGACAGGCAACAGTTCCTTGGAGAATGCCAGCGGCTGGATACGCAGACCGTTGCCTGCTGCCGGGATGATGCCCCAGGTCATAAAGCCTCAGCCGACAGGGCCGCTTCGAATGCGGCAACCATCTCGCGGGCCCGATGCGCCGCCGTGTGCTGGTCGAGTGTGCGCTGTCGTGCGCGACGGGCGATAGCTGCGAGGTCCGCGTCTGGCAGGTCCATCGCCGCGAGTGCGTCCTCCGCGTCTTCGGCGATGATGATCTCCTGGCCGGGCGTGAAGAACTGTTCCAGGCCGGGCCAGCGATCGCTCAGGATGGGCGCGCCGCAGGCGGCGGCTTCGAACAGCCGTCCCGAAGGACACCAGCCTCCAGCCGCCATGGCGGCGCGCGTCACATTGAGAGTGAGCCGTGTCGACGCATAGAAGGCCGTATGTTCCGATGCAGGCAGATGGCGCACGAAGTGCAGGTTCGGCAACCATGGGAAGTCGTGCGGATACAGTGCTCCAGCGATGACGAAGCGGTCGTCTGGCCGCAGGCGGGCCGGTTCCAGCAACAGCCGGTGGAGTGCTGGCTGACGGTCTGCCGCATAGGTTCCGAGATACGACAGGGCCGCGCGATATTGCGGAGCGGATTGACCGG
>DASSRN010000582.1:0-2645 GCA_035701785.1 Acetobacteraceae bacterium | reverse complement strand
GCGATTGACGACATCGCAGCATGCCTTGTCCTGCGCGAATGGATCGGCGCCGGGATCGAATACCCAGCGTGTATGGCCCGGCCGCGTCAGATCGAGCGCGAACAGCTTGTTGGGGAAGGGGCCGACCACATACATCGTGCTGCCCACGACAAGTGGTGCGCCTTCGAAACCTGATGCCGATCCGGTCTTGAAGCTGAACTCTTCCTTTAGCTGGCCGACATTTGTTGTGTTGATTTCGGCAAGGCTGCTGAAGCGCGTGCCTTGTACAGTGCCTGCCGGTGTCGTCCATTCGGCCTGCGCCTGCTGAGCGGACGCGTTGTCTATGGCTGGCACCATCGCTATCGCCAGCAATGCGCCCGACGACAATGCCCTACGCAGCAGCGTGCCAGAACCTGAGTTTTGATGAATCGCCATTCCACCCCCCGTAAGACAGCGCACGTGCGGTGCACTATCGGCGGCCGTGTGAACCGATTTGTCTGATGATCTTGGCTGACCCCGGAAGGCCCAGTAATTCAGCGCCACTGTGTGCGCAAGCGTGATTATGTAGCTGCCGGTCGAATTGACGATCTTTACACGGCAATTTTGTATTCAGGTCGAATCAACATGAGAATCGCCCTAGATTATGATTTGCGCGGACTAGTTACGCTTTCATATGAATTCCAATTCATGCACCAATACTCTTGAGCCGCCTCCGGGAGGCGAATGGCTGGCTATGCACGCCACCGGTGCTGTATTCAATACCTGCAACGATTCCCGCTTTGCTATATGACCGCGGTCGCGTTTTGGGATTCCGACCGTCGCGCGATGCGCGGTCCGACTTCGTGGCGGCGGTGAGGCCCGAAGCGGTCAGACGTCCAGGAACACCGTCTCATTCTCGCCCTGGAGTCGCACATTCATCCGCCATACCCCGGCGCCCGCCCGCCGCGCGATCAGCGTCGCACGACGCGCCGGCTCTTCGATCGATGTCAGCAGCGGGTCGGCATCGTTCAGCGCCTCGCCCTGGAAATAGGCTCGCGTCACCAAGGCCTTCATCAGCCCGCGTGAGAGGATGCAGAGCGCGATATGCGGCGCCTGCTGTGCATTGCCGCGACCCGCCACCGGGCCTGGCTTCACAGTGGTGAAGCGGAACGTGCCCTGGCTATCGGTGTTGCTGCGGCCGAAGCCGGGGAAACTGTCGGAAGTCGGCGGATTGGACTGCCAGATCTCCACGCACGCGTCGGCGCATGGCTTGCCATCGCCATCCAGCACGGCGCCGGTCAGCGTGATCTTCTCCCCCGTCGCGCCGAAGCGCGTCAGGTCGGCCCAGGACGGATCCTCCAACAGGTGCCAGTAGGGCCCGATGGTCTGGCTTGCGGTGGCGATTGCCATCTCAGTGCTCCATCGGGGTCGCGTTGCGACCGCGCAGCACGACGTCGAAGCGATAGCCCAGCGCGTAATCCTGCTCGGTGATGTCGAGATCGAACGCCGCGATCAGCCGATTGCGCGCGTGCTCATCCGGCACCGCATGGAAGATCGGATCGAATGCCAGCAGCGGATCGCCGGGAAAATACATCTGGGTGATCAGCCGTGTGGCGAAAGCCGGGCCGAAATATGAGAAGTGGATGTGGTTCGGACGCCAGGCGTTGCGGTGATTGCCCCACGGATAGGCACCAGGCCGGATCGTCAGGAAGCGGTACCGGCCGTTCGCGTCAGTGAACACCCGGCCGGCGCCGTGGAAGTTCGGATCGAGCGGCGCGTCGTGCTGGTCGGCGGCATGGTCGTAGCGGCCCGTCGCATTGGCCTGCCAGATCTCCACCATCGTGTTCGGCACCGGTCGGCCATCCTCATCGGTGATCGTGCCCGCGACGATGATGCGTTCGCCGATCGCCGGCTTGCCATTGGTGTTGGTGAGGTCGGTCAGCGGCGGGAACCGGTCGGGCGAGAAGCTTGGGCCGGTGGTTTCCGTCACGGTCTGCGGCAACGGGTGCAGCCGCTGCTTCGGGTGCCGCTTTACAGTGCCCATATAGGCGGGCGCGTCATAGGGCGGCTGGGTGCCGGGCGTATACGGGCGGAATCCTGTCGTATCGGCCATCGGCGGTGCTCCTGCTCCTGGTCTGGTCCAAGCGCTTACCCCCCCCGCGGATCGGCGGCAACCGGGGTCCGGGTTGATCCAGATCAACGCAACCGACGGTGGCGGGGATTAAACGGGAGGGCATGCCAAGCATCCGACGACTGTTCCAGCGTCTGACATCCTGGCTTGATCGCCACCTGGGCTGCTGAGGTCGCGTGTCGCACAGGCGCCTGAAGCTGCCGCTGGCCGGCGGCGCATTCTCGGTCCTGCTGGGACCCGATGCGTCGCAGACCTGCTATACGGATGGATCGGGCACCAGTCGCACCGCCTATGTCGCGCCGGAGGCGCTGCTGGCATTCGCCCATGCCGTGATCGAGCAGCTGACGACAAGGAGCCAGGGCACGGTCGACACGCTGTAGTCCTGCGGGGCTACTTGCCATGCACTGACGGCCGGGGCGATGTTCCCTGCGAAAGCGGAGGAACCCCATGGCATCCGACCTGGACGACATCGAGCAGGCGCTGCAGACCTATTTCGATGGGATGTACGAAGGCGATACGGCCAAGCTGGGCAGCGTGTTCCACGAGGTGGCGCACC
>DASSRN010000581.1:0-7201 GCA_035701785.1 Acetobacteraceae bacterium | reverse complement strand
TCCAGGATGCCGACCAGGCGCGCGCGCGAGCAGCGGCAGCCGTAGGACAGGGCGCGTGCACGGTCTGTCGCCACGCCCTCGCTGTGGAACAGCCGATACAAGAGCCGTTCCGGCGGCAGCCCGTCGTCCAGCAACTCGGCGTCGGTCAGGGTGCCGGCCAGGATCGTGGCGGTGCGCCAGCTTTCCTCCTGCGCTTCGGCGTCCAGCGACGGGTCGATGCCGCCGGCACCGGCGATCTTCTCCAGCACCAGGGCACCGGCGCGCCAGCCATCCGCTGTCTCATCGCAGGCGAGGTGGACGAAGCAGCGCAGCTGCTCGCTAGTGCGGAAGTAGTGCAACGCCATCTCCGCGAGGTTGCCGCCTTCGATGGTCACGATGCCCTGGTGGCGGTTCTGGTCAGGGCCCTGGTCGACAGTGAAGGCGAGGTAGCCGCGACCCAGCAGCTGGTCGGCAGCCGGCGAGGGGTCGGTGCCCAGCAGTGTCTCCAATTTCTCTGGTTGGGCTCGAGCGTAGCCGCGCAAGGCGCCAGTATCGGTGCAGTCGGCCAGCAGCATGGGTACCGGCCCGTCGCCCTTCGATTGGACGCTGAAGGAACCGCGGAACTTGAGCGCGGTGGAGAGGGCGGCGGCCAGGGCGAGCGACTGGCCGGCGAGGCGGGTAACCGCCGGATGGTTGGGGTGCCGGGTCAGCAGCGCGTCGGCCAGTGGCCCGAGGCGGACCAGCCGCCCCCGCACTGGGCGGCGCGGCAGATAGAACGGCGTGACGCCGCGCGGCACGACGATGTCGGGCACCGGCGGACGGTCGCCGTCGAGGAAAGCAGGGGTTTCGGACATCGCTCCAACATAGGCATCGGCCGTCGCGCGGGCTACCGTCCCGCCGATGGCGGAATTCGACCTGCGGCCGGTTCGCTTGAGCGATGCTGCGGATGTGGCGGCGCTGATCCGCACCGCTTTCGCCGCTCAGTCGGTCGTGACCGACCCGCCGCCTTCGGCGTTGCGGGTGACGGCGGCAGATGTCGCGGTGCATTTGCGCCAGGGTGGTGGCGCGGTCGCCACAGGAGCGGGCGCGTTGATCGGTTCGGTGCTGTGGGTCGAGCAGCTTGGCGGTCTGTATCTGGCGCGGCTTGCAGTGGCGCCGCTCTGGCGGCGACGCGGTGTCGGTCTGCCGCGGCTCATTCTCAGCACGCGGCTGGCCCTGCTCAACAACTGCCGGCTCTGTTCACCGCCTGTGGGTTCGTCGAGACCGCCCGGGAGGCGCATCCGGGCTATGCCGAGCCGACCTTCGTGAATATGGCGAAGACACTGGGAGACGCCGCAACATGATTCAGGGGATTCATCGCTACCCGCCGATGGAGCGGGTGATCTACGGCCTCCCGCTGGTCGACGCCCTGGCGCAGGAGGTGGAGCGCATCGGGGCCAATGCCGTCTACGTCCTGGCCAGTGGCACGTTGGCGCGCACGACCGACGTGATCGAGCGCATACGCGGCGTGCTTGGCAACCGCTTTGCCGGTCTCTGCGCCAGGATCGGCGCCCACACGCCTCGCACGGACGTCGTGGCGGCAGCGAACGCGGCGCGCGAAGCGCATGCCGATGCGCTGCTGACGGTCGGTGGTGGCTCAGTGACTGATGCTGCCAAGATGGTCGGGCTTTGCCTGGGCAACGGCGTCACCGACCCTGCCCAGCTTGATGCCTATCGCGCCCGCGTCCATGCCGACGGCCGGGTGGAACGACCGCCGGTGAACCCGCCCGCGGTGCGCTCGATCGCGATTCCGACCACGCTGTCCGCCGGCGAGTTCAACTCGCCCGCGGGCTGCACCGATCCGGTGCGGCAGGTGAAGGAGAGCTATCTGCATCCTTTGATGATGCCCCGCAGCGTGATCCTCGATCCTGCGGTGACCGTGCACACACCGGAGTGGCTGTTCCTGTCCACCGGGATCCGCGCGGTCGACCACGCGGTCGAGGATGTCTGCTCGGTGAACGCGCAGCCGCTGTCGGACGGCACGTCGCTGCAGGCGCTGCGGCTGCTGGGCCGGGGTCTGCGCGCGGTTATGGCAGATCCCGCCGATCTGGCCGCACGGCTGGACTGCCAGCTAGGCTGCTGGATGTCGATCATGGGCTCGCAGAATGGCGTGCAGAAGGGTGCCAGCCATGGCATCGGGCATGTGCTGGGCGGCACCGCCGATGTGCCGCACGGCTACACCTCCTGCGTGATGCTGCCGGTTGTGCTGCGTTTCAACGAACCGGTGAACTCCGACCGGCAGGCCTGGGTCAGCGAGGCGCTGGGCCGGCCCGGCAAGAAGGCTGCCGACGCGGTGGCGGAACTGGTGGCAGATCTCGGGTTGCCTGGCACGCTGCGGGGGGTCGGCGTCAGGCAGGAGCAGCTTGACCGGATTGCTGAAGAATCGATGCATGACCGGTGGGTTCACACCAACCCGCGACGGATAGCGGGGCCGGCCGACGTGCGTGCGCTGCTGGACGCCGCCTGGTGACCGCGATCAATCGGCGGTCAGGTCGATAAGCAGCTGCTTCAGCTCCTCGCGACGGAATGGCTTGCGCAGGACCGACACGTCCGGATGGTCGTGGAATTTCGCCACGCCTTCTGCCAGGCGGAGGTACGACTCGCTGAAGCCGGAGGTGAGTACGACCTTCACCGGGATGCCGGTGAGCAGGATTTCGTTCAGCACGTCAATGCCGTCCTTCTCCGGCATGATCATGTCCAGCATCAGCACGTCGGGCCGATAGGCCATGAAGGTCTCAGTCGCTTCGGCCGAACTGTTGAGCGCCTTGGTCTGCAGGCCAAGTTGGCGCGCGATCATCTCGACCACTTTCGTGATCCCGCTTTGATCGTCGATCACCAGCAGCTTCTTCGCCATGGTGTGCCCTCCTCCGAGGCAGCTACGAGCCGCGCTACAGCGCACGGTACGCTCCGGTCCATACTTGATCTCGAACTCAGAAATTACAGCAGGAAAAATGCCTCGGCCCCCTGTACTGCCAGGGTGGTTCGCGAGCAGAATTAGTTCCGCTCGTTCCCGATGTGGTGGGACTGTCAGTTTGGTTTCGTTGAAGCATGGAGCAGCGACTACACCGTGAGCTGAGACAGCTCGGCAGTTTTGTGACGGCATGTAGGTAGCGTGTCTGAACACGGACGCGCGCATTGATCCGAAAAGCGAATAGGATTCGTCAGTTACCCGTTCGCCGTTGCCGTCAACCTTTCTTTACTCATCATTACCGTTCGGATGGTCTGTTGGGTGCGACCTGTTCACGTCGTCGGGCCCGTCATGTCTGCGATCTATGCTGAGGCTTCCGCCTACTCCCAGCCCGATCAGCTCTGGCTGTCCTTCATGAACGCCATCGACGGGTATGCGTTATTGCTGCTCGACCGACGCGGGGTCGTGCTGTCTGCGAACCGGCCGATCGCGCTATCCGAGGGCTACCGGGCAGAGGAGATCATCGGCCGGCACTTTTCCTGTCGGTATCCGCCGGAGGCGATCGCAGCAGGCAAGCCTGGACTAGAACTCGATCTCGCCGCCAATAACGGCCATTTTGCCGATGTGGGCGAGCGCATCCGGAAGGACGGGTCGCGCTTTGTGGCCGAGGTCACGATCGTCGCCATCCGTGGTCCCGGCGGATCGCTGCTTGGATTTGGTGAACTTTCCCGGGACGTCACCGAACGAGCCGCAGCAGAGGCTCGCCTCCGGGACAGCGAGAGCATGCTGCGCGGTCTGATCTCGACCGTGCTGGACACTGTTGTCGACGGGCTGATCACCATCGACCGGGATGGCATCATCCAGTCGTTCAACAAGGCCTGCGTCGATCTGTTCGGCTATGCGCCCGAAGAGGCGATCGGACGGAACGTGCGGATTTTGATGCCGGATCCATACAGGGAAGAGCACGACGGCTACATCGCCAGCTATGCGAGCACCGGTGTCGCCAACATCATCGGCATGGGGCGGGAGGTACTGGGCAGGCGCAAAGACGGCTCCACCTTTCCGATGGAGCTGTCGGTCGGCGCGTCACCCAACTCAGGCAAGCATGCCTTTGTCGGTATTGTCCGCGACGTGACCGAGCGGCACGAGGCGGAGACACAGCGCGAGCAGTTACGTCAGTCGCAGAAGATGGAGGCGGTGGGCCAGCTGACAGGCGGACTGGCGCACGATTTCAACAATCTGCTGGCCATCATCATCGGCAACCTGGACATGCTCCGCGAAACCTGTGCGGACGATGCGCTGACCGATGAACTCGTGGGGGACGCGCTGGAATCGGCATTGCGCGGCGCCGATTTGACCCGGCGCCTGCTGGCCTTCGCCCGCCGACAGCCGTTGCGGCCGGAGCGGACCGACATCAACGAGGTGATCGGCGCCATCGTGCGCCTGCTCGCCCGCACGCTTGGTGAGAACATCACGATCGAGATGTCGCTGTCGCCAAGTGTCTGGCCGGTGCAGATCGATCGGGCGCAGTTCGAGGCTGTGATCGCCAACCTTGCGACCAATGCGCGCGACGCCATGCCGCGCGGGGGGGCTCTGCTGATCGATACGCGCAACGGCCAGCTCGACGCCGCTTACGCGGCGGCACACGCGGAGGTGACGCCGGGCGACTATGTCGTGGTGGAGGTCAGCGATTCAGGGACCGGTATGCCGGCGGATGTGCTGTCACGGATCTTCGAGCCGTTCTTCACCACGAAAGAGCAGGGGAAGGGGACCGGCCTGGGACTCTCGATGGTGTTCGGTTTCATGAAGCAGTCCGGTGGACACATCACAGTGTACAGCGAACCAGGCAAGGGGACGACCTTCCGGCTCTATCTGCCGCGATTGCACGACGCCGCGAAGGTGCGCGAGGAGCGGTCCGAGGCGCCGGCCTCGCGTGGCGGCAGTGAGACGATCCTGGTGGTAGAGGACAATGCAGGCCTGCGCCGCATCGTGGTGCGGCAGTTGGGCGAGGCGGGTTATCGCGTGCTGGAGGCGCCCGATGCCGATGCGGCGATGACCATCATCGAATCGCCGGAACTCATTCACCTGCTGCTGACGGATGTGGTGATGCCAGGGGCGATGGACGGCCGGGAGCTCGCTCGCCTGGCCGTGGCACGCAGACCCATGCTTCGCACCTTGCTGACCTCCGGCTTCCCTGATGCAAGATGGGGCGGTTCATCGGGGCACCGGGGCAGCCGCCTGTTGAGCAAGCCGTACCGGAAAGAGGAACTGCGCCGCGTGGTTCGGGAAGTACTCGACGAACCCCGGCTAGGTGCCACGCCGCAGGCGTGATACCTGCCGTCGCAGCAAGATCAGGAGACGATCATGAGCGATGGTGGAACTGTACGCATCCTTGGCATTGCCGGCAGCCTGCGGAAGGGCTCGTTCAACGCGGCCACGCTGCGCGTGGCCCAAGAGCTGGCACCGTCCGGCATGACGATCGAAACATTCGATATCGCGCCGATCCCTGCCTATAATGAGGACGTGCGTCAGCAGGGCTTCCCGGCTCCGGTCGAAGACTTGCGGGCGCGCATCAAGGCGGCTGACGGGCTGCTGATCGTGACGCCGGAATACAACTATTCGATTCCGGGCGTATTGAAGAACGCCGTCGACTGGGCCTCGCGCCCGCCCGAGCAACCGTTCGATGGAAAACCGATCGGTATCATGGGCGCCGCTGGCGGCACGCTGGGCACGGCGCGTGCGCAGTACCATCTGCGGCAGTGCTTCATCTTCCTCAATGGCCATGTGATGAACCGGCCCGAGGTGATGATTCCGCAGGCGCAGAACAAGTTCGATGCCGACGGCAAGCTGACTGATGCGCAGACGCGCGACTTCATCGCCGCGCACCTGGCCGCGTTCAAGATCTGGGTGCTGCGGCTGAGATAGCCGGTCAGCGCGCCGCCTTGTGGTACTCGCGATTCGGCATCATGTCGGTCGCGGATGCCATGCGGTTCGACAAATTGAAGAACGCCACGGTCTCGGACAGGTCAAAGACGTCCTGTTTCGATAGCCCGGCAGCACACAGCGCGGCGCGGTCGGCGTCGTCAATCAGCCAGGGCGTCGTGGTGAGCTTCCAGGTGTAGTCCAGCAGCGCGCGCTGCCGATCATCCAGTTTTGCGACTCGGTAGTTCAGCGCCATCATCTCGCCGAGTTCGGGGTCGCCCGACAGCGCGCGCACTGCGGCACCATGCGCGACCAAGCAGTAGTAGCAGCGGTTGGCCGACGACACGACGACCGCAACCATCTCGCGCTCCAGCTTCGAGAGGCCGGAATCCGACAACATGATCTCGTTGTACATGGCCATGAAGTTGCGCAGGCGCTGCGGCCTCAGGCTATAGGCGCTGAACACGTTCGGCACGAAGCCCAGCTTGTCCACGCACTTCTGCCAGATGGCCTTCAGATCATCGTCCAGCGTGCCCGGGTCGGGCACGCCTAGTTTCGAGATGTGGGCAGGCTGGGCCATCGGTTGCCTTTCAATCGGCTGAGTCACATCGGTTTCTGAAACTTCAGCACGAAGTTGTCGACCGGCGTGGGATTGCGGAACACGATGCCTGTACGCGCATCCTCGGGTCGGCGGAGGAACTGGCCGTCGCCGACGAACTTGAAGCCTGCCGCCTCGATTTCTGAACGCAGCGTCTGCTCAGCGATCCTATGATAGGTCTTGCCCACATTCGCGCCGTCCTCCGGGCGTGCTGAGTGGTCAGCGATCACCAGGAACCCGCCGGGCTTCAGCGCGGCGAACATCGCCTTGTTCATCTTGCCGCGGTCGATGTCCATGTAGGTCGTGTCGTGATAGGCGAAGAAGTAGGTGATCAGGTCGAGGTCGTGCACATCGGACGGCACGGGATCGTCTGACCGGCGCACCAGCAGCACGACATTGCGCATCACCGGCGTCGGCATGCGTGCGCGCAGCTTGTCATTGTCGGCGTCGTTCTGCCCGTAGACCTTGCCGGTCGGGCCGACGCAGCGCGCCATCAGTTCGGTGCTGTAGCCAGCGCCGGCGCCCATATCCAGCACCGTCCAGCCGGTCTTGGCGCCGGTGAACGTCAGCAGGTCCACCGGATCGCGTCTCTCGTCGGTCTTGCGGTCGGCGTCGCTGCGGTCGCTCGCCGCAACAATCGCCGCGTAGTCCTGCGCGCGGGCTGGCGCCGTGCCCGCTGCAAGCAGCATCGCCAGGACCATCGCCATGATCGGCGCACGTGCGCGTGCCATCATCTCTCCTCCCCTTCACCCCGG
>DASSRN010000580.1:0-2908 GCA_035701785.1 Acetobacteraceae bacterium | reverse complement strand
AATACAGACCGTCGAACAGCGACGTGACGGCAGACTCATGCCCCTCGCTGACATTGCGAGATCGCCGTTCGAACCTCCAGACCAGTGCACCAGTGAGCACAAGCAACCCAACGGTGACGGAGATGAGTGATATGTGTTGGCGTACTGCCGTGGCATAGAAGGCAACTGCCGCGACAGGTCCTCCTTTATTTGGAAAAGCGACCGCGACGCCAGAGCGATGGGCAGGATAGGAGAAATCAACTCGGGCCAGCCGTTCCGGTGTGATGGTGATCGCACCGATAGCAACGTCGAACTTGCCAGCTTCGAGGCCAGCAAGCACCTCATCCATCTGTCGCACTGCGTCGAAGCGGTAGCTCAGTCTGAGGTCTTCGGCGACACGGCGCCATAGATCGACGCTGACGCCGGAGTATAAGCCCTCACCATCGACAGACGCATACGGTGCGAGGTCATAGACGGCAACGCGCAGCGGCCCGTCCAGGCCATGCTCTGCGGCGACTGAGTCCACGCTCACGCTCGCGGAACAGAGCCATGCGGGAATTAGTATCGCAAGCCAGAATCGGGCTGCGCAGCAGATTCCGTTCGGGCCCTGTCGGAAGTGCTTACTCATCCTAAGCAAGCAGCCTTACGGCGTAATCCGCAACTTTCATCCCCATGGTCAGAACAAAACGCGCCCCGGGACGCAAAATTCTCGCAACGGTAACCTTGGTCGAAGCTGTAGGCAGGCTTGCAGCGGCGGTCACCCATACCAGAGTTGTCGCGACGTGGTCCCCTGCCGCACAGTTGATTGAGACACCCGGTGAGCTGGACGTTTCATCTGAGAGGCATCAGATGGATAAGCAGGTGTGGGGCGAAGGGTCGTTGTCCGGACACGAGTGATGGGCGCCTTTCACTCGGGAGTGCGTCATTGGTCGGTCTGAAAGGGGTAATGATCGAATTGCATCGGCAGGGCGTCGGTGTCTCGGATCATAGCCCACCAGGGTGGCTTCACCCTGCGGCCGTGACATCGAGCGCGACTTGGAGCCGTTCCTGGGCCTGGTGCTGATCGGGCTTGGCCGCGGGTATCGGGCGGAGGAGGCGAAGCAGGCTACAGCAGCCGCTTCCAGCGCAGTATCAATAGCGTCGACAGCACGGCCGCGACGCACAGCAATGCAGCGAACAGCGTGCCGTGCGGCACCTCATCGCCGCCCCACAGCATGCCGCCGGTGTTCATGCCGAAGAACCCTGTTACGAACGTGGCTGGCAGCAGCAGGGTCGTCACCACGGACACCAGGTAAAGCCGTCGGTTGGTTTCCTCAGTCAGCCGCGTGGTCAGTTCGTCCTGAAGCGACCTGGTTCGATCCTGCAGCGCAGCGATGTCATCGAGTGCGCTGTGCAGCAGCCGGTGGCCCGCGTCGTGCTGTGACAGACTCGTCCAGGCTGGCAGCACATCCTCGTCTTCGTCCAGCACACGGGCCAGTGGCGACAGAACCCGATTCAATTGCGTCGCCTCGCGACGCACCGCGCCGAGGCGCCCGCCCAGATCGTTCAATTCGCCAGCCCCGCGGCGTTCGATCAGCTTGTCCTCGACCGGATCGAGGCTGGTGGCGAGTGTGGCCAGCCGCGCTCGCACCTCGCGCGCGAACTCGGCAACACTCAGGTCCACCAGCGTCGCGGGACAGGCAGGGTTAAGGCCGCCCTCGACCGCTTCCCACATGTTCACCAGCGTCCGGGTCGCACGCCGACGACCAGTTACCAGGCAGTGTGGCAGCATGGCGAAGTGCCAGCACGTCAGTTCGAACTGCTCGACATCGCCGGTGCGGGCATAGGACGGTACCACGCCGGCCACGGCGTGCCCATCGGTCACGATGCGCGGGCTCTCGTCCGTGCCGGTCAGCATGCGCTGTGCGAAGGCCGGCAAGTCCGCATTATCCTCGATCGTTCGGCTCGCCCGGGCATGGACCAAGTCGAAGTGCTGCCACACCCAACCAGACTTTGCGTCGGCGCCGGCGAACCGCCGCGACCAGGACAGCCCGTCCGGATTGGGCAGCGGAACGCCGGTGTCCATCGCCATCGCGTCAGACCATCGAGCGGAAGATGTAGTACAGCGACGCCGACAGGATGATGGCGGCCGGCAGGGTCAGCACCCAGGCAAGCGCGATGCTGCGTACGGTGCTCCACTGTAACCCGGAGCCATTGGCTGCCATCGTGCCAGCGATGCCCGAGGACAGCACATGCGTGGTGGAGACCGGCAGACCATACATGTCCGCTGCCATGATGGTGGCCGCTGCCACAAGTTCGGCTGATGCGCCCTGGCCGTAGGTGAGGTGGGTCTTGCCGATCTTCTCGCCCACCGTGACGACGATGCGCTTCCAGCCGACCATTGTGCCGAGACCGAGCGCGATCGCCACCGACACCTTCACCCAGAGCGGGATGAACTTGGTGCCGGAATCGAGCGCCGCCTTGTAGGCTGCGAGCGTGGCACCGTCGCCGTCGAGCGCGCCGGCCTTCTGCATCAGGCGCACAGCCTCGCTGACCAGGTACATGTCGTTGCGCACGTTCTGCACCGAGGCCGCCGGCACCTTGGCGACGGCACCGTACTGGCTGACCTGGTCGGCGATGTCCTGAGTCAGCCGCGCCACGCCGGCGTAGACCAGCGGCTTGCTCACGTCTCGAACACGGATCGCCTCTTCGACCGCAGGCCGCGCCTCCCTGCTGGTCATCACCAAATTGCCGGCGCGCCGTTCGAACACCTGACGGCCCTGCTCCATGGTCTGCAGGAAGGCAGGCGTCGCACTGGCCGGCAGCGCGTGGTTCAGCGCGTACGCGGTCGGCACCGCGCCGATCAGGATCAGCATGATCAGGCCCATGCCTTTCTGGCCGTCGTTGGAGCCGTGCGCAAACGATACGCCTGTGCAGGTGAGGATCAGCA
>DASSRN010000579.1:0-7807 GCA_035701785.1 Acetobacteraceae bacterium | reverse complement strand
AGGGCTGGCTGGTGGCCCGGCAGGGCTCCGGGACCCGGGTGGCGGCACGGCCGCGGGCCGACCCACCCGCGCCCGCCCGGGGGCCTGGCCTCGACGATCTCGCCGACCAGGCGACCCCCGCGCCGCGCCTCAACCTCCGCCCGGGATCGCCCGACGTGACGTCGTTTCCGCGCGCGGCCTGGGTGTCGGCGACCCGGCGCTCGCTCCAGCGTGGCTCCGCGCCAAGCCGCATCACCACATCGGCATCCAGCCCCACCTCGGCGATCAGCCGCGCCAGTGTCGCACGATCGCCCGGGTCCAGTTCATCCTGCCAAACGGCACGCAGCACGCGGTGTGCCAACCTTATCGCAGGCGCGTCGCCCTCGGTCTCGCGCAGCGCGATGACACACGGGGCAGTCAGCGCCTCGCTGGCCGGGAAGTGTTTCGGCTCGATATTGATCGGCACACCCAGGAGGTCGCGCCAGCGCCGCAGTTCCATCAGCCGGTAGGCCTGGCGTTGCGGCGCGCGCTTCGGTAGTGGCAGCCCGCCCGAGGCCGGGAAGATGGCGCCGAAATCCACCGGCCAGATGCGCAGACTGGCGCCGTGCTTCGTCGCCAGCGCCTCGATGCGCGCTGCCCCGAGATGCGTCCAAGGCGAGTTCAGCGAGGCGTAGTAGTCGATGTGCAGGGCCAATGCGCGCTCCTCCCGCGGTCGCCGCGATCGTGATACGCCGGGGAGCGCGGCACAAGGAGCGGGCGATGCAGTGGCGGATCGGCGACGTGACGGTGACCAAGGTGGTGGAACTCGAGGTCACGGGCGGCAGCCGCTTCATCCTGCCGCAGGCCACGCGCGAGGCGATCCAGCCGATCGCCTGGCTGCGCCCGCACTTCGCCGACGACGACGGACGGCTGCACATGAGCATCCACAGCTTCGTCGTGCAGACCCCGGCGCGGCGCATCCTGGTGGATACCTGCCTGGGCAACGACAAGCAGAACCGGCGCATCCCGACCTGGAACGACCGGCACGGGCCGTTTCTCGATGATCTCGCCTCCGCTGGCTTTCCGCGCGAATCGATCGACACCGTGCTGTGTACGCATCTGCACGTGGACCATGTCGGGTGGAACACGATGCTGGTGAACGGTCGCTGGGTGCCGACCTTCCCGCAGGCGCGCTACCTGATGGGGCGGCTTGAATACGAGCACTGGTCAAAGCCGCAGGGTCGCGAGGACATGGCAGCGGTGTTCGCTGACTCGGTCGCGCCGGTGTTCGATGCGGGACTGGTGGACCTCGTGGAGACCGATGCACGGATCACCGACGAGATCGACCTGGTGCCAACGATCGGCCATACGCCCGGCCATGTCAGCATCCGCATCCGCTCGCGCGGCGAACAGGCACTGATCACCGGCGACTTCCTGCACCACCCGTGTCAGATCGCGCATCCTGAATGGGCTTCGACGGCGGACAGCGATGCCGCGATGGGCATCGCCACGCGCGAGCGGATGTTCGCCGAACTGGCCGGCACGCCGGTGCTGGTGATTGGCACGCACTTTGCCGGCGCCACCGCCGGCCACATCGTGCGGGACGGTGCCACCTATCGGCTGGATGTGTAGCGCCGCGGCAATCAGAACCGATATGCCACAGATATCTGCCCGCTGACCCCGGTGGCCCGATCGCCGTGCAGCAGGTTCAGTCCCGCCTGCACGCCGAATGCGCCGCTCTGTGCGTTGACCCCCAACCCACCCTCCAGTAGGTAGCGGCTGTCGAATGTGGCGTATTGGTTGATGGTGAAGCCGTAGAGCGACGCGGTGCTGGAAACCAGCGTGTTGCCGAGCGCTAGTTCCGCACCCAGCGTCGCGGTCGGCGTCACGCTCCAGCCGTTCACCAGCCATGGGTCGAGCCTGATGTCGACGCGGGCGAGCAGGCTGGACGAAGTGTGGCCCAGCGGCTGCACGTCGAGCGCAAGTTCGCTGCCGCTTTCGCGGAAGCCGCCCAGCGACACATGAGTGATCCTGGCACCCGCCTGCGGCGTCACGTTGAACGAGGCCAGGCGGATCACGTCGCCCACCACAGCCTCGCCGCTATAGACCGCACCCGATGTGCTGCTGCGCGCGGTGCCGAGCGCGCCGCCAAGTTCCCGCGAACTCTGGTAATCAACGCCCGAGATGTCGACGCGCGCTGCGACGAACGGGCCATCCTCCAGCGAAGCGAACGCATATCGCCCGCCGAATGTGCCGATAACGCTGCCCACAGTTGCATGGCCGCCGGCACTGCTGACCGAACCCCAATCATAGCCAAGGCCCAGGAAAACGCTGGCTCTTGTATCGATGCGATAGGTCGCCCCCAACACGGGACCGGCGCTCTGCTCGGAACTGCCGGCGGTGCCGCCATGGCCTCCGGTCGCGAGATAGCCGCCCATGCCGCTCGCCCAGAACTGTGTCTGGCCCAAGCTGAGTCCGCTGCCATCGACGTACGGCGCCAGCGCGGCATCCAGCCGCAGCGGTTCCTGCAGCAGGTACGCCGCAACATCGGCGCGCACCTGGCCGCCCACCCGCGCCGGCACGTCGCCCAGCGTGCCAGCGTCGACCGCCGCCTCAAGGTAGTAGTTGAACGCGGTGTAGCTGCCCGACAGCGGCGAGTTCTGTAGCTGGTTCAGCAGCGTGGCACCGGACGCTGCATTCCCCGCGAGCCAGTCCTGTCCTGGCAGCGTGGTGAACTCCACCATCTTCGCGCGCAGCACGTAGATATCCGCCTGGGTCAACCCGAGCCCCTGAGTGAGATAGGCCTGCATCGACCCGTAGGACGCTGTCACCTGATCGAGTGCTGCCTGGAGGAAGCCAGGCTGCACCCCCAGCGTGGGCGCCAGGACCGCCGCCGCGGCGTCGCCGGCAGTCGCACGGATCGCTTTGAGTTCGGCCGAGATCCGCGCGGCTGCGTAGAGGTTGGTCGCCAGGTAGTCCTGCATGATCGTCGCGGGCGCGACGCCGGCGATGCTTTGCAGCAGGGCCGAGGTCCAGCCGGTGCGGTCCTTGCCCGCCGAACAGTGCCACAGCACGGGCGTGCCTGCGTGCGCCAGGTCGATCAGCACCGTGCCGAACCCGGCGCGCTGCACCGGGTCGATGACGAACTCGCGGTACTGCGCGGCGAACTGCGCCGCAGCTTCCTGCGGGCTGGTCGGGGTGCCGCTCTGCGGCGGCGACGGCGTGCCGTAGATGTTCACGTTGCGATAGATCGTGCCGGGTGGGACGCGATCGGGGGTCGTCGCGATCTCCGATGGGGTGCGCAGGTCGATATCGCGCGTCAGGTGCAGGCCTGAGAGCGTGGCGAGATCAGCGTCGGTGAGATCAAGCACCGCGGAGCGATAGAACGCACCGGTGCGCATGAAACCATTGTGCTCGGTCGGATCGGCGAAACCAGTGCCGCCAAAGCGTGCCGCGATGCCGGCGAGATCGCGGAAGTTCCCATCCGATGGCAGAATCGGCGTGGTGATCGGTTGCTGTGCCATGCCCTTGCGTGACGGCCAGCCAGACCATTGCAGACGTCGCCAGAACCCGTCGCATCGGCGCCACCTCGCGTCAGGCGGCGCTTTTCGCCGATCGCCGTCGACCAGCCGGGTCGACACCAATGCATTGTCCCGCACGAGGATTAGGAAAGCCCTAAGCGCAAGCGGCGGTGATCCTCTTGTGCCTCGAAGACTCACTCTCTAAGCTTGCGACAGGGAGTTGCTACAAGAATTAGCCGGTCACGGTCTCCGCTGCGGCCGCACATAACGTCCAAGGAAACGCTGATGGCGACCGTAGAAGTTGCCGTGCCTCGTCTGCAATACGTGCGTGGCCCACAGCGCGGCCCGATAACGCGCCTGCTGGAAGACGAGCGCTGGCTTGCCGCCTGCCTGATGCTGCCGACAATCGTGCTGCTCGGGCTGTTCATCGCTCACCCGTTCATCAACGGCATCCTGCTGTCGGTGACCGACACCAAGGTCGGGGTGCCCGGCCACTTTGTTGGCATGGACAACTTCACCAAGATCTGGAACGACGACATCTTCCAGGTGGCGGTATGGAATACCTGCCTCTATACGTTTGTCACCACAGTGTTCAAGCTGGCGCTCGGGCTATGGCTGGCGCTGCTGCTGAACCGGCACTTCCGTGGCAAGGCGTTCATGCGCGCCTTCATCCTGCTGCCGTTCATCATCCCCACCGTGTTGTCCACCTTCGCCTGGAAGTGGATGTTCGACCCGACCTTCAGCGTGCTGAACTGGCTGCTGTTCCATGCCGGCATCATCCGCACGCGCATCAACTGGCTGGGTGATCCGACGCTGGCCATGATCTCGGTGATCATCGTCAATGTCTGGCGCGGCGTGCCGTTCTACGCGATCAGCCTGCTCGCCGGGCTGCAGACGATCAGCCCGGAACTGCATGAGGCGGCGGCGATCGATGGCGCGCGCGCTTGGCAGCGCTTCCGCCACGTCACCTGGCCGTTGCTGCTGCCGGTGACGCTGGTGATCGTGCTGTTCTCGGTGATCCAGACCTTCGCCGACTTCCAACTCGTCTATGTGCTGACCGGCGGAGGACCGGCGAACGCCACACAGCTGTTCGCGACCTACGCCTATCAGCTTGGCATCGGCACCGGATTGTTAAGCCAGGGTGCGGCGATCTCGCTGGCGATCTTCCCGATCCTGCTGCTCGTGGTGGTGGTGCAACTCGTCTACATCCGTCGCGCGGAGACCGCCTGACCATGATCGAGGGAGCCTCGTGGCGTCGCTGGGTATTCTTCTATGTCCCGGTGACCGCATTCGTGGTGTCGCTGCTGTTCCCGTTCTACTGGATGATCATCACCACGCTGCGGCCGGATCGCGAACTGTACCGGCCGTGGAGCGCGCCGAATTACGCGCCGTTCTGGACCACCAACCCCACGCTCGAACACATCCGCTCGCTGCTGACCGAGACGCTATTCACCACCTGGATGTTGAACACGATGCTGATCTCGATCGCGGCGACGGTGATCTCGCTGTTCTGCGGTCTGCTGGCCGGCTACGCGCTGTCGCGGCTCAAGTTCCCGTTCGCGGGCAGCATCGGCACGGGGATCTTCATCACCTACCTGGTGCCGCAGACGCTGCTGTTCATCCCGCTCTCCGACATCATCCGCAATTTCAAGCTGGGTGATTCGCCCTGGGCGCTGATCCTCACCTACCCGACCTTCCTTATCCCGTTCTGCACCTGGCTGCTGATGGGCTACTTCAAGTCCATCCCAAAGGAACTGGAGGAGTGCGCCCGCATCGACGGCGCGCCGCGCTGGAAGGCGATGCTGTACATCATCTTCCCCACGGCGATCCCGGGCATCCTCTCGGCGGGGATCTTCGCCTTCACGCTGTCGTGGAACGAGTTCATCTACGCCCTGGTGTTCCTGTCATCGCCCGAACAGAAGACCGTGCCGGTCGGCGTCACCTCGGAACTGGTGCGCGGCGACGTCTTCTTCTGGGGCGAGCTGATGGCCGGCGCCTTGCTGGGATCGATCCCGGTCGCCTTCGTCTATTCGTTCTTCGTCGAGTACTACGTGTCCGGCATCACCGGATCGGTGAAAGGTTAGTCGTATGGCCAACGTGGTGATGCGCGGCCTCAATAAGAAATACGACGAGGTGCATGCCGTCATCGACGTGAACCTGGATATCCGCGACCGGGAGTTCGTCGTGCTGGTGGGTCCGTCCGGCTGCGGTAAGACCACGACGTTGCGCATGGTCGCCGGGCTCGAGAGCATCACCTCGGGCAACATCTCGATCGACGACAAAGTGGTCAATCAGTTGCCGCCGATGGATCGCGACATCGCGATGGTGTTCCAGAACTACGCGCTCTACCCGCACATGAGCGTCTACGACAACATGGCGTTCGGGCTGAAGATGCGGAAGTTCGAGCGCCCCGAGATCGCCAGGCGCGTGCAGGACGCAGCGGAGATCCTCGGCATCGAGGGACTGCTGAAGCGCAAGCCGCGCCAGCTCTCCGGTGGCCAGCGCCAGCGCGTGGCCCTGGGACGCGCCATCGTGCGACATCCGCAGGTCTTCCTGTTCGATGAGCCGCTGTCCAATCTTGACGCCAAGCTGCGCGTGCAGATGCGGGTCGAGCTAAAGAAGCTGCACGAGCGGCTTGGCACCACGGCTATCTATGTCACCCACGATCAGGTCGAGGCGATGACGCTGGGCGATCGCGTTGTGGTCATGCGCGACGGCAGGGTGCAGCAGGTCGGCGATCCGATCGACCTCTACAACAGCCCGGCGAACCGCTTCGTCGCCGGCTTCATCGGCTCGCCGGCGATGAACTTCGTCGACGTGCGCATCGCGGCGGGTGACGGCGGGCTGTGGGCGGAAGGCGACGGCATCCGCATCAAGGTGCCTGCCCCGATCGGGCCGCGTCTCGGTGCCAGCGTCGGCAGGCAGGTGACTTTGGGGGTCCGTCCGGAGGACGTGCGTATCGCCGACGCTGCGGATGCCAATGGCTTGAGCTTCGATGCGGTGATCGAAGTGGTCGAGCGGCTTGGCTCAGAAACCCTGCTCGATGTGGCCGTGGGATCGTCGACGATGGTGGCGTCGGTCGATCCATCCGTCGCCGCCCGTATGCACGAAAAGCTGCGCCTGACGCTCAATCCCGCGCGGGTGCACTTCTTCGACAACGAGACCGAGGCGGCGCTCTGACCGACCGTGCCGACGGCGCGCAAGAATCTGCCGCGGCTCCGACCGCGGAACGTCTCAGGGAGGGTAGCATGACGCGCATCAACCGGCGCCGGTTCACCCAGTTGTCGGGCGCCGGCGCGCTCGCCGCCGGAACCGGTGGGCTTGCCGGCATCCTGGCCAGCGGACGCGCACCGGCCTACGCGCAAACCGCGACGGTGCACTGGCTGCGCTGGGCCGATTTCGTGCCGGCATCCGACGTGCTGCTCAAGGGACCGATCACCCAGCAATGCCAGAAGGACCTCGGCATCAAGCTGACCGTCGAGACGATCAACGCCAACGACATCCAGGCGCGCGTTACCGCCGCAATCCAGGCCGGCACCGGACCGGACATCGTGATGGGCCTCAACAACTGGCCACAGCTCTATGCCAGGAGCCTGGCCGATGTCAGCGAACTTGCCGAACAACTCGGCAAGGAGGGCGGCGGCTACTACGACATCTGCACGGTGGTCGGCACCTACGACAACCATTGGATCGGCGTGCCCTGGTGCACTGGCGGAGGTCTGGTCGCCTATCGCAAGTCCTGGCTGGCGGAGGCTGGCTACGACAAGTTCCCGGCGAACTGGGACGACTACCGCACGGCCGGCAAGAAGCTGAAGGCGGCGGGACATCCGTATGGCCAGACAGCGGGCCATACATTCGGCGATGCGCCTGGCTGGTGGTATCCGTACCTCTGGTCATGGGGCGGCAAGGAGGTCGAAGCGGACGGCAAGACCGTGGTGCTGAACACCAAGGAGACGATCGAGTCGGTCAAGTTCGCAGTCCCGCTCTGGAAGGAGACGATGGACGAGGGCGGGCTCGCCTGGGACGACACCAGCAACAACCGCGCCTTCCTGTCGGGCAGCATCAGCGCCACCAACAACGGTGCGTCGATCTACCTGGAGGCGAAGAAGAAGCCGGACAGCTACGTCACCGACAAGGGAACGCCGATGAAGGACGACATCCTTCACGCCGGTATCCCGGGCGGAGCCGGCGGTCAGTTCAATCTTCCCGGCCCGTTCACCGATATGCTGATGGGCTATTCGAAGAACCAGGACGCGGCGAAGAAATTCCTCGCCTGGGCGCATTCGCAACCGGTGTTCGAGAAATGGTTCACCACCCAGCAGGGCTAC
>DASSRN010000578.1:0-27517 GCA_035701785.1 Acetobacteraceae bacterium | reverse complement strand
CTCTATTCGCAGGGGATCATCGCAGAGACGCGTGCGGAACTCGCCGCAGCGCAGCTGGTCGGCGAAGAGCTGCTTGGGCTCGCGACCGAAAGCGGCGACGTGGGCATCGCCATCGCCGGGCGAGTGCGGCTGGGGATCGTCGCCTACTATCGCGGCGGCTTCGCTGTGGCGCGCGACCATCTGACCGAGGCGCTGGCGCTGTGCGCGCGCGGCCGGCACGAGCTGCGCGACACGGCGATCGCACCGGATCCGCACGTCGCCGCGGCGTATCTTGGGGTCGCGCTGGTGCACCTGGGCGACACCGCGCAGGCGCTGGCACAGGGCGAGGCCGCCGTGGAAGGGGCACGGCGCTTCGGCGCATCGTCGCCAGCCTACGCGCTGGCGCTCAGCTTGCTGCCGCGCGCGCTTGAGGTGCTGCGCGATGTGCCGCGGTGCGGTGCGCGCGCCCGGACGCTGGTGAACCTGTGCGAGGAGCAGGGCTTCAACTTCCTGCTTGCCATCGGCCAGTGCTCGCTGGGCTGGGCCACGGCGCAGCAGGGTGATGTCGATGTCGGTCTGCTCATGCTGTCCGACGCGGTAGCCAACCTTCAGGCGTCGGGCGCGCGGATTCGCCCGCAGGTCGGCAAATACCTGCTGACCGACGCTCTCGCGCTGGCGGGACGGCGCAGCGAAGCGCTGGCGACCGTCGACGAGGTGCTGGCCTTCTCTGCCGCGACCGGTGCCCGCTTCCTGGATGCCGAACTGCTGCGCCGCAAGGGCGATCTGCTGGCCGACACAGATGCCGCAAAGGCAGAAAGCGCGTTTCGCCAGGCGATTGTGGTTGCGCGCAGCCAGGCCGCACTCTTGTTCGAACTGCGGGCGTCGACCAGCTTGGCCCGCCTGCTCAGGGGGCAAGATCGCAGCGCCGAGGCTCAGGACCTGATGCGCGCATTCGAACCATGGCTGCGCGAGGCTGCCGATTGCGCCGATGTGCGCGAGGCGCGCGCGCTGCTCGCTGATCTGCCGCTGCTTTCGCCGATCTGATTGCGTCGCGTAAAGCTGTGATCCAGTTCATAGGCGGTCTGCCCGCGTCGCGGTACGCGCCACGATGGTTGATGATGCCAAACGGTATTCGTCCACCGGAGGCTGAACCAAACCACTGGAACGCGGGGACAATACACATGAGCGACAGCGACGGCGATGTAAGCCTGCTGGGCAAGCTGATCCAGAACCTCAATCCATACACGCACGAGATGGACCTCAAGACGCAGCCGAGCCCGTCGAGCGACACGACCGGCATAGGCAACATCGAGGTCGAGGTGGACAACAGCTACGAGGCGAAGTGGGACTTCAAGGGACAGACCCTGTCCGTGAAGACCGCCGTCCGCATCCCCTACCGTTTTCCAGTCAGGAACGACAAGAAAGAGATCCTCTACTACCAGACCGAGTCGCTGCTGATCGGATTCGCCGGCGCCGACGGCGGGGGCTGAGTACGCTGACCTAAGACCCGACACAGAATTAATTAGCGCCAGAGGGCTGCGGGAGAGTAGCCTGTCCTCTTCAAGAGACAAGGAGGAGGACAAATGATCTTCCGGCAGCTCTTCGACGCAACCTCCGGCACCTACACCTATCTGCTCGCCTCGCGCCGCGGTGGGGAGGCGCTGATCGTCGATCCGGTGCTGGAGAAGGTGGACCGCTACCTTCAGCTGATCCGCGAGCTCGACCTGAGGCTGGTGAAGGCGGTCGACACCCATCTGCACGCCGACCACATCACCGGTCTCGGCGCGTTGCGCGACCGCACCCACTGCATCACCGTCATGGGCGAGCAGTCGAGCGTGGATGTGGTGTCTATGCGGATCACGGAGGGTGACCGCCTGGGCATCGAAGGCATCAGCCTGGATGTCGCCTACACGCCGGGCCACACCGATGACAGCTACAGCTTCATCATGGCCGACCGGGTGTTCACCGGCGATACGCTGCTGATCCGCGGCACCGGGCGCACCGATTTCCAGAACGGCGATCCGCGCGCGCAGTACGAGTCGATCTTCAACCGCCTGCTGCGTCTGCCGGACGAAACCATGGTGTTCCCGGCACATGACTACAAAGGCGACACGGTCACCACGATCGGCGAGGAGAAACGCTACAACCCGCGCCTTCAGGTGAAGTCGTGCGAGGAATACGTCGCGCTGATGAACAACCTGAACCTGTCCAACCCGAAGATGATGGACGTCGCGGTTCCTGCCAACATGCGGCAGGGCCTGGCACAGCAGGAGATCGCGCGCCGCGGCTGGGCGGTGACGGCAGAGGACGTGAAGGCGCTGCTTGGCCGGCGCGACGTGGCACTCATCGACCTGCGCGAGCGCACCGAGCGCGAGAAGCACGGTGTGATCCCAGGCTCGCTGCACGCGCCCTATGCCGACCTTCAGGAGAACATCCAGGACGGCGGCATGCTGCACGAACTGGCCAGCGCGACAGACCGGCGACTGGTGTTCTATTGTGCGTTCGGCGAGCGCTCGGCCATGGCCGTTCAGGCGGCACAGGACGCGGGCCTCGCCACCGCCTGCCACATCCACGGCGGCATCGATGCGTGGAAGAAGGCCGGCGGTGCGCTTGCACATTGAACGGGAGAGTCCGGAATGGATGCGCTGGAACTGCTGGTGGGTCGGGAATCCGCGGTGAAGCTGAGCTCGCCGGGGCCTGACCAGGATGCCCTGGACAAGATGTTCCAGAGCGCTTTGCGGGCACCCGACCACGGCCGGCTGCGTCCCTGGCGCTTCGTCGTGGTCCCCGAAGCGAAGCGCGAGCGGTTCGGCGAACTGATGGCCGAATGCCTGCACCGGATGGACCCAGGCGCGTCGGACGAAGCGCTGCAGCGCGAGCGAGACAAGGCGATGCGGGCGCCGGTCATCGTTGTGGCGGCCGCGGCGATCCAGCGCGGGCACAAGATCCCTGACGTCGAGCAACTGGTGTCGGCTGCTGCGGCAGCCGAGAACATCATGCTGGCCGCGCGTGCGCAGGGCTTCGGCGCAATGTGGAAGACCGGGGCACCGGCCTACGATACCGCGGTCAAGCAGGCACTGGGGCTCGATCCGGACAACGAGATCGTCGGCTTCCTGTACCTGGGTACGCAGGTCGGCGGCGGCTCCCCAGCCGCCCGGCCGCAGGTCCGCGATATGGTGTCGGTCTGGCAGGGATAGGCACCGCGCGCGCCGCCAACTGAGGATGCAAGGCGTCCTGCATCAGGTGCTGTCGGGCATCGCCAGCGGCGGCATATACGCGTCCGTGGCGCTCGCGCTGGTGATGATCTACCAGGCGACGCACCACGTGAACTTCGCCCAGGGCGAGATGGCGACGCTGTCCACCTATATCGCCCTTACCCTGATCAACGCCGGCCTGCCGTACTGGGTCGCGTTCGTCATCACCATCATCGCGTCATTCGTCATCGGCCTGTTGATCGAGCGCATCATCATGCGACCGATGATGGACGCGCCGGTGCTGGCATCCGTCGGCGTGTTCGTCGGCCTGCTGCTGATCATCAACGCCAGTACCGGCTGGATGTTCGACTACATGATCAAGACCTTCCCGACGCCGTTTCCCGGCGGTCCGCTGCTGTTCAGCGGCTACGTCTCCGGCCACGAGTTAGGCGCGTTCTTCGTCACGCTGGTGGTGCTGGTCGCGGTCTACCTGTTCTTCCGACACACCAAGCTGGGCCTCGCGATGCGTGCCGCCGCGTTCAACCCGGTGTCCTCACGCCTCGTCGGCATCCGCGTCGGCTGGATGCTGGCGCTGGGCTGGGGACTGGCGGCAGCGATCGGCGCGGTCGCCGGCATGATGGTGGCACCGATCGTCTATCTCGATCCAAACATGATGGCAGGCATCCTGCTGTACGCCTTCGCCGGTGCGCTGCTGGGCGGCATCGACAACCCGTTGGGCGCGGTGCTTGGCGGCTTCGCCGTCGGCATCATCGAGAACCTTGCCGGCGCTTATCTGGTGGGCACCGGTCTCAAGCTGACCGTGGCGCTGGTGATCATCGTCGCCGTGCTGGTGGTGAAGCCGTCCGGCCTGCTGGGCCGCACCGTGCTGAGCCGGGTGTAGCCGATGGCGCGCCAGGCCCTCATCGCCATCGTGCTGTGGATCGCCGCCGCCGCGGCGCCGGTGCTGCTGTTCAGCGACTACCATTTGTTCCAGCTGACCATGGTCGTCGTCTATGCGATCGCCATCCTTGGGCTGGCGATCCTGGTCGGCTTCAACGGCCAGATCTCGCTGGGCCACGGGGCGTTCTACGCGATCGGTGCCTACACCACGGCCGTGCTGATGTACCAGTATCAGGTGCCGTACTGGGCGACGCTGCCGGTTTCGGCAATCATCTGCGCGGCCTTCGGCTTCCTGATCGGACTGCCCGCGCTGCGGCTGGCCGGCCTCTACCTCGCGCTGACCACCTTCGCGCTCGCCGTTGCGGTGCCGCAGGTGCTGAAGCACGACGCGCTGGAGCAATGGACCGGCGGCGTCCAGGGGCTGGTGATCGACAAGCCCGATCCGCCGTTCGGCCTGGATATGTCGCCCGACGCGTGGCTCTACATCTTCAGCCTGACCGTCGGCGCGCTGTTGTTCCTGCTGGCCTGGAACATCGTGCGCGGGCGTATCGGCCGCGCAATGATGGCGATCCGCGACCATGCGCTGGCAGCCGAGGCGATGGGCATCGACATCGCACTGCTGAAGACCCGCACCTTCGCGCTCAGCGCGCTGTTCACCGGCGTGGCCGGCTCGCTGGGCGCCATCGTGGTGCAGTTCGTCGCACCGGACAGCTTCAACATCTTCGTTTCCATCTACTTGTTCGTCGGGCTCGTGGTGGGCGGCGTGTCCTCGATCGGCGGCGCCATCCTGGGCGGCTTCTTCATCGAATTCGTGCCCAACGTCGCCGAGAAGGTGTCGAAGGCGGCGCCCGGTGCGGTCTACGGCGTGATCCTGATCGCGGTGATGTTCCTGATGCCGGGCGGGGCCGCCAGCTTCATTGCGGCAATCGTTAAGCGCTTTCGCCGCGGCTCAAAATCGGGTGAACTGCGCACGGCGACGATGGGGGAATCTCGTGCGCACGACGTTGCGGCCCGCCTGCCTGCTGTTGAGCCTGACGCTCGCGGCAATCGCGGGGTGTAAGAAAGAAAACGCCTACGTTCCGCCGCCCCCGGCGCGCGTCAATGTTGCCAAGCCGGCCAGCAAGGACGTGCTGCCCTATCTCGAGGTCACCGGCAACGCGACCGCATACAACCAGGTGGACCTCGAGGCGCGGGTGCAGGGCTACCTCCAGGAGATCAACTACCAGGACGGTGCCGAAGCGAAGCAGGCCGACACGCTGTTCGTGATCGAGCCGGCGCCCTACGAGGCGCAGTTGAAGCAGGCAGAAGCCACGCAGGCCGCGACGCAGGCCGACCTGGTGCAAGCCGAGGCCGAGTACTACCGCCAGTTCACCCTGGGCAAGAGCGACTTCGCGTCGCAGTCGAAGGTGGACGAGGCCCGCGCCAAGCTCGATTCCGACAAGGCGCAGCTGCAGAACAATCAGGCCGGCGTGACCATCGCGGCCATCAATTTCGGCTACACGCGGGTGACCGCGCCGTTCACTGGCGTGGTCAGCGCGCACCTGGTGTCGATCGGCGGGCTGGTCGGTGTCGCCGGCCCCACCAAGCTCGCCACCATCGTGCAGCTCGATCCGATCTACGTCACGTTCACCGTCAGCGAGCAGCAGGTGCTGCGCATCAAGGCGGCGATGGCCGCGCGCGGCATGACGCCGCGCGACATCAGGAACGTGCCGGTCGAGGTCGGGCTGATGACGGAGGACGGCTATCCGCATGTCGGCAAGCTCGACTACGTCGCGCCGACCCTCGACACCTCCACCGGCACGCTGTCGGCGCGCGGCATCCTGGAGAACGGCAAGCGCGCCATGCTGCCGGGCATGTTCCTGCGTATCCGCATCCCGCTGGCGCTGGAGAAGGCGACCGCGCTGCTGGTGCCGGACGAAGCGCTGGGGTCGGATCAGGCTGGCAGCTACCTGCTGGTCGTCGACAAGGACAACGTGGTGCAGCAGAAGACCGTGCAGGTGGGTCAGCTCGAGGGCAAGCTGCGGGTGATCTCGTCGGGGCTCACCGCCGACGACCTTGTGGTGGTCAGCGGCAACCAGAAGGCGGTGCCCGGGCAGAAGGTCGCGCCGCAGATGACGACGCTCGCGGCGGAGGCTGATCCGCCCGGCAAATCGTAACGGTACGACCGATGATCTCGAAATTCTTCATCGAACGGCCGGTGCTGGCCAATGTGCTGGCCATCGTGATCGTGTTGGTCGGCGGCGTGGCGCTGTTCACGCTGCCGGTCGCGCAATACCCCAACGTGGTGCCGCCGACGGTGTCGGTCACCACGATGTACCCCGGCGCCAGTGCCGACACGGTGATGAATACCGTGGCGCTGCCGATCGAGCAGCAGGTGAACGGCGTGCAGGGCATGCTGTATATGCAGTCCACCAGCGCGTCAGACGGTACCTACTCGCTGATCGTCACCTTCGACATCGGCACCGACCTGAACTTCGCGCAGGTGCTGGTGCAGAACCGCGTGTCCCAGGCGATGGCGTCGCTGCCGCAGGCGGTGCAGGTGCAGGGCGTCACGGTGCAGCAGAAGTCGACCTCGATTCTGCAGATCGTCACCTTGACCTCGCCGGACGGACGCTACGACAGCCTGTTCCTCAGCAACTACGCGACGATCAGCCTGGTGCCGGAACTTGCCCGCCTGCCTGGTGTGGGCAACGTCAATGTGTTCGGCGTCGGCCAGTACTCCATGCGCATCTGGCTCGATCCGCAGACGCTCCAGGCGCGCGGGCTGGCGCCCGAGGACGTGATCCACGCGATCCAGCAGCAGAGCCAGCAGGTGACGGCGGGGCAGGTCGGCGCACCTCCGGCGCCGTCGGGACAGGTGTTCCAGTACACCGTGAACATCGAAGGCCGGCTGATGGATCCGGCCGAGTTCGCCAACATCATCGTCAAGGTGGACAGCTCCAACGGCGGGCAGATCACGCGGGTGAAGGATGTCGGCCGCGTCGAACTTGGCGCGCAGACCTACTCGCAGTCGTCGCGGCTGAACGGCAAGCCCTCGGCCGGCATCGCGATCTACCAGCTGCCGACGGCGAACGCGCTGAACGTGGCGAAGCTCGTCGAGGGTCGGATGACGGAGCTCGCCAAATCGTTCCCGCAGGGCCTGAGCTGGGGCGTGCCGTTCGATACCACGCGGTTCGTCAACGCCTCGATCAGCGAGGTGTACAAGACGCTGCTGGAAGCCGCAGTGCTGGTGCTGATCGTCATCCTGGTGTTCCTCCAGGACTGGCGTGCCGTGCTGGTGCCGGCAACCACCGTGCCGGTGACCATCATCGGCGCCTTCGCTGCGATGGCGGCCCTTGGGTTCACGGTGAACCTGTCCACGTTGTTCGCGATCATCCTGGCGATCGGCATCGTGGTGGACGATGCGATCGTCATCGTCGAGGGCGTGGCGCACCACATCGAGCGCGGGCTTTCGCCGCACGACGCCGCCATCAAGGCGATGGACGAGTTGTTCGGGCCGATCATCGGCATCACCCTGGTGCTGATGTCGGTGTTCATACCGGCCGCCTTCCTGCCTGGGCTCACCGGGCAGATGTACGCGCAGTTCGCACTGGTGATCGCGGCGACCGCACTGATCAGCGCGATCAACGCCGCGACGCTGAAGCCGACCCAGTGCGCAATGTGGCTGCGCATGCCGGTGCCACCGGAGAAGCGCAACTTCTTCTTCCGGGGCTTCAACCGTGTGTATCAGCCGGTGGAGAACGGCTACGCCTGGCTGATCGGCACGATGGTGCGCCGCAGCAGCATCATGGTGGTTCTCGCGCTGGTCATCGCGGGGATCGGCGGCTGGGGCATCGCGTCGCTGCCGACATCGTTCATCCCGATCGAGGACCAGGGCTACGTGATGGTGGCGGCGCAGCTGCCGGACGGCGCCGCGACCGGCCGCACCCAGCAGGTGCTCGATCAGGTGACCAAGATCGCCCTCGGCGTGCCCGGCGTCGATCAGGTGGTATCGATCAGCGGCATCTCGGTGCTGGACAACAGCGCCACGCTGGCCAACGCCGGCGTCGCCTACGTGATCCTGAAGGACTGGAGCCTGCGCAAGCCGGGCAGCGGCGCCGACCTGCGATCGGTCTACAACAACTTGCAACGCGCGCTCGACAAGCTGGAGGACGCGGCCACGCTGGTGCTCATCCCGCCGCCGATCCAGGGCATCGGCAACGCCAGCGGTTTCACCATGCAGCTCGAGATGCGCGACGGCAGTTTCGACTACGCCAAGCTGCAGACCATGGCCCAGACCATCGTGCACGACGGCAATACGCAGACCGGCCTGCAGCGGTTGAACACCACCTTCCGAGCCGGCGTCCCGCAACTGCGGGTGAACGTGGACCGGGTGAAGGCCGAAACGCTGAACGTCTCGGTTGGCGACGTGTTCAACGTGCTGGCGGGCTACGTCGGATCGACCTATGTCAACCAGTTCAACAAGTTCGGCCGCACCTTCCAGGTCTACGTGCAGGCCGATTCCAAATTCCGGCTGCGGCCTGGGGATGTCGAGAACCTCTACGTACGCAGCCAGGACAACAAGATGGTGCCACTCGGCACGCTGGTGACGATCGAGCCGATGGTGGGTCCGTCGCTGGTCGGGCTGTATAACCTGTATCCCACCGCGAGCATCGTCGGTGGACCGGCGCAGGGCTTTAGTTCGGGTGAGGCGCTGGACCTGATGGAGCAGATCGCCAACCGGACATTGCCGCGAGGCTCCGGCTTCCAATGGACCGCAATGTCCTATCAGGAGAAGCTTGTCGGCAACCAGATCTTCTACGTGTTCGGTCTCGGCATGCTGCTGGTGTATCTGTGCCTGGCTGGCCAGTACGAGAGCTGGATCGCGCCGCTGTCGGTGCTTCTGGCTGTGCCGTTGTCGCTGATCGGCCCGGTGATCGCGCTGAACAGCGTCGGGCTGCCCAACAACCTCTATACCCAGATCGGCCTCGTGCTGCTGATCGCGCTGTCGGCGAAGAACGCGATCCTGATCGTCGAGGTGGCACGCGAGCGGCGCATACTGGGCAACGTGCCGATCGTGCAGGCGGCGGTGGATGCAGCGCGCACGCGGTTTCGGCCGATCCTGATGACCTCGTTCGCGTTCATCCTGGGCGTGGCGCCGCTGGTGACTGCCACCGGCGCCGGGGCGAGCGCGCGCATCTCGCTGGGCCTCGCGGTGCTCAGCGGCATGCTCGCCTCGACGTGTCTTGCGGTGCTGTTCGTGCCGTCGTTCTTCGCGGTGATGCAGCGCTTCGAGGAATGGCGCCAATCGAAGAAGCAGCAGGTGCCGGAGACCACGGCGGCCTGAAGGAGATCGCATGCTCAGCATGAAGGACAAGGTGGCGATCGTCACCGGCGCTGGTTCGGTCGGCCCCGGCTGGGGCAACGGCAAGGCGACTGCCACGCTGCTTGCCCGCCAGGGGGCCGCCGTGTTCCTGGTGGACATCAACCAGGCGGCGGCTGACGAGACGCGGCAGATCATCGAAGGCGAGGGCGGCACCTGCGCGGTGCACCAGTGCAACATGGTGGTCGCGGCCGAAGTGCAGGAGATGGTGCAGGCCTGCCTGAACCGTTTCCAGAAGATCGACATCCTGGTGAACAATGTTGGCGGTTCGGCGCCTGGCGATCCGGTGTCGATGCCCGAGGAGGTCTGGGACCAGCAGATCGACACCAACCTGAAGACCGTGTTCCTCGGCTGCAAATACGTCCTGCCGGTGATGGAAGGGCAGGGCAAGGGCGCCATCGTCAACCTGTCGTCGGTTGCGGGGCTGCGCAACGACGGCCACGGCGGCCGCGTGCACGTGGGCTACAGCGCGAGCAAGGCGGCGGTGATCCAGTTCACCCGCTCGACCGCCGGCGCTTATGTGAAGAAGGGCATCCGTTGCAACACCGTGGTGCCGGGACTGATGCACACGCCGCTGGTGGAGTATCGCCTGGCACGCACCGTCGGCGGCAACGACGCCGCGGCGCTGATCGCCAGCCGCAATGCGCGCACGCCGATGGGGCGCATGGGCACTGCCTGGGATGTGGCGCATGCTGTGCTGTTCCTGGCCTCGGACGAGGCCAACTACATCACCGGGACCGAGATCATCGTCGATGGTGGGCTGATCCTGGCATCGCCGTAACGGAGGACATGATGGCCGAGAGACGCTTCAAGGAACTTAGCCCGGATAGCATGACGCCGGAGCAGAAGAAGGTGGCGGACGCGATCCAGTCCGGGCCGCGCGGCGCCGGTCTGCGCGGTCCGTTCAACGCGCTGCTGCGCAGTCCTGATCTGTGCGACCTGGTGCAGCGCGTCGGCGCCTATGTGCGCTACTCGAGTTGCATTCCGCCGCGGCTGAACGAGATGGCGATCATCATGGCCGGGCGCAAATGGACGGCGCAGTATGAGTTCTATGCGCATCGCAAGCTGGCGATCGACGCGGGGCTGAAGCCGGCGATCTGTGACGCGATCGCTGCCGGCACGCGGCCGCAGGGCATGTCGGACGACGAGGCAGAGGTGTACGACTACTGCTCCGAGCTGCTGGCGAGCGGCTCGGTGTCGGATGGCAACTTCGCGCGCATCAAGAACCGCTTCGGCGAGCGGGGTGCGATCGATCTGATCGGCGCTGTCGGCTATTACAGCCTGGTGTCGATGGTGCTGAACGTGGACGGCGTGCCATTGCCCGCCGGCGAGACGCCTCCACTCAAGCCGCTTTAGTCTATCACCTGCCTTGCAGCCATGCCGGCACACGAGCCAGTGCATCGACACGGGCTGGCTCGTTCGTTCCGACATGCGCCTGGCCATTCGCCGCGGTGGCGGCGTTGCCGCGCACCGTCACCGGTCGGTCGGGCACATCGAAGTCGTGATAGGCGCCGGGATAGGCAATCATGGTTATACGCGCCGGGAACCTGCCCGCGAGTTGATGGCACGGGGGCGCTGGCGTCCAATCGTCATCCTCGCCCATGAGGATCAGCATGGGTCCCACCGGCTCCCATGTTGCGTCCTCTTCCCGTGTCGGACAGCCGGGATAGAACGCCACGAAGCGCTGGAACAGACCGGCGGGCAGGTCACCGCGCACGCGCGTGACCTCCAGCACTGTGCTGCCGCCGTTGGACCAGCCGATCAGGTCAATGCCGCCGTCCGGTAACCCCGGTACCGAGCGCAGCCACTCAGCAGCAGCGATGGCATCCAGACGCCGCAGTCCTTCTGGCGTCACCGTCCGTTCTTTTGTCCCGCACTGGGAGCCGAGCCCGCGGGAGCCAAAGCTGTCCGGCAACAGCACCACGTGGCCTGCCTTGGCCAGTGCGATCGCCCACTGGCCATCTCGGGCAGGGAAGGGGCCGCCGCAACCATGGAGCGCCACAACCGATGGCGCCGTTGCCTTCTCGGCAGGCCGCACAAGCGCTGCCGCAAGCGTGACGCCATCAGGACCCGGAATACTGACCCGGTCGACATTCACGCCGGCTGTCTGAAGCAGGGCCAGCAGTGCCAGGAAAGCCTTCATCGGCGCACCTTGCCAACGTTCTCGGTCGATTTCCTTATACCAGCACTCGGTAGGCATGACCCATCCCGTCACGGGCCGGCACAAGTTGCGGGGCACCCGGATCGATGATCTTCTCGGCCCGCACCGGGACACCCGGGCCAGGCAGGAGGGACAGCACATGCGAGCCGCCGTTATGTACGAGGCGCATCAGCCCTTGGCGATCGAGAACCTTGAGATTGCAAAGCCCGGCCCTCACGAGGTCCTGCTGCGTACCGCCTTTACCGGTCTCTGCCACAGCGACCTGCACTTCATCGAAGGTCTGTACCCGATGCCGACCCCGTGCGTGCTCGGGCACGAGGCGTCGGCAGTGGTGGAGGCGGTCGGCAGCGAGGTCAATTACGTCAGTCCTGGCGACAAGGTCATCACGTGTACTTCGGTGTTCTGTGGAACCTGTTACTACTGCACAACCGGCCGCCCTAATCTCTGTGACAATACCTCAGTCAAAATGCCCCCCGGGAAAGCGCAGAGGCTGTTCCTGAACGGCAAGCCGGTCGTGCAATGCTTCAATCTCTCTACCTTCGCCGAACAGATGCTCGTTCACGAGAACGCCGTGGTGAAGATCGGCCCGGAGATCCCGCTCGATCGCGCCGCACTCGTCGGCTGCGGCGTCATCACCGGTGCCGGGGCGGTGATCAATACGGCAAAGGTTACCGCGGGAAGCACGGTGGCCGTGTTTGGTTGCGGCGGCATCGGCCTGTCCGCGGTGAACGGCGCGGCGATAGCGGGCGCCGACCGGATCATCGCGGTCGATACCATCTCATCGAAGCTCGATACCGCCAAAGCGATGGGCGCAACCGATGTCATCAACGCCAGCAACGCCGATCCGGTCGAGGCAATCAAGGAACTGACCGGCGGCGGTGTGGAATACGCGTTCGAGGCCGTGGGTCTGAAGAAGACGGCGGAGCAAACCTTCGAATGCCTGCGCCCGGGCGGCACGGCAACCATCATCGGCATGGTGCCATTCGGCATGAAGATCGAGCTGCACGCTTACGACTTCCTGCGGGAGAGGAAAATTCAGGGATCTTCGATGGGCAGCAACCGCTTCCGTGTCGACATGCCGCGCTTGTTGAATGCCTGGAAAAAGGGCCATCTGAAGCTTGATCACCTGATCACCAGCCATATCAGGCTTGACGAGATCAACGAAGGCTATGCCAGGCTGAAAGAGGGCAACGTCCTGCGCCAACTCGTCGATTTCGGTGTCGGAGCTGAGCCGGCACGTTCGTGACCGAACCGAAGCTCAGTTTTTCACGCGCTGAATACGCGGATCGCCTCGTGCGAACGCGGGCAGCGATGGCGCGTTCCGGGATCACGTTGCTGGTCGTAACGGATCCCGCGAACATGCATTGGCTGACCGGTTACGACGGCTGGTCGTTCTACGTGCATCAATGTGTGTTGGTGCCGGCCGAAGGTGAACCCATCTGGTATGGCCGCGCACAGGATTCCAATGGTGCGAAACGCACGACCTGGCTGCGGCATGACTGCATCGCATGCTATCCGGATGACTATGTGCAGAGCGCAGTGCGCCATCCGATGGATCATCTGTCTCTGCTGATCAAGGATCGCGGCTGGGCTCGCGCCAGCATCGCGGTCGAAATGGACAACTACTGGTTCACGGCAGCGGCCTACGCGTCGCTGATCTCTCATCTGCCAGACGCTCGTTTCGTCGATGCACACCTGCTGGTCAACTGGCAGCGTGCAGTGAAGAGTCCCGCGGAACTCGACTACATGCGCCGCGCCGGTCGGATTGTCAGTGCAATGCTGGATCGTGCAGTCGAGACCGTCGAGCCCGGCATGCGGAAGTGCGATCTCGTCGCGTCAGTCTATGACAGCGGCATTCGCGGGGTTGAAGGCTACGGCGGCGACTATCCAGCAATTGTTCCTCTGATCGCGTCCGGCGCTGATGCCGCTGCTCCGCATCTGACATGGGACGACACGCCGGTTCTGGCAGGCGAAGGGGTCTGCTTCGAACTCGCCGGCTGCTACCGGCGCTATCATTGTCCTCTCGCCCGCACGGTCTTTCTGGGCGCCCCTCCTCAGCGGTTCCTGGATGCGGAGAAGGCTATACTCGAGGGCATGGATGCGGGACTGGCAGCGGCCAGGCCGAGTAATGTCTGCGAAGACATCGCCAACGCCTTCTTTGGCGTGATCGGGCGACATGGCTTCGTGAAGGACAACCGAACCGGATATTCTGTCGGGCTGGGCTATCCACCGGACTGGGGTGAGCACACCATGAGCCTCCGGCGAGGCGACAGAACAGTGCTCCAGCCCGGCATGGCGTTCCATTTCATGACGGGACTGTGGTTGGAATCGATGGGGCTGGAGATCACCGAAAGCATCGTGATCACCGAGACCGGCGTGGAATGCCTGGCGAGCGTTCCACGCCGGTTGTTCGTGAAGTCGTGATCTTACGGCCAGACCTTCTTCGGGTTCTTGCCCATTGAGAACGTCCGAGGATCGGCGGAAACGAATTCATACACGGCGGGCTTGAACTTCGCGCATTGCCCATACGCGTCACATCCGATGGGCCCGCTGAGTCCATCGAACCTCTCAGCGAAGACGGCGTCCTTCAACGCCTGTCGACCGACGTAAAGATTGCCCTCGCTATCCGCTTTGGCCACCTTGGGGAGAGCCCTGATGACCATCTCTGCTGCATCGTAGGCATTCGCATGATACCCGGAGATGGGCGCTTCGCCGTAGGCCTTCTTGTATTCCTCGACAAACGACGGATAGCCCTTGCCCATGGTATCGACGGAAACGTCAGGGTAGCAGATCTGGAATCCGACCACGGACGGGCCGGCAGCTTCGATGAACTGCGCGGCCGCCAGTGACCCGCCGCCAATCAACGTCACCTTCTCCAGTCCCGGAATACCCTTGGCCTGTCGCAACATCTGGGCAGCGGCCGCAACGAAGATGGGCATGTAGATCACATCCGGCTTCGCCGCGGCGATCTTAGTCAGCACTGGATGCATATCCACATCGGTTGGCGCGATGGCTTCAGTGGACAGGACCTTCCCGCCCATCGCGTCGAAGCTCTTCGCCATGACGGCGGCCAATTGTTGTGCGTAGGGGCTGCCGTCGTGAACGGCGACGACGGTCTTCGCCTTCAGAACCGTGAATACGTATTTGGCATCTGACGCGCCCTGATCGATATCGCTGGCGATCGTGCGCCCGAAGCCCGTATACTGTGGGCCGCGGTCCGACGCCGTCAGCGCCGGCGCCGAGCAGGCGTTGCAGACATTCGTTATGCCCTGCTGCCACAAGATGGGTGCGGCAGGTGTCGCAGCCGATGAGCAGGCACCGCCCAACACGGCGAGTAGCTGCGGGTTGGCCGCCAGCTTGGTCGCTGCGGTCTGACCGCCCTCAGCGTTGCATTGATCGTCTTCGACGGTGAACTTGATTGGATGATCCAGCAGCTTGTTGCCGATATCCCGGAAAGCCAATTCGGCACCACGCTTGGAATCGATGCCCATGGCGGTGTCCGGGCCGGACATCACCCAGTAGGCGCCGATCTGGATCGGCGCACCTTTGGGAATGCGTACCACACCAATCGGATCGGTGACCGGTCCGAGCGTTGCCGCAGCCAATGGCTGCGCTGCTGACAGCATCACTCCCAGGAGAAGGGTCTGTCGCAGCACCCGGTTGCACGAAGTCCATACCATGTGAGCCCCCTTTTTGTGTCGGCACCTTATCTGAACGGCGCTTCGTCTCTGCGACATCATGCGATTGCGCTACGATGTCCGCCAGCGATGATAGTTATCAAGATTGGTTTGAGAAAGGGGCGCCGAAGCGGGCCTAAGCAGTTCCCAACGACGCGGCCAGAATATCGAACGCCGCATCCAGCTCGGTGCGCGTTATCGTCAGCGGTGGGCAAAGCGTCAGCACATTTCCGCCGCCGACCTTGAAGCTCAGCCCACCCGACAGACACCGGTACATCACTGCTTCCGCGAACGACGCATCTTCAACCTCGGCACCGAACGACACGCCCATCCCACGCGCCACCCGAACGCCCGCCATGTCGCGCAGCCGCTGCAAGCCATAGGCACCGAGTTCGCGCGAGCGTTCCAGCAGCCCCTCGTCGCGGATCGCATCCAGCGTGGCGAGTGCCGCGGCACAGCCGACCGAGCTCTTCTCATGCGTGTAGTGCCCCAGCGCGCGATCGCCAGCGACATCCAGATCCTCGCGCGCGATCAGCGCTGCCATCGGGAACACGGCGCCCCCGAGCCCTTTGCCCAGCACCAGCATGTCAGGAACGCAGCCCATCTGCTCGCAGGCGAACATCGTGCCGGTGCGCCCGAGGCAGCTTGGGATCTCGTCGAACACCAACAGCGCGCCGTATCGGTCGCAGCTTGCCCGCACGCGCGGCCAGAAATCCGCAGGTGGCGCCTCCAATGTTGTCCAGCGCACCGGCTCCGCAATCACCGCGCCGACGTCGCCCTGCACCTCCAGCACGTAGTCGATGTAGTCGGCCAGCCGCTCATGCGAGCCGAAGAAGCGCGCCGCCATTGCCGGCGGCGGCACATGCTCGGTCCCGGGCAGCAGCGGACCTGCATCGCGGCGGAAGATCGCTTCGCCACCGACCGAGATCGCATCGAGTGACGCGCCGTGGAACGCGTCCCACATCGACAGCGTCTTGTGCCGACCGGTCGCGTGCCGTGCCAGCTTCAGTGCCATGCCGATCGCCGCGGTCCCGGACGGCGCGAACAACACCTTGTTCAGCCGCCCCGGCGCGATTTCCGCCAGCCGCCGCGCCAGCTCGATCGCCGCGCGGTTGGTGTAGCGGCGGGGCGAGAACGGCAGGTTGGCGAGCTGCCGCGTCACCGCCTCGACCACGCGCGGATGGCCGTAGCCGACCTGGTGCACCGTGTTGCCGTGGAAATCCATGATCCGCCGACCAGCGGTGTCGATCAGGTAGATGCCTTCCGCGCGCTCCACCACGTTCAGGCATGGCGTGGACAGCGCCTGGTGCAGGAACCAGCGTGAGTCCTCCTCCAGCAGCGCACGTGTCTCGGCGTCAATATAGTCGCGCTGCCAGGCGGCGCGCGCGTCGCCCAGGTTGATGTCGCCTTCGCTGCGGTCCTGCATCATGCGATGCTGAGCGGATGACGCGAACGAGGCAACCATGAAGATACAGGCGGCGGTTCTCGACTGGGCAGGCACCGTGGTGGACCACGGCAGCCGCGCGCCGATGGGCGCCTTCGTGCGCGCCTTCGCGCAGTTCGGCGTCACGGTCAGCATCGCCGATGCGCGTGGCCCGATGGGCATGGCGAAGTGGGACCACATCCGCGCCGTCGGCCAGGCACCATCCGTCGCCGCCGCGTGGCGCACGCGACACGGCCGCGACTTCAGCGAAGGCGACGTGGACGCGATCTTCCAGGTGTTCGAGCCGATGAACATCGCCGCGGTGCGCGACCACGCCGACATCATCCCCGGCGCCACCGTCGCGATCGACTCGCTCCGCGCACGTGGCATTCGCATCGCCGGCACCACCGGCTACACGCGGCCGATCATGGACGTGGTGGAACCGATCGCCGCGGCGGCCGGCTATGCGCCGGAGTTGACGGTGTGCGCCGGCGACCTGCCCGCGGGCAGGCCGACACCGCTGATGATGTGGTACGCGATGGCGAAGCTGGGTGTCTGGCCGGCGGCGAGCGTGGTGAAGGTGGACGACACGGCACCCGGGATCGGCGAGGGCAGGGCGGCCGGCACCTGGACCGTCGGCATCGCGCTGACCGGCAACGCCGTGGGCCTGTCAGCCGAGGAACTGGCCGCACTCTCAGATGCGGAGCGCACCCGATTGCGGCAAAAAGCGGCCGCCGAACTGCGCGATGCCGACATGGTGATCGACAGCATCGCCGACCTGCCGGCGGCGATCGAGGCGCTTGACGCGCGCCTCGCCGCCGGTGAACGGCCTAGCCCCCTCGCTCCGGGCTGACCTCGGCGATGTAGATCACGTCGCCGGTCGCGGCATCCGGACTGCCCGGCGCGGTCATTGCAACGACATGGCCGTTGCCCTGCATCGCGATCCAGCTCGGCTCGGTTTTCGCCGCCTGCTTGGCTTCCTCGATGACGTCGCCGGGGACCTCCGACCAGAGCTTCTCTTCCAGCACCCGGATGCGATCCATCGTGCCCTCCTGATTGTGTCGCGTGCTCAACGCCACATCAGCCACAGCGTTCCCACGACCAGCGTCAGCACCGTCAGCGGTGCACCGACGCGGAAGTAGTCCCAGAAGCCGATCACCACGCCGCGACGCGCCGCCTTCTCGACCACGATCAGATTGGCGATCGAGCCCAGCACAGTGAAGTTGCCGGCCAGCGTCGATGCCATCGCGACCACCAGCCACGCTTGGCCGTGCTCCGGCAGCGCCGCCACGAAGGGCTTCAGCAGCAGCACCGCCGGCACGTTGCTCACCAGGTTCGACAGCACCGCCGTCACGCCGGCGAGCATCGGCGTCGAGGCCAGATGCAACTCTCCCACCGCGGCGACGACATCCGGCGTCAGCAGTTCGCGTTCGGCGCCCGCGACGATGATGAACAGCCCGGTGAACATCAGCAGCAGCGACCAGTCGATTTCGCTGTAGACGCGCGTGCTCTTCACGCGCCGGGTCAGCAGCAGCAGCGCGCCGACGATGATCGCCGCCTTGGCCGGCGGCTGCCCGGCGAAGAACAGCGCCACCACCAGCGCGGTCGCCAGCAGCGAGCGGATCACCAGCACGCGGTTCACGCGCACCCGCGGCGCGCGGCCAACGCGGCCAAGCGCGCGCAGATCGCGCCGATGCACCAAAGCCAGCAGCGCGATCGTCAGCACCAGTCCGATCAGCGCCACCGGCGCCAGTGAAGTAGCGAACTGCGCATAGGGGATCTGCGAGAAGCTGCCGATCATCATGTTCTGCGGATTGCCGGTGATCGTCGCGGTCGAGCCGACATTCGACGCCATCGCCACGGCCAGCAGATACGGCACCGGATTGCGCCCCAAGCCGAGTGTCAGCTCCAGCACCAGCGGCGCCATCACCAGGCAGATCGCATCGTTGACCAGGAAGGCGGAGAACAGGCCGGACACGACGACGATCGCAGCCAGCAGCAGCACCGGTCGATGCACATGCCGCGCCACCCAGGCGTTCACCAGGGCAAAGAAGCCCGAGATGCGCAGGTTGGCGACCACGATCATCATGCCGAGCAGCAGCGTGATAGTGCCCAGATCCACCGCGCGGTACGCGTCTTCCAGCGAGACCACGCCGGACGCCACCATCAGGCAGGCGCCGACCAGGGCAACGCCGGCGCGATCGATCGACAGGCCCGGTACCTTGCCGGTCGCCAGTGCGAGATAGCTGGCGGCGAAGATCGCCGCAGCAGCGATGCGGCGGCCGGAGGCATCCTCGCCGGGCAGCAGCCATGGGAGCGCCGCGGTGCCCAGCGCCAGCAGTATCAGCAGCCCGACGGCGGTCAGGCTGCCGAGAACCCACCACCGTCCCGTCATTCAGTGATTCGGCCAGAGCCCCGGCGTCGCGACCTCCAGCGAATGGCCGTCGGGATCGCGGAAATACAGACTGGTGCCGCCACGCGCCCAGCGGATGCGGCTTTCCACCTCGATCTCCTGGCGCTTCAGGTGCTCCTCCCAGGCGGCGACCTCGCCGAATGGGATGCCGAAGCAGAGATGCAGCGCACCGGTCCCGTGGTGCGGCGGGATGAACCCGCCCGGCACCGGCGCCGGCTGGTCGGTGCTGCCGTGGTGGAACAGCAGCAGCACCTGGCTGCCGGGCACGCCAAGCGCGCACATGCGGCCGTCATGCACGAAGCGCTCGAAGCCGAATACGCGCTCGTAGAAGGCGCAGGAGCGATCCAGATCGGTGACGTAGAGCGAGGTCTCCAGGACGGAGCTCACCCTCGGGACAGGCATCGGCTTCCTCCCGGCGGTCTCTGCCTAAGCTGGGTCCGGTGCTATGTTGCGGCAAGCTGAGGGATTCGGGCCATGCCAGCTCATTTCGACCTGTTGATCCGCAACGGCACCTGTGTGCTGCCCTGGGGCGTCGAGGCCACCGATGTCGGCGTGCGCAACGGCCGCATCGCCGCTTTGGGTGTCGCGGCGGACGCCACCGCCGACGAGGTGATCAGCGCCAAGGGGCTGCATGTGCTGCCCGGGCTGATCGATCCGCACGTGCACCTGCGCGATCCGGGCGACAAGGCGGTGGAAACGATCCCCACCGGCACGCGTGCCGCGGTGCTGGGCGGGCTCGCGGCGGTGTTCGACATGCCCAACACGGCGCCCTCGATCGTCGATGCCGAGAAACTGGCGTGGAAGCAGGATTACGTCGAGCACGCGGCCTGGTGCGACATCGGCCTCTATGTCGGCGGCACCAAGCAGAACATTCCGGAGCTGGCGAAGCTGGAGCTCGGGCGCGGGGTGTGCGGCATCAAGATCTTCGCCGGCAGTTCCACCGGCGATCTGCTGGTGGAAGACGACGAACACCTGGAGCGGGTGATGCGGTCCGGCCGCCGGCGCATCGCCTATCACTCCGAGGACGAATACCGCCTGCAGGACCGCAGGCACCTGTTCAAGTCGGGTGACCCCTATCGCCGGCACATGGAGTGGCGCGACGAGGAGACTGCCTTCCTCGGCACGCGTCGGCTGATGGCGCTGGCGCGCGCGACCGGGCGGCCAGCGCATATCCTGCACGTCTCCACCGTGGAGGAACTCGACTATCTGAAGGACTTCCGCGACCTGGCGACCTGCGAGGTGCTGGTGAACCACCTGACCCAGGTGGCGCCGGACTGCTACGACAACCTGAAGGGCTTCGGCGTGATGAACCCGCCGATCCGAGGGCCACACCACCTGGAAGCGGCGTGGCGCGCGATCAACGACGGCACCGTGGATACGGTCGGCTCGGACCACGCCCCGCATGCGCGCGACAAGAAGCTGTTGCCGTGGCCGGACTGCCCGGCCGGGCTCACCGGCGTGCAGACCATCGTCCCGGTGATGCTGAACCACGTGAACGCTGGCCGGCTGAAGCTGACCCGCATGGTGGACCTGATGTGCGCTGGGCCGGCGCGGGTCTATGGCGTGGTCGGGAAGGGACGGCTGGCCGCCGGCTATGATGCCGATTTCACCCTGGTGGACATGCAGAAGCGCCGGCGCATCGAGGAGTCGTGGATCGTCTCGCCCTGCGGCTGGACGCCATTCGCCGGCATGGACATCACGGGCTGGCCGGTCAGCGTCATCGTCCGTGGCCTCACGGTGATGCGCGACGACGAGGTGCTAGGCTCGCCGACCGGCCGGCTGGTTCGATTTCAGGTGTAGCCGACCTCGACCCGCGTGTCGTTGTAGCAGGCACCTTCGGCCAGGTCGGCACGCATCTCCGCCGACACCAGCGCCGAGATTGTCTGGCCATTGCGGCTTGCCGCGAGCCAAGTGCCTTTTTCGCTGGCAACCACGCCGGGCGGCACATCATCGGTGACGTCGAGCGGCAGGATCACCTCGCCGCGTCCGTTCCACACCTTCACCTCGCGGCCCGGTGCGAGGCCGCGCACCTGGGCATCGCGCGGATGCATCATCAGCCGCGGTGGCGATCCGGCGAAACCCAGGGTCGAGCTGATGCGCCGGTCCGACGCCGGCGAGATCAGCATCAGCGGATAGTCCGCCTCAGGCTCGCGCCATTGCGGCATCAGCGCCGCGACGCCCCAACGCTGCGCCAGCGCTTCGGAGCGCAGTTCGATTCTGCCGGATGGAGTGTTCGGGAATACATTTTCGTACAGGACCAGCGGCTTGTCGTCCTGCCCTCTCATTTCAGTTGCGCTGTCGATCGGGATCTTGCTGGCGCGCACGCCGCCCAGATCGACGGCAGCATCCATCAGGTCCTCGTCCGTATCGGCAAAGCACGGATCGGCGAAGCCGAACCGCGCGGCGAGGCGGCGGAAGATCTCGGTGTTCGACAGCGACTCGCCCAGCGGCGGGATCACCGGCTCGGCGCGTTGCAGCCAGTGATGGCCATACGACGCGTATAGATCGGCGTATTCAAAGTGCGTTGCCGCCGGCAGCACGATGTCGCAATGCGCCATGCTCTCGGTCATCGCCACGTCGATGCCGACGGTGAAGATGTCGTCGCGCGCCAGCCCGCGGCGCATGCGGTTCTGGTCGGGATGCACGACGATCGGGTTGTGGTTGTAGATGAACACCGCACGCAGCGGCGGATCGAGGTCGTCGTCCGCCAGGTGGCGGCCCATGTCGACCAGGTTCAGTGTGCGCAGCCCAGGCGGCGCGAGGTCGGGCCGCTGTAGCCGCGCCATCGTCTTGGGGAATGCATTGCCGGCGCCCAGCACGATGCCGCTGCCCTTGCCCAGTTTGCCCAGCAGCGCCGGCAACGCGATCAGCGTCCGGATCGAACTGCCACCGTTGCGTCCGCGCTCCAGCCCGTTGCCCGGGGCGAACACCAGCGGGTCCGCATCGGCCAGCCACCGCGCGAAGGTGATGATCTGTTCCTCGGGCAGTCCGCACGCCTGTGCCGCTCGCGCCGCCGGCCAGGCGCGGGCCGCCGCCATGAAGTCATCGAAGCCAAGCACGTTGGCAGCGATGAACGCATCGTCGAACGCGCCTAGCCGTTCCAGTTCGGCAGCCAGCGACCACGCCAGCAGCACGTCGGTTCCGGGCAGCGGTGCCAGATGCAGATCGGCCTGTTCGGCGATCTTAGTGCGCAGCGGATCGACCACCACGAGCCGTCCGCCATTGCGCTTCGACTGGCGTACGCGGCGCACCAGATGCAGGTTGGTGACCGTGGCATTGTTGCCCCACACCACGTTCAGCTTCGCCTCCGCCGCAAGCTCCGGTGGGCAGCCCGGCACCGAACCATAGGTGCCGGCCCAGGCTTCGCTGCGCACCCCGCCGCACATCGAGCGGCGATAGAGCAGCGATGCGCCCAGCTTGTGGAAGAAGCGCAGCGACATGCTGTCATAAGCGAGCAGCCCGTGCGGGCCGGCATAGTTGAGCGGTGAGACCGCCTGCGTGCCCCAGCGCTGGATCACCTCGGTGGTGCGGTCATGGATGACGTCCAGCGCTTCATCCCAGGTGATGCGCTCGAATGTGCCGGAGCCTTTCACGCCGGTGCGGCGCAGCGGATGCAGGATACGCTGAGGGCCGTGCACGAACGCCGGCATGTCGCGCGCCACCTTGTTGCAGATGACGCCGGCGGTGAACGGTGCCGCCTCGGAACCGCGCACCTTGGCGATGCGGGCGTCTTCGACAGTGACCGTCAGGCTGCAGGTGTCGGGGCAGTCGAAGGTGCAGACGCCGGCGCGTTCGATGGCGGACATGGCGGGACTCCGGTAGCTCGCGCCGCTCCTAAGGCCCGAATGGTCTAGGCATCAACGGCCACTTGCTTGTGGCCTACTTGGACCAATCGCCTCAGGGCGGCAGGCGTGTGTGCGAGCGGACCCAGTCGGCGAAAGCGTCGTCGGTCAGGTCGCCTGCGGCAAGGCGCAGGATGGTTATGACCGCCTCACCATCGCTGACGGGGAAGGTAGCACCGTTGAGCAGAAGGATGGTTTCGAGCATCACGTAGCCAGTGCGCTTGTTCCCGTCGATGAAAGGGTGGTTGCGAACTACGCCCAACGCATACATCGCTGCGAGCTCGGCGATATCCGGCTCGCCATAGCTGGCCAGATTCAGCGGGCGGGCAAGCGCACTTTCCAACAGGCCGTCGTTACGCACGCCGATAGCGCCGCCATGCTCGGCGAGCTGTTCATCGTGAATGGCAAGGACGATCTGCTTGGACAGCCAAATGGTCATTTGGCGAGTTCGCGCAGCACCGCCCGCCGACGCTTCATGACGTTGCGTGCCACTTCCATTTGCTGCTCGAACTCGGGATCGGCGGTGGTCAGCCGCACGCCATCGGGCACATCGATGGCATAGAGTGTGTCGCCCTTGCCCACGCCCAGCTTCGCCAGCAATTCCTTTGGCAGGATAACGCCGACGGAATTACCGATCTGGGTCAGCTTCAGCGCGTTCATCGGGCGGGGCTCCGAGCTGTGAGTTAAAACATATGTAAGCACCTAGGCCCAACGGGCAAGGCCGCAGCCGCTCCACTGTTCCGTTTTTATTACGCGGAGGACCCGGAGAATCCGCAGAGGACCGCGGAGTTTGTCAGCCGAATCTCCGCGGTCCTCCAAAGCTCTCGCCCACCGCACAGGCGGGCGGTGATCACCCCGCGCTAGTGCAGCCACCCCGCCAGGATCGCCAGCAACAGCAGCGCGACGATGTTGGTGATCTTGATCATCGGGTTCACCGCCGGCCCCGCAGTGTCCTTGTACGGGTCGCCCACCGTATCGCCGGTCACCGCGGCCCTGTGCGCCTCGGAGCCCTTGCCGCCGTGGTTGCCTTCCTCGATGTACTTCTTCGCATTGTCCCACGCGCCACCGCCCGAGGTCATCGAGATCGCCACGAACAGCCCGGTGACGATGGTTCCCAGCAGCATCGCGCCGAGTGCGGCGAACGCGGCCACCCGGCCGGCGACGATGTCCACCACCAGCCACAGCACGATCGGTGCCAGCACGGGCAGTAGCGAGGGGATGATCATCTCGCGGATCGCTGCCTTCGTCAGCATGTCCACTGCACGGCCGTATTCCGGCTTTCCGGTGCCTTCCATGATACCAGGAATCTCGCGGAACTGCCGCCGTACCTCCACCACCACGGCGCCGGCCGCTCGGCCCACCGCGGTCATGCCCATCGCGCCGAACAGGTACGGCAGCAGGCCACCAATGATCAGGCCGATCACCACGAACGGGTCCTGTAGTGTGAACTGCACGTCCAGGTTCGGGAAGTAGTGTTTCAGGTCTTGCGTATAGGCCGCGAACAGCACCAGTGAGGCGAGGCCGGCCGAGCCGATGGCGTAGCCCTTGGTCACCGCCTTGGTCGTGTTGCCCACCGCGTCCAGCGCGTCGGTGGTCACGCGTACGTCAGAGGGCAGGTCGGCCATCTCGGCGATGCCGCCAGCGTTGTCAGTCACCGGGCCGTAGGCATCGAGGGCGACGATCATGCCGGCCAGTGACAGCATTGTGGTCACTGCCACCGCGATGCCGAACAGGCCGGCGATCATGAACGTCGCAACGATGCCGATGCAGATGACGATCGCCGGCAGCGCGGTCGCCTCCATTGATACCGCAAGGCCCTGGATCACGTTGGTGCCGTGGCCGGTGGTGGAACTCTGGGCGATCGAGCGGACGGGGCGGTACTCGGTTGCGGTGTAGTATTCGGTGATCCACACGATCGCCCCGGTTACCGCCAGGCCGATCAGCGCGCAGTCGAACAACAGGAAGCCGGTCACTGCGCCGCCGCCGGTCAGCGGCAGCGGTGTGGTGAAGCCGACGAACCAGGCGATGATGATGGCGATGCCGATGACGGACAGCACGCCGGTCACCAGCAGGCCTTTGTAGAGCGCCTTCATGATGCCGTTGTCGGCGCCAAGTTTAACGAAATAGGTGCCGACAATGGAGGTGAGAATGCAGATGCCGCCGATGCCGAGTGGCAGCATCAGCAGCCTGTCGCGCACCTCACCAGTGAAGAAGATCGCCGCCAGCAGCATGGTGGCGACGATGGTCACCGCATAGGTCTCGAACAGGTCGGCGGCCATGCCGGCGCAGTCGCCGACGTTGTCGCCCACGTTGTCGGCGATGACCGCTGGATTGCGGGGATCGTCCTCGGGGATGCCGGCCTCGACCTTGCCCACCAGGTCGGCGCCGACATCGGCGCCCTTGGTGAAGATGCCGCCGCCGAGGCGGGCGAAGATGGAGATCAGCGACCCGCCGAAGCCCAGCGCTACCATCGCCTCGAGCACGTGGCGCAGGTCATCGTCGTTGCCGCCGGTCGTGCCGCCGCGCAGGAAGAAGTAATAGCCGGCAACGCCCAGCAGGCCGAGGCCGACAACGAGCAGGCCGGTGACCGCACCGGCCCGGAAGGCCAGCGCCAGACCGGCGGCCAACCCCTGCTTGGCCGCCTGGGCAGTGCGGACATTGGCGCGCACCGAGACGTTCATGCCGACATAGCCCGCCGCGGCCGACAGTACGGCGCCGATAAGAAAGCCGATCGCGACGGGTATGCCCAGCGTCCGGCCAAGGATGACCAGGATCACTACGCCAACGATACCAATCGTGATGTATTGGCGGTTGAGATAGGCGCGGGCGCCCTCCTGCACCGCGGCAGAGATCTCCTGCATGCGCGCGGTGCCGGCATCGGCGGCGAGCACCTGCTTGCTGGTGACGATCCCGTAGACCAGCGCCAGCAGACCGCAGACGATGATTACGTATTGCGCCAAAAGCATCCGGAATTTCCTTGTATGCAAACCAGTTACGGGGCGGCCCAGCAACCAGTGGTTGCCACGGCCCTGTTGGCGCGGGCGTATGCCAGATAGGCCACCCTGTGGCAAATCGGCGACGACTCGCGGTGGCTTGCGCCGAGGACCCTGGTTCGGGCAGATCACGATCGCGCTGCGCCTGTAGCTCAATTGGTCAGAGCGGGCGGCTCATAACCGCTTGGTTGCAGGTTCGAGTCCTGCCGGGCGCACCAGTACAGGCCTGGGCATATCCCCCAGGGTCATATCACCCGATTGGGGCAAATCGCCCACTCATCCGTTTCGATTCCGGGCGGAATCCCTGGCGCTGCCGCTTTTTGCTGATTGTCACGGCGATGGCACGATCCCTGCACTTGGCGAAGCTGTCGCAGAGGGGGCGGCCAAACAGGGGGTCCGGAACTCGACGGAAGGGCGGCTTCGAGGTGGAACCCGATCGCGCGAGTCGGGGCTGATGCGTTGTTGGGGCCGCAAGGTTCCAGGTGTGTTGCATAGGTGCGTGACGAGACCACTGGATCGGCGGCGGAGCATGCACTCCGCCGCCGGTCTGTTTCCGATAACGGATCAGTAAGGCTCCGCTGTCAGACTCTGGGGAATGGCGGACGTTGTGCGCCTCGGGCCGACCGCTGCTTCTGTCGCGGCTGGTCACCACGGGACCCGGACAGGCCACGTCGGCGCGCGGCAAGCCGGGCCGGCCTTCCATCACGTCCTGGCTGCCGCAATGGCCGGCGCACGCACGCCGCGCCCCGCTGGCACTGCAATCAACGTCGCATCGCTGTCGATCTCACCGCCGCTCAATCGGTCATGGATCGAGAAGGCAGTCGCAACCGTCCCGGTACCCTCGGATACAGCGCTGCAGCAGGCGATGACGCTGGAGGGCGTGCCGCCTTCCTGGAAGTCCGGGCTGAGCTTCATCATGGCCCAGGAATCCGGCGGCCAGGTGAACGCAAAGAACCCCGTGCACTCGGCGCGCGGGCTGTTCCAGTTGACGGCGGCCAACTACCACCTGAACCCCCACGGCGCCGCCTCGTTCGGCAATGCCGTGGAAGAGGCGCAGGGCGGCATCCGATACATCCAGCAACGCTACGGCACCGCCGATAACGCGATGGCATTCTGGCGCTCGCACCACTGGTATTGAGCCAGGTCGGACCCCCACCTAGAACCAGCGCGGGTGAATAAGGCGAGGGTCGATGGCGAGCTATCAGTACGTCTACGTGATGAAGGACCTGACCAAGGCCTTCCCCGGCGGTCGGGAGGTCTTCAAGGGCATCACGCTCGCCTTCCTGCCAGGCGTCAAAATCGGCGTCCTCGGCATCAACGGCGCTGGCAAATCCACGCTGATGAAGATCATGGCCGGCATCGACACGGATTTCGGCGGCGAGGCCTGGGCGGCCGAAGGCGCCCGCGTCGGCTTCCTGGAGCAGGAGCCGCAGCTCGATCCCGAACTCACAGTGGGCCAGAACGTCGAGACCGCGTTCGCCGACCTGAAGGCGGCACTCGATCGGTTCAACGAGATCTCCAACAGGTTTGCCGAACCGATGTCGGACGAGGAGATGAACGAGCTGCTGGTCGA
>DASSRN010000577.1:0-2607 GCA_035701785.1 Acetobacteraceae bacterium | reverse complement strand
TCCTGCTCCACGTCTGGCCGCGGAATCGATTGCAGCAGTGCCTTTGTGTAGGGGTGTGCGGGGTGACGAAAGATTTCCCGCACCTCCCCGGCCTCCATCACCTTGCCGGCGTACAGCACGACGACGCGTTCAGTGATCTCGGCGATGACACCGAAGTCGTGCGAGACGAACAGTACTGCGGTATTGCGTTCGGCGCGTAGTTGCCGGATCAATGCCAGCACCTGCGCCTGCACCGTGACGTCGAGCGCCGTCGTGGGCTCGTCGGCGATCAGCAGCTTTGGGTTGCAGGCGAGCGCCATGGCGATCATCACGCGCTGCCGCATGCCGCCGGAGAACTGGTGCGGGAAGGCGCCGATCCGCTCCTCTGGGGCGGGAATTCCGACGCTTGCCAGCGCGGCGATCACCCGTGCGCGGCGCTCGCGCCGGCTCAGGCGTTCGTGCAGGTAGAGTACTTCGCCTATCTGATCGCCAATCGTCATGACGGGGTTGAGGGAGCTCATCGGCTCCTGAAATATCATCGCGATCTGGCTGCCGCGGATGTCGGGCATCTCTTCGCGTGGCAATGTCAGCAGATCGGTGCCATCGAACCGGATGTACCCGGCGCTGATGCGGCCCGGCGGCTCCGGGATCAGGCGAAGAATTGCAAGCGCCGTCAGGCTTTTTCCCGAACCCGATTCACCTACCACGCCGACGCTCGACCCGGCCGCGATCTGCAGTGATACCTCGTCCACAGCCTTGAACGCACGTCCCGCGGCGTCGAACTCAACCGAGAGATTACTGATATCGAGCAGCGGCGCGGTCATTCGCGCAGCTCCGGATCCAGCACGTCGCGTACCGCGTCGCCCAGCAGATTGAATGCCAGCACGGTGATGGTGATGGCGAGGCCGGCGGCGACGATTGGCCAGGCCGAGCCGAACATGTTGTTGAGGCCATCGCGGATGATGTTGCCCCAGCTTGGCTGCGGCGCCTGCGTGCCGAGACCGAGGAAGCTGAGCGTCGCCTCCAGCCGGATGGCGGTGGCGATCCACAGCGTGAGCACGACGACGATCGGGCCGGAGATGTTGGGGAGGATGTGGCGTGCGATGATGACGGGGTTGCGCACGCCGGATGCGACCGCAGCCTCGACGAATGGCTCGGTGCGCACCGACAGCGTGGAGGCGCGTGCGATGCGGGCAAAGCGCGGTGCGAAGGATACGCCGAGTGCGGCGACGAGTTCCCAGAAGCCCGGGCCGAGCGCGGCGGCGACGAGGATGCCAAGCAGCAGCGCGGGAAATGCCAGCAGGAGGTCGATCAGACGGCCGACGAGGCGATCGACGATGCCGCCAAAATAGCCGGCCGATACGCCGAGGAGACTGCCGGCTGTGCCGGCGATCAGCGGCGACAGCACGCCCAGCAGCAGCGAGCTGCGCGCGCCGTAGATGACGCGTGACAGAACGTCGCGTCCGAACTGATCGGTACCGAGCCAGTGCTCGGCCGAAGGCTGCAGGTTGGCGTTGAGCACGCTCTGCGTCAGCGGGTCGTAGGGCGCGATCAACGGGGCGCATATCGCCATGGCCACCAGCAGGACGATGCAGCACATCGCGCCGACCGTGACGGGGTTGCCGAACAGTGCCGCGACGGCGGCGTAGGCCGGTGGCGGTTCCGCGCTCGCGGTGATGGCAGCGGCGTCGGACATCACGTCACCCGGATGCGTGGATCGATGAACACGTTGAGCAGGTCCATCACCAGATTGACCAGCACGACGAAGATCGAGAACACGATGAGATCCGCCTGGATCACCGGGTAGTCGCGCGTTTCAATGCCGTTGATCAGCATACTGCCGAGGCCGGGGCGCCCGAAGATCACCTCGATCGCGACCGACCCCGACAGCGTGGAGAGAATGCTGAGGCTGAGGCCGGTCGCCACCGGCAGCAGTGCGTTGCGCAGGGCGTGGCGGTAGATGACGCGCCCTTCACGTGCACCCTTGGCGCGAGCCGTGCGAACGTAGTCGCGGCCCAGCACTTCGAGCAATGTGGACCGCGTTAGCCGGCTGACGAACGCCGCCATGATCAGCCCGAGTGTCAGCGCGGGCAGCACGAGGTGATAGAGGTTGTCGAGCACGCCCTCGTCGCCACCGCCGTTGATCGGGAATAGTCCGAGGTTGAGCGACAAGACGATCAGCAGCAGCGCGCCGAGATAGAAGTCGGGCACCGTATAGCCCAGAAGCGCGAAAACGCGCGATCCGTAGTCGACCGATTGGCCGCGGCGTATCGCCGACACCACGCCGAGCGGCATGCCGATCAGCACGCCCACGACTGTCGCGGCGACCGCAAGCTCTACCGTATAAGGCAGGTTGTCGGCCAGCAGCCGGCCGATCGGCGCGTTGTTCATGTAGGAACTGCCGAAGTGCAGCCGCACGACGTCGAGGATGAACGTGATGTACTGCTGCCAAAGCGGCGCATCGAGACCCAGTTTGGCGCGAAACAGCGCGAGCTGATCCGCCGTGGCGTTCTGGCCGAGCGCCACCAGTGCCGGATCGCCCGGCAGCAGCCGCAGTGCCAGGAACACCAGCGTCAGCACCAGCAGCAAGGTCGGGATCGCATCGAGGATGCGCATTACGACGTAGCG
>DASSRN010000576.1:0-2443 GCA_035701785.1 Acetobacteraceae bacterium | reverse complement strand
CTCCGGCATCAGAACCCGCGAATAACGAATTCTTTCTCGTAATGGTCACCGGCCTGATGGCACGCTCGACGACGTTGGTGTCCATCTCCAGGCGTCCGTCGCCGAGATACAGGATAAGCCCATCCCAATGTGCCAGGGCATAGCGCATGGCTTTTGCCAGGTCCGACCAGCCAGGCAGGCGCGACACATGGTCCTGTAGCCAACGTTGCAGGTCCTCGACCAGCGGTCGACTTCGTTCCTGACGGATGGCCCGACGCACATCCGCCGGATGGCCACGGATCTCGGTCTCGATTTCATAGAGCCCAGCGATGCGGGCCAACACTTCGGCTGCAAGCGGTGACTGGGTGGAGGTATAGAACTCGTAGAACAGTCGCCGCGCATGCACCCAACAGTACGCCAGCTGGATCGACCCATCTGTGCGCGCTCTGACCAACTTGCCGTACCCGGCATAGCCATCGACCTGCAGGATGCCCCGGAACGCCGCCAGATGCGCGATCGGATGCTCGCCATGGCGGCCATCGCAGTAGATATAGGCCACGGCCGGATGCGTGGGTCCGGCCCAAGGCCGATCATCCACCGCATAGCACCAGAGCTGTCCGGTCTTGGTCTTTCCTCGGCCGGGATCGAGCACAGGCAATGTCGTCTCGTCGGCGAACACTTTGTCAGACGACAGTACGGTGGCGAGCACCAGCTCATAGAGCGGTGTCAGCCACCAGCATGCACGTCCCACCCAGGTGCTCAGCGTCGAACGATCCAGCGCAATGCCCTGCCGCTCGAACATTTGTGCCTGGCGGTAGAGTGGCAGCGAGTCGCAGAATTTGCTGATCACCACGTGCGCGACCAGCGCTTCCGTCGCCATGCCGCCATCGATCGGCCGCTCGGGTGCCGGCGCCTGAACCATTGCTCCCTCGCAGGTGCGGCACCCATAGCGGGGCCGGCACACCACCTTCACGCGCAGCTGGGCAGGAACCAGGTCGAGCATCTCAGTGCGATCGTCACCGATCACATGAAGCGCACTGCCACAGCAAGGGCATTGCTTGCTCTCGATGTCGATGACGACCTCGTAGCGTGGCAGGTGTGCGGGCAATGCACCGCGATTGCGGTTGGCTGCTGCTATCCGCCTGCGTCTCTCCGCTGGTTCCGTCGCGTCCTTCGCGGCGTCATCTTCGGCGGCACTTTGCTCCTCATCCTCCAGGACCAGCTGCAGTTGATCGAGGTCAAGCTTTTCCGAACGCCGACCGTAGCGGTGGCGCAGCAGACGTTGGATCAGCTGCCATAGCTTCTCATTCTCGGCTTGCAGTTCAGGCACAACTTCCTGCAGCATTCGCTGCAGGACAGCCGGATCGTCAGGCAGAGCCGCGAGATCGATCTGCACAACGCGACAATGATGACGCACGCCGTCGCGTCGCCGCCAATGACTCCAGCGTGATCACATTCAGCTTCGCATCAACCTGCCAGTTCGGGCCGAAGACTGCGCGCCGTCGCACGCCATTCGCACCCTTCCAGCAGCGTGGACAATTGTCCGGCCGACAACGCGATCGAGCCCGTACTCGTCATCGGCCATATGAAGTGACCGCGCTCCAACCGCTTGGTCAGCATGCACAGGCCGATGCCGTCATGCCAAACCAGCTTCAAAAGATTGCCGCGGCGTCCACGGAACGCGTACAGCGCGCCATTGAACGGATCCTCTGCCAGCACCTGCTGCACCAGCATCGCCAGACCCTGCATGCCCTTTCTCATGTCGGTGTAGCCGCAGGCCAGGTAGACCCGGACATCGGACTGCAGCGCAATCATCGCCGCGCCAGTGCAGCCAGAACACGACGAAGCGCGCCACTGTCCACCTGCGCATCAACCCGCACGCTCACGCCGCCTGGCAACGCTATCTCGATCATCCCATTCATCTGACCCGATGGAGTCGCCGACGGCGGCGCTACAGGCGGTATCGCCGGCGCCGGATCGGCTGGCGTCGCCATCACTTCAACACGCGCGAACTTCGCCACCGGCTGATGGGTGACCCCGAGCGATCCTTCCAGCAGATGCCGCCGCCACGTATAGAGCAGGCCACTACTGATGCCGTAGCGACGCGCAACCGTGATCGGCGATAGGCCCGGCTCCAGGCTCTCCGCCGCAATCTCCCGCTTCTGCTCGACAGACCAACGTCGCCGCCGCTCGCCCCGCGTGATCAACTCAATCCGCTGATTACGAGCGCTCATACGATCAGTCGTATGAGCGCTCTCTATCGCCGTTCCCAGATCAACTGATGCGTCGTCCGTCTCCATGGACAACACGCATCACACCATCGCCGCGTCACGCAAGGTGGGTTCAATGCACCGCTAACGTCTGGATTCGGCCAGCCGATCTTTCTGTTCCGCTCTATCCGCCCGCGCTTCGAGATCATCGATGTATTCGCAGAGGCGGTCGTAATCGGACTTTGAGACTATCG
>DASSRN010000575.1:0-5474 GCA_035701785.1 Acetobacteraceae bacterium | reverse complement strand
GCAGCCCGTCGCCGAACAGGTTGAACGCCAGCACGGTCAGCAGGATCGCGAGCCCAGGAAACGCCAGCACCCACCAGGCCCGCTGATAGAACTGCAACGCGCCGGCCAGCATGGTGCCCCATTCCGGCGTCGGCGGCTGCGCGCCCAGCCCCAGAAACCCCAGCGCCGCAGCATCCAGGATCGCCGTCGCGAAGCCCAGCGTGGCCTGCACGATCAGCGGCGCCAGGCAGTTGGGCAGCACGGTGTCGAACATCAGATGCAGCCGCCCGGCACCGGCGCAGCGTGTCGCGGTGACATAGTCACGCGCCAGTTCCGACAGCGCCGCGGCGCGCGTCAGCCGCGTGTAGCTGGGCAGCGTCACCACAGCGACCGCGATCATCGCGTTGAACAGCCCGGGCCCGAGGATCGCGACGATGACGATCGCCAGCAGCAGGCTCGGGAACACCAGCACGATGTCCATCAGCCGCATGATCGCGGTGTCCACGATGCCGCCGGCGAACGCCGCGGTGAGCCCCAGCACCACGCCGGTTGTGAGTGACAGCGTGACCACGGCGATGCCGATCACCAGCGACAGCCGAGCGCCGTAGATCAGTCGCGCGAGCACGTCGCGGCCGACATCGTCGGTGCCCAGCACGAAGCTGGACGACCCACCTTCCTCCCACATCGGCGGCGACAGGAAGTGGTCGCGGAACTGCTGGATCGGCGAATGCGGCGCCACAACGTCGGCCGATATCGCCAGCAGGATCAGCACCGCCATGATGCACAGTCCCAGCACCGCGCCGCGGTTCTCGGCGAATGAGCGCCAGAACAGCCGCAGCCGGCCTGGCATCGGCGCAGCGGCAGGTGCAGTGATCGCAACGTCGGACATCAGCGGCGGATCCGCGGGTTGAGCAGGCCGTAGGTCAGATCGACACTCAGGTTCACCAGCATGACCAGCGTGGCGATCAGCAGCACGCCGCCCTGCACCACCGGGTAGTCGCGCCGCTGCACCGACTCGACCAGCCAGTGGCCGACGCCGGGCCAGGCGAAGATCGTCTCGGTCAGGATCGCACCCGACAGCAGCGAACCGACCTGAAGCCCGATCACCGTCACCACCGGGATCAGCGCGTTGCGCAGCGCGTGGATCACCACAACACGCGGCGCGCTGAGCCCCTTGGCACGCGCGGTGCGGATGTAGTCTTCGTTGAGCACCTCCAGCATCGCCGATCGCGTCATGCGCGCCACCACCGCAAGCGGCACAGTGCCCAGCACGATCATCGGCAGGATCAGGTGGCTGGCGGCCGAGGTGCAGGCGCCGGAATCGTCCGAGTACCAGCAGTCGATCAGCATGAAGCCGGTGACCGGCTCGACATACATCGCATCGCTGATGCGTCCCGAGACCGGCGTCCAGCCCAGCCCGACCGAGAACAGCAGGATCGCCATCAGGCCCCACCAGAAGATCGGCATCGAGGCGCCGGTGACCGAGACGCTCATCAGCCCATAATCGAACGCGGTGCCTCGCCGCACCGCTGCCAGCACGCCCAGCGGCACGCCGACCAATGTTGCGAACAGGATGGCGCAGACCGACAGCTCAATGGTCGCCGGGAACAGCTGGAGGAACTCGCGCCACACCGAATCCTGCGTCACGATCGAGGTGCCGAGATCGCCGCTCGCCACCTGTTCCTCGTAGTGCAGGAACTGCCGCCACAGCGGCTGGTCGAAGCCGAACTGATGGCGCAGTTCGGCCAGCCGCTCCGGCGCAATGCCACGCTCGCCCGAACGCGTTTCGATCGGGTCGCCCGGCACCAGGTGGATCAGCAGGAAGCTCAGGAACGTGACCGCGACGAAGGTCGGCACGATCACGCTGATCCGTCGGATGAGGAAGCGGAACACTTACGTGGGCAAGCTTCGGATGATGTCGCTCACTGCAGGTCCACGCCGTCGAACTGGTGGCGGCCGAACGGGCTCATCTTATAGCCCACGACCTCCTTGCGCATCGGCATGAACACCACCGAGTGGGCGATCAGGTAGAATGGCGCCTCCTGGTGCATGATCACCTGCGCCTGCTCATACAGCTTGGTGCGCTCCGCCTGGCTGACCAGCGTGGCCGCCTTGTTGATCAGCGCATCGAACTCCTGATTGCACCACTTGGACGCGCTGCCGCCGCCCTGGCGCGCCGCAGCACAGCTTGCCAGCGGGACGAAGAAGTTGTCGGGATCGCCGTTGTCGCCGGTCCAGCCCAACTCCGCCATCTGGTGCTCGCCGTTCTGTACGCGCTTGCGGTACTCGCCCCACTCGTAGCTGACGACCTTGGCCTTGATGCCGACCTTGGCGAGGTCGGCCTGCATCAGCTCCGCAATGCGCCGCGCGTCGGGGTTGTACGGCCGCTGCACCGGCATCGCCCAGATGTCGGTCTCGAAGCCGTTGGCGAAGCCGGCATCGGCCAGCAGCTTCTTCGCCTGCTCGGGGTCGTGCGGGAAGTCCTGCACCTGGTTGTTGTACGACCACATCGTCGGCGGGATAAGGTTCTTCGCCGGCTCGCCGGCGCCCTGGTACACCGCCTGAAGGATCGCCTGCTTGTCGATCGCCATGTTGATCGCGATGCGCACCCGCTTGTCGGTGAACGGCGGCTTCTGGTTGTTGAACGCGAGATAGCCGATGTTCAGCCCGGGCTGCTGCATCAGCTGCAGCGACGGATCCGCCTTGATCGCCGGCAGGTCGGCCAGATTGGGGAACGCCATCACCTGGCACTCGTTGGCGCGCAGTTTGGCGAGCCGCACCGCGGGGTCCTTGTTGATCGAGAACACCAGCGCATCCAGCTTCGGCTTGGTCCCCCAGTAACCATCGAAGCGGCGATAGCGGATGGTGGAATCGCGCTGGTACTGCACCAGCTCGAACGGTCCGGTGCCGATCGGCTCCTGGTCGATCACCTCGGGCTTGCCCTGCTTCAGCAGCGCGTCGGCGTATTCCTTTGATTGGATGGTGGCGAAGTCCATCGCGAGGTCGGCGAGGAACGGCGCCTGCGCCTCGTTCAGCGTGAACCGCACCGTGTCCTTGTCGAGCACGTCGATCGAGGCCAGCAGCTTGTTGAAGCTCATGTCGTTGAAGTAATCATAGCCGCCGCCCGAGACCTTGTGGTACGGGTTGGCGTCCTTCCACTGCCGGTCGAACGAGAACACCACATCGTCGGTGTTGAAGTCGCGGCTGGGTTTGAAGGTCTTGTTGGCCTGCCACTTCACCCCGGACCGAAGGTGGAAGGTGAAGCTCTTGCCGTCTTCGGCGATCTCCCAGCGGTCGGAGAGGGCAGGGGATACTTCGGTGGACCCGGGACGGAACTCGACCAGCCGATTGTAGATCGGCCCGTTGGCGTCGAACGTGGTGCCGGTGGTGTTCAGCATCGGGTTGAAGTTCTCGGGCGAGCCTTCCGAGCAGTAGACCAAGGTCTTGGCCTGTGCTGTCCCGAGTGCGGCTGAGAGCGCCATGGCTGAAGCCAGAGCGGCTGCGCGATATCCGGTACCCATTGTGTGCCTCCAAACTCTGCCGTTTGCCTGGTTGCTCGTACTCGTCATTGTCTAAGCTCACGCTCCTGCTCGGCAGTGAGCTCGCTGCGGCACACCTCCTCCAACAGAGCGAGCTCGTCCTGTGCCAACCGCCACAGGACATCGGCTGCTATGCGGTCGTACTCGTGCCGCAGGATATTGCCCACTCCCGCGATCTTGCGCCATGGAACACCGGGATGGCGTGCTTTCATCTCGTCGGTGAGATGCCGACTGGCCTCCGATATCACCTCGACGCCACGCTCGATCAGCCACTGCTTGCGCCAGTCGGCCTCAAACGCATCGAGCTGGATTCCCGCGGCTTCAGTCCGGATGCGCTCAATGGCCTCAATGATGTCTGAGAGGCGCGCGGCCAGTGTGCGCACAGCGGTCAGAATACGCGCAGCGCCGAGGCCTCGATGCGAGGCCGCAGGTAGGGGTGAATGCTGCGGCGCGTCAGCATGTCAGTGCGGCATCCGAGGATGGCCGCAGTCCGCTCCTTTACTTCGATCAGCCCGAACAGACCAAGCGAGCCTTCGGGATGGTCGAAGAACAGGTCCACGTCGGAATCGGGCCTTGCATCGTCTCGCGCGGTCGAGCCGAACAGGTAGAGTTCTTGGACGCCGAGCTGCCTGAGCTCGGCTTCGTGCCGCATCAGCCTTGCTATGGCTTCCTCGCGTCGCATGGCGGACCTTTTAGGCTGTTCTGCCGCCCCCGGCCAAGCCATCCGCTTTCGGAATCGTCATGGCGCGGGTACATCACCCCGATGGCCGCATCCCGTCGCACGCCGAACGCCGCCGGCGCCACGCCCGCGATGGCGCAGTGGTTCGCCGCCAAGGAGGCGCACCCGGACGCGCTGGTGTTCTTCCGCATGGGCGACTTCTACGAGCTGTTCTTCGCCGATGCGGAAGCCGCCGCCGCGGCACTCGACATCGCGCTGACCCAGCGCGGCGAGCACAACGGCACGCCGATCCCGATGTGCGGCGTGCCGCAGCACGCGGCCGAAGCCTACCTCGCCCGGCTGATCCGCCGCGGCTTCCGCGTCGCGGTGACCGAGCAGATGGAGGACCCCAAGGCGCGCACCGGCAAGGCACCGATCCGCCGCGACGTGGTGCGCCTGGTCACGCCCGGCACAGTCACCGAGGAGGCGCTGCTGGAGGCCGGCCGCGCCAACCTGCTGCTCGCGCTGGCGCAGTCGCAGGACAGTGCGGGCGCTGCGTGGCTGGACGTGTCCACCGGGCTGTTCGAGACGGCGGATGTGGCGGTGGCGGACCTGCCGGGTCTGCTGGGCCGGCTGGAGCCGGCGGAAATACTTGCGCCGGAACGGCTGCCCTTGGGCGACTGGGCGAGCAAGCGGGCACCGGACGTCGGCGCGCCGCCTCCGCTGGTGGCCCGTCGGCGGCTGGCGGAGACCTTCGCGGTGGCGAGCGTCGATGCTTTCGGCGCCTTCACCGACGCCGAGGCGATCGCCGCGATGATGGCGGTGGACTATGTGCGCTCGACCCAGGCGGGGGCGCTGCCGCGCCTGGCGCGTCCTGCGCCGCAGGGACAGGCCGGCCTGCTGGCGATGGATGCGGCGACCCGCGCCAGTCTGGAGATCCACCGCGCCCGCGACGGCGGGTCGCTGCACACGCTCCTGGGCACCGTGCAGCGCACGCTGACGCCGGCAGGCGCGCGCCTCCTGGCGGCCTGGCTGGCTTCGCCGCTCGCCGATGTGGCGCCGATCGTGGATCGGCAAGACGCATGGGTGTGGCTCGGCGCACGGCGCGACGCGGCGGACCGGCTGCGGGCGGCGCTGCGGTCGGCGCCGGACATAGCGCGGGCGCTCGGGCGGCTGTCGGTGGGGCGAGGCGGTCCGCGCGATCTCGCCGCGCTGCGCGATGGGCTGCTGGCAGCGCAGGCGGCCGAGGCGGGGTTAGTGCGCGAAACTCCCCCTCCCCTTGCGGGAGGGGGCTGGGG
>DASSRN010000574.1:0-5502 GCA_035701785.1 Acetobacteraceae bacterium | reverse complement strand
TGGTGATCGACGGCGTCAGGATCACGTCCCAGTCGTCGAAGAACGCCTGCCAGCGGCGATACAGCGCGGTCTGCATCGCCTGCGCCCGCGCGACATCCGCAGCGGAGTAGCGCAGTCCTTCCTCGACGTTGGCGCGCACGTTCGGACCGACATCCTGCGGCCGGGCGCGCACCTTCTCGGCGTGTCCCGCGAGAAAGCCGAGTGAGCGCAGCACCTCGAACGCCTCGTCGGCGCCGCCGCAGTCCGGCGTGGTGTCTTCTGCCCGGGCGAACGCCTGGCGTAGCGCTGCGGTCTTCTCGGCGAACACCTGGGCGATGTGGCGCTCGGTCGGCGCGAAGCCGAAGTCCGGCGTAAGCGCCACGCGCAGCCGCGACAGGTCGATGCGCGAGGGCACGGCATAGTCCTCCGGCCGCACGGCAGTGGCGAGCGGATCGCGTGCATCGTCGCTGACCATAGTCGAGAGCAGCAGGCACACGTCCGGTACGGTGCGTGCCATCGGGCCGAGGACAGGGAGGTTGCTCCAGCCCAGCCCGCGCCGCTCGTTGGCGACCAAACCCGGCGTCGGGCGGAAGCCGACGATGCCGCTGAACGCCGCAGGGTTGCGCAGTGAACCGCCGGTGTCGGAGCCGGTGCACAGCGGCACCATGCCGGTCGCCAGCGCCACCGCCGATCCGCCGGATGATCCCGCCGCCGACCGCGTGGGGTCGAACGGGTTGCCGGTGGCGCCGTACACCGCGTTGCGGGTGTTGGCGCCGGCGCCGAATTCCGGCGTGTTGGTCTTGCCGACCACGATGGCGCCGGCCTGGCGCACCGCTGCGACTATGCGTGCGTCGGCTGTCGGGACGTGGTCGCGGAAGATCACGCTGCCGAAGGTGGTGCGCAGGCCTTCGGTCTCCTCCAGGTCCTTCACGCCGATCGGCAGGCCATGCAGCGGTGGCAAGGCACCGCCGCGTACCACTGCTGCGTCCGCCTGCTTGGCCGCGGCACGGGCCCGCTCGAAGTCCCGCGCGACCATGGCGTTGACCGCGTGGTCCACCGCCTCGATGCGGGCGATGCAGCTTGCCAGCAGTTCGCTGGGCGCAAGCTGCTTACGGCCGATCAGGCGGCGCGCTTCGACCGCGGTCAGGTCGCATGGTTCAGTCATCTGTTTGCGTCCCGAAGAATGGAACCGCAAATCACGCAGAACACGCAAATAAACCTTATCTGCGTGATTTGCGTGATTTGCGGTTCCATTTTTCTGTCAGTAGCCCAGTGCCAGCCCATCCTTGCGCGGCTCGGAGCCGCCGATCAGGCAGCCACGCGAGCGGTCGATCCAGATCGCCTGGCCGCCGCCATGCGGGCGCTCGACCGGTTCCAGTTCGTGGCCCAGACGCGACAGCGCATCGCAGATGTCCTGCGGGATGCCGCGCTCCACCTGCACCTTGCCCTTCAACGGGAACAGCCGCGGCAGGTCGAGCGCCTCCTGAATGTCGAGCCCGTATTCCAGCATGTTGGTCAGGAACAGCGAGTGGCCCATCGGCTGGAAGTGTCCGCCCATGACGCCGAACGGCATCACCGCCTGGCCGTCCCTGCACGCCATGCCGGGGATGATCGTATGCATCGGCCGCTTGTGCGGCGCGATGCAGTTGGGGTGGCCGCGCTCGATGCGGAAGCCGAAGCCGCGGTTCTGTAGCATCACGCCCGACTGTTCGGCGAGGATGGCCGAGCCAAAGCCCTCGAACAGCGAGTTGATGAAGCTGCACGCGTTGCCATCCTGGTCGACGACGCAGAGATAGATCGTGTCGCGATGCGGCGGCATCAGCGCCTCGCCGGCCGCCGGCAGCGTACGCATTGCGCTGTCGTCCTTGATCAGCGCGCGCAGGCCCGACAGGTACTCGGTGCTGAGCAGCTTCTTTACCGGCACATCGACCTGCGACATGTCGGCAACAAATGCGTCGCGGTCGCGATAGGCAAGGCGCGCGGCCTCGACATGGCGGTGGTAGCGCAGCGCGCCCAGCGGGCCGTCTGACGCCGACGGCAGTCCACCCAGCATGCCCAGGATCATCAGCCCGACGATGCCCTGGCCGTTGGGCGGGATCTGGTAGACGTCGTAGCCCTTCCAGTTCAGCGTGATCGGCTCGACGAAGTCGGCGTTGGCAAGGCCGGCGGCGAAGTCCTCCTCGGTGTGCAACCCGCCGCGCGCCCGCAGCGTGGCGACGATGTCGGCGGCGACCGGCCCCTCGTAGAACGCGCGGGCGCCGTGGCGGGCGATGCCACGCAGCGTCTCGGCCAGCGCGGGATTGCGGAAGATGTCGCCGGGGTTGGGCGCCGATCCGTTCGGCAGGAAGGCGTGCGCGCCGTTCTTGCGCAGCTTGGGCTCCAGCCGCTTCCAGTCCCACGCCACCTTGGAATGCACCGGCCAGCCCTCGGCGGCATAGCGGATCGCCGGCTGCAGGAGTTCGTCGAGCCCCTTGCGGCCGTGCGCCTTCAGCAGCGTCTCCCAGGCGTTGATCGCGCCAGGAACAGTGACGGCATGCGCCGAGGTGTTCTCGACCTGGCCGGATATGCCATGCTGCTCGTACCAGTCGATCGTCGCGGCGGCGGGTGCGCGGCCCGACCCGTTCAGGGCGATCACCCTGCCTGCGCCGGCCGGCGCATACAGGCAGAAGCAGTCGCCGCCGATGCCGGTGGACTGCGGCTCGATCACGCACAGCACGGCGCATGCGGCGACCGCGGCGTCCAGTGCGTTGCCGCCGGCGCGCAGCACGTCGAGGGCGGTCAGCGTCGCGGCGGGCATCGAGGTCGCGGCCATGCCGTGCGTCGCATAGACCGGGCTGCGACCTGGCAGGTGGAAATCGCGCATGCGGGCTCCAGTCGGTGGTCAGTGTTCGTTGCAGGGTGCAGTATGGACCACCACCCGATCACTGACCATGGGAGCGGCCGATGGCCGAAACGATCAGCTACGACACATTCGAGAGCGTGGATATCCGCGTCGGCACCATCACCGACGCGCAGCCGTTCCCGCAGGCCCGCAAGCCGGCCTACAAGCTGGTGATCGACTTCGGCCCCGAGATCGGCAGCAAGAAGTCCTCGGCGCAGCTCACCGTGCACTACCGGCCCGACCAGCTGATCGGGCGGCAGGTCTGCGCGGTGGTGAACTTCCCGCCGCGGCAGATCGGCCCGTTCATCAGCGAGGTGTTGACCCTGGGCATGCCGGACGGCGAGGACGCCGTCGTGCTGGTGCGTCCCGACTTCAAGGTACCGAACGGCGGCAAGCTGTTCTGATGGCCACCCACTACTACGCGGTGACGTGGGACCAGCTACATCGCGACGCCCGCGCGCTGGCGTGGCGGCTGATGGACAAGGGGCCGTTCAGCGGCATCGTCGCGATCACCCGCGGCGGGCTGATCCCGGCGGCGATCATCGCGCGCGAGCTGGACCTGCGGCTGGTGGAGAGCGTGTCGATCGTGTCCTACGCCGCCGGCGGTTCCGGCTCGCTGATCGAGGAGCAGCATGGTGGCGCGCCGATGGTGATCAAGCCACCGGCGGCAGCCGGCGACGGCGCCGGATTTCTGATCGTCGACGACCTGGTGGACACCGGCACCACCGCGCGGGTGGTGCGCGGCCTGCTGCCGAAGGCGCACTTCGCCACCGTGTATGCCAAGCCGGCAGGACGGCCGGTGGTGGACGACTTCATCACCGAGGTGTCGCAGGACACCTGGATCCTGTTCCCGTGGGACACCGAGCCGCAGTTCGTCGCACCGCTGGTGAAGCGGGGTGTCTGAGGCATGGCGTATAGGGGACGCGCCGGAGGATCATGTCATCGCCGGTGGAACGGATGCCGCTCGTTCCCTTACTGAACATCGCTCTGCCCAGGCAAAGCCCGCGCGAATGGCACGACCCGTGATTTTCAATCGGGTGGACAGTCTGGTCAGCACGCGCAACTCGGTTTGAGCGCCAGCCGAATACCAGAATGCCTCGTACCAGCCACCGTCGAACCCCAGCAGTGCCTTTTGCGTTACGTCGGTCGCGTCGATCATTTTCCTTTTCATGGCATCCCTCCGTGGTGCAGCCTCTGGGGCGTATGGCCACCCTGGCCGACACACGAAGCCAAGCAGATCGGTCAGCTGAATGCCTGAAATGGAGATGCAAATGCGCTGCAATATAGCTGATATCGCGATGGTGTGTTGATCGCGCTTTCTCCGCTTCGCAGGAGGGACGGGAATGGAGGTTGCGGCCTCAAAGCCGGTCTACCAGTTCGAAGGGTATGCTCTCGATCTCGCACGTGGAGCGCTGCTTGACGCGACCGGTGCAGAAGTCTCCCTCCGGCCGAAGTCGTTCGACCTCCTGCACATGCTGGTGACGAACGCGGGACGCCTTCTGGATCGTGACACGATTAATCGCGCGATCTGGCACGATGTTACGGTCACCGATGACGCGATCACGCAGTGCATCCGCGACATTCGGCGGGCAGTCCGCGACGCCGATCAGCGCATACTGAAGACTGTGCCGCGACGCGGCTACATATTCACGGCTCAGGTTACCGCAGGCCCGGAGCAGTCAGCCTTCCCCTTCTCTGCGAGTTCCCTGCCGCTCACCGACAAGCCTTCGATCGCAGTCCTTGCATTCACCAATATGAGCAACGACCCTACCCAGGAGTATTTCTCGGACGGGATCGCGACGGACATAACGACCGAACTTTCGCATAACCGCTGGCTGCTTGTGATCAGCCGCAACTCCAGCTTCACCTACAAGGGTCGCGCGGTTGATCTGAAGCATGTCGCCCAGGAGTTGGGCGTGCGCTACATCCTCGAAGGCAGCGTGCGCCGTAATGGTGAGCACGTGCGGGTCACCGTCCAGCTGATAGAGGCTGAAAGCGCCGGCCATTTGTGGGCACATCGCTTCGACCGGAGCGTGAACGACGTTTTCGCCGTACAGGACGAAATCGCGGCAGCCGTCATCGCCGCGATCCTGCCTGCCGTAAACGATGCCGAACGGCGACGAGCCGTTCGCAAGGCGCCCGAGAACCTTGACGCGTGGGAAGCGTATCAGCGTGGGTTGAATCACCTGTTTCGCTTCACATCAGATGCGGATATCGCGCGAGCAAGGGAGTTCTTTGGCGACTCGATCAGATCCGATCCGGCATTCTCCTCGGCGTATGCGGGACTGTCGCTGACGTATATCCGCGAAGTCCTGTGGTCGGCGCAGTCAGGCCCACTGGCATTGGCGGAGTCCTGGGCGCGCAAGGGGGTCGAGATGGACCCGAACGATTCCGAATCACACGCCGTGCTTGCCCAAAGCATGTGCCTTGCGGGAAGACATGAAGAGGGTCTGCGGCGAGCCTTGCTGGCACTGGACATCAACCCCAGTTCATCCTGGGCACACTACGCGAAGGGAGAGTCGCTGCTGTTCAATGGCAGCGCCGCGGAAGGACGCGAACCGCTGCTGATGGCCTTGCGGCTCGACCCCCGCGGCCCGATTACAATCCACTTCATGATGTTGCTGATGGTCTCGTATTATTTT
>DASSRN010000573.1:0-8180 GCA_035701785.1 Acetobacteraceae bacterium | reverse complement strand
CTCAAGAGCCTGGCGCGCCGCGGCCTGCGTGGGGTGAAGCTGGTAATTTCTGATGCGCACGAGGGGCTCAAGGCGGCGATCCGCCGGGTCTTCAACGCGACATGGCAACGCTGCCGCGTTCATTGGATGCGGAATGCACTGTCCTATGTGACCAAGACCCAGCAGAGCATGGTGGCGGCTGCGCTGCGCCAAGCGTTCATCCAGCCGGATCGCGCGCAAGCCAGCCAGACGTTGCGCCACGTAGCGGATCAACTGCGGCAGAAGTGGCCGAAGCTCGCCGCCTTCATCGACGATAGCGAGACCGACGTTCTGTCGCACCTGGACTTCCCCGAGCAGCACCGTGCGAAGCTCCACAGCACCAACCCACTGGAACGGTTGAACAAGGAGGTCAAACGGCGGGCCGATGTGGTCGGCATCTTCCCCAACGAGACCTCGATCATCCGACTGATCGGCGCGGTGCTGCTGGAACAAAATGATGAGTGGCAGCTGCAGCACCGCTACATGCAGGTCGAGGCTATGGCAGAGCTCATAGCGCCGGCCAACGAAGCCGAGGCCAGGCAGATCGTAGCGGCGGCATGACCACGCCTCGGACAGACTTCGGCGTCGAAGGCACCTATGCCCGACGCTCGACCGCGGCGTCGCAGTCAAGTCCCACAGCCGCGCAGCGGGGCGCCGAAGGCGCAGGACTTGACGGCGGCGATCGCGGTCGCAGCGCCATCAAAGGTGCCGTCCGTCACGCGAGATGCATCGGCCTTTCCACCGGAGCTAAGGCACCCACCAGCCTCGCCGTTACACCGCGATTCCACACCAGCTTGACGGACGTGACCTCGAGGATGCTGCGGCGATCAGGGATTTCCCAGCTATCTGGTAATTTCTGAGTGCTCGAAAATGCACCCTCTGGTGATGACGGGTGGAGGGGGTTGGATTCGAACCAACGTAGGCGTGCGCCAACGGATTTACAGTCCGTCCCCTTTAGCCTCTCGGGCACCCCTCCAGCGAAGCCGCGCCTCTAGGTCCAAACCGGGGTGTTGTCAACGAAACCGAACCGCCGCCCCAGCATTGGCCTCCGCCCGATCCATGCTGCATCCTCGCCGCCATCCTAAATCGCGAGCCATCCAGCATGGAACCCAGCGCTACGCCCGTTGCCAGTTACCGCACTGTGGAAATGCACGCCGGTGGCGAACCGGTGCGCCTGGTCCTCGAGGGGTTCCCGGAGCCGCGCGGTACGACAGTCCTGCAGAAGCGCCATGACGCCGCCGCGCGCCTCGACCAGCATCGCCGTCGCCTCATGCTGGAGCCGCGTGGCCACGCGGAGATGTACGGTGCAGTGATCGTGCCGGCGGCGCCACCCGCCGCGTTCGGCGTGCTGTTCATGCACCATTCCGGCTTCAGCACCATGTGCGGACATGCGACCATCGCACTTGGCCGCTGGGCGGTCGGCTCGGGCGGTGTACCGTTGCGCGACGGGCAGGCCGACTTTCTCCTGGAATGCCCGTGCGGCCCGGTGCAGGTCCACGTCACCGATCACGGAGGACGCGTCGCCTTCGACAGTGTACCGGCGTTCGCCGCCGAACTTGACGCTATGGTGGAGCTTCCAGGCGCCGGGCGCGTCCTGTGCGATATCGGCTATGGCGGGGCATTCTACGCCATACTGCCAGCCTCGCGGCTTGGCCTCGACGTGCACGACTCGCCAGTGGGCCAGCTGCGGGCCGCAGCCTGGTCGGTCATGCAGGCGATCCGTGCCCGCGGCGAGGTCCGACACCCGATCGAGCCAGACCTGTCCTTCCTCTACAGCGCCATCCTGACCGACCAAGCTCCCTCCGGCGCGCAGCCGGCGCGGCACTTCTGCCTGTTCGGTGACGGCCAGATCGACCGCAGTGCCACCGGCAGCGGCGTGACGGCGCGCATGGCAATCGAGGCTGCACGGGGTCGCATCCGCCCCGGCGACCGTTGCGCGTTCGCCGGGGCATCTGGTGTGCCGTTCCACGGCGAGTTGCTCGCCGAGGAGCGGCTCGGTCCGCACCCTGCCTGGCGGATCCGCGTCTCCGGCACCGCCGCGTTCAGCGGCACTGCGGTTTGGACCGTCGAGCGCGATGACAGTCTCGGCGATGGCTTCACCATCGCCGACTCGGCGCCATTGCCCCGCCCTGCCTGACCCACCCGAGCCGCTACTGCCCCTGGTGCTGGTGCATCAGCAGCACCAAGGCTCGTCTCAGCCGCAGGATGCCACCTCGGGTCTGGCCCTGGTCGCACATGCGCTGCCCTTCATTGGACAGGAACGTCACCTCTTGCGGCGGCGGCGAGCCGGTATTGCGTACCAGCTCGCCCACCCGATCGAGCAGCCGCAGACAATAGGCCGGCGTGTCGGTCGTGACCTCCTGCGGCGGCGCCTGCCCGATCACCGGTGTGGCACCGAGCCACCCGGCAACACTTGCCGCGCCGATGATCCGGATCACTGGCGTCATGCGCCCTTTGTGTCACCACCGGGCTCTCGCCTCGGTTGTGCGGGCATGACAACAGCGTTAGCCACTCCGCCCGACCTCGTCGTGGCGCGGCAGCGACAACGCCGCAAGCAACCCTGGCGCCGCGTCCGAAAGGCGCAAGGCGCCGCCGTGCAGTTGTGCGACGGCCTGCACCAGCGCAAGGCCAAGGCCCGAGCCTGGCGTGTTGCGGGCAGTTTCGCCGCGAAAGAAGCGCTCGCTTGCCCGTGCCCGATCAGCCTCGGGGATGCCGGGACCCTGGTCAGCCACCGCGAGCTCAATGCCGGTGGAGGTCGTCGCTGCCGACACCGATACCATGCCACCCGCGGGCGAGAATTTCACCGCGTTGTCCACCAGGTTGGCCAGCGCCTGTTGGATCAGGTCGCGGTCACCGAACGCGGTCAGCCGAGGTGGTGCCTGCACAGTCAGCGCGACCTCCTTCTCCTCTGCCACGACGCCATACAACTCGGCCACATCGGCCAGTAACGCACTCACGTCTACAGTGGCGAACGCAGCGCGCCGCGAGCCGGCCTCGATCTCGGCGATGCGCAGCAGGGCCTGGAACACCTGGACGATGCCGTCGAGGTCGAGGGTCGCCCGCTCGATCGCCGCCCGCAGTTCGGTCGCTGTGCCCGCGTGTAGCGCCGCGTCCTCCAGCCTGGTGCGTGCACGCGTGATCGGTGTGCGCAGGTCGTGCGCAATCGCATTCGACACCTCGCGCACCCCCTCCATCAGCCGGGCCATGCGGTCCAGCATGTCATTGATCGTCTCCGCCAACTGGTCGAACTCGTCGCCGCGACCGGACAGTCGGACCCGCTGGCTCAGGTCACCGCCGGCAATGGCAGCCGCAGTGGCGGACACGTTGGCGATCGCCCGGCGGAACAGGCTGCGCACCACCAACGCGCCGGCGGACGCCATCGCCAGTACCACCAGAACGGCCCAGAGCAGTGCGTCGGTCAGCAATGTCCGCAGTTGGGCGCGCACCTGTACGTCGCGACCGATCAGCAGACGATAGCCGCCTGGCAGGGTGAAGCTCTCGACAACCGCAAGCGAGCGCATGCCGGCTCGCTCGATCGGCAGCTCGTATAAGGCGCTGTCCTGCGCCGGGCCGTCCGGCCAGCGCTGCAGATTGCCTGCCAACCGCCGCCCCGCGCGATCGAGCAGCAGGTAGATCGCGTCGTCCTCGACGTTCTGCGTCAGGCGGTCATCGATGGTGATCACCAAAGCGGCGAGACCACCGATCGCGAAGCGCTCCGACAGGCTCTGGGCGTCCGCCTGGATTGCCGCGGTGGTCTGCCGATCGAGCAGCCCGGCCGTCGACCACCAGAGGAAGATCGCCAGCGCCACCGCGCTGAGCGCCAGCAGCACGGCGTAGATCGCCGCGAACCGAAATCCCGCCGACTGCAGCAGCGTGCGCATGGCGCGCCGGGCTGTGGAAGTATGCCCTTGGTCCGCCAACGGCGCTTTGGCCGCTGTCTCCCCTCGATCCCCTCCCGCCAGGGGGAGGGGAGGGGCGTCGTCGGCCATGCTCAGGCGGTTTCAGCTCGCAGCATGTAGCCGGCATTGCGTACGGTGTGGATCAGTGGCGTCGGGAACGGCTTGTCTACCTTCTGGCGCAGCCGCGAGACATGCACGTCGATCACATTGGTCTGCGGATCGAAGTGATAGTCCCAGACGCCCTCCAGCAGCATCGTGCGGGTCACGACCTGTCCGGCGTGCCGCATCAGGTACTCCAGCAGACGGAATTCCCGTGGCTGAAGGTCGATCTTCTGCCCCGCGCGCTTCACCTGCCGCGACAGCAGGTCGAGCTCCAGGTCCTCGACCGTCAGCTTGGTGATCGGACCTTCGCCCTTGCCGCGGCGCGCCAGCGCCTCGACCCGTGCCAGCAGTTCGGCGAAGGCGAACGGCTTGGTGAGGTAATCGTCGCCGCCGGCCTTCAGCCCGCGGACCCGTTCGTCGACATCCGCGAGGGCCGACAGGATCAGTACCCGCACGCTGTTCTTCTGCCCCCGCAGAGTCTCGAGGATCTTCAGCCCGTCGATGCCACCCGGCAGCATGCGGTCCAGAATCACCGCGTCGAACGCCTCGCTCGCCGCCATGAACAGTCCGTCACGGCCGTTGTCCACTAGTTCAACGACATGCCCCGCCTCCCTCAGGCCGCGCACGACAAAGGCGCCGACGTCCTTGTCGTCTTCCACCACGAGGATTCGCATCACCTGGCTCCTTCGACCGAGGTCTCGGTGGGGCGCCGGCCGACCGTGACCGGAATGTCCATTTCGCGGCCTTGCCGACGAATCGAGAGTGTGACGCTGGCGCCCGGGGCCACCGCGGCGACGGCGCGGATCAGCCCGCGCGATGTCTCGATGTGATCGCCATTGACTGCAAGGATAACATCGCCCTGGCGCAGCCCGGCTCGCGCTGCCGGGCTGGTCCGGTCCACATTGGCAACCGTCACTGGACCCGTCGAATCTTCCACCGAGACACCCAGCCACCCACGCTCGATATGGCCGCTGCCGCGCAGCTGGTTGACGATCGGGATCACCAGCTCACTCGGTGTTGCAAAGCCGATGCCCACCGAGCCGCCGGATGGCGAGACGATCGCAGTGCTGATCGCGATCACCTGTCCGTCCATGTTGAAGATCGGGCCGCCGGAATTGCCCGGATTGATCGGCGCGTCCAACTGCAGAAAGTTGTCGAACGGTCCGGCGCCCAGGTCGCGGCCGCGCGCCGAGATGATCCCCGCGGTGACCGAGCCGCCGAGACCGAACGGATTGCCGGCTGCCAGCACCCAATCCCCCACCTCGACCGAGCGCGAGTCGCCGAAACCAACCGCCGGCAGCGGCCCGTTCGCCTGCACCTTTATCAGCGCGACGTCCGTCAATTCGTCCGAGCCGATGACCTGTGCCGGAAGCCGTGTACCGTTGGTCAGCGAGACGGTGATCCGATCCGCATGGCCGACCACGTGGTTATTGGTCACGATCAATCCGGACGGGTCGATCACGAAGCCGGATCCGGCACCCATTGTCTGTTCGCGCCGATTGCCGAAGCGGCGACGGAACTCGCGCCCGAGGGGCGTATCGCGTAGCTCCGGCGGCAATTCGCCAAGCATCTGACCGCCCGAGACCGTCTCGGTCACCGCTATGTTCACCACCGCGGGCAGCACGCGCTTCACCAGCGGAGCGAAGCTTTCCGGCGCAGAGCGGGCGCTGGCGGAGCCAGGCAGTCCGGCGCAGCCGGTGACCGCGAACGCGAGCGCAACAAACGCCAGCCGATACAGTCGGCCGAGGGGACGCCGTCGAGGGTTCATCGCGTTCGGTTCACTCCACTGGAACTGGCTATGTCCTGCCAGCAGATGGCACGCTGGCGCCGCCGCAACAAGAATCGCGATACAGGCTCCCCTGGCGAGAGCCGCTTTCCCTCACCTAGACCGGACGCAAAGCTCGATCCTGCGTCGGTCACCGTGCAGCGGCAGCACCGCTTTTGGGCACCCTTCCAGTGCGGCCTGGTCTAGCCCAGGTGCTTGGTGAAGAACTCCAGCGTGCGCCGCTGCGCAAGCTCGTAGTCGGGCTTGCTGAAGCTGCCGCGTTCGTCGCAGCCGAAGCCATGGCCCGCGCCGGCGTAGACATAGCTTTCCGCCTTCGGTTGTGCGCCGCGGATCACCTGCACGTCGGTCATCGGGATCGAGGCGTCGGTCTCGCCGAAATGCATCTGGACCGGGCAGTTCGGCCTCTCGTCCTTGGTCCCGGCGATGCCGCCGCCATACCAGCACGACGAGGCGGCGAATTTCGTGGTGCGCGTCGCACCCCACCAGGCCACTGTGCCGCCGAAGCAGTAGCCGACGATGCCCAGCTTGCGGCCCGTCAGGTGCGCCGCAGCCGCTTCGACGTCCTGCATCACCTTCGCATCATCCAGCTTCATCCGGTAGCCGCGGCCTTGGTCGATGTCCGCCTGTGCGTAGCCCAGTTCGATACCCTTCTCCACGCGATCGAACAACGCTGGCGCACAGACCGCGTAGCCCTGGGCGGCAAAGCGCTCGCACATGTCGCGGATGTGGTGGTTCACACCGAAGATCTCCTGGATCAGCACGATCCCCTTGGTGCCGCCGCTCGGTCCCGCGGTATAGGCGGACAGCGTGAAGCCGTCAGCCGACTTCAGATCAATCGTGGTGCCCATGTTCTCTCCTCCGATTGTGCGCCAGACGTTATGGCGGCAGGATGCCCGGGTGGGTGAGATCGTCAACCTGCGCAGGACTAAGAAGCAGCGCGAGCGGCAGCAGCAGGCGGAAGCGGCGCAGGAGAACCGAGTCCGCCACGGGCGGACCGCAGCTGAGAAGGCGAACGACAGAAGGGAAGAGCAGCGTCGCCAGGCGCTGCTCGAAGCGTCACGGCGCGGCGAAGCGGGCGAATGACACGACAAGCACCTGATAGATCGGGCGCTTGAACGCCACCGCGAGCCCAGGCAGTTCCGCCAGCTCCACCCAGCGCCAGGCGTCGAACTCCGGATGCGGATCGAGGTCGAGACGGATGTCGCTGTCCTCGCCCAAGAAGCGCAGCGCGAACCAGCGTTGGGTCTGGCCGCGAAAGCGCCCGCGCAGCGCAACACCCACCAGCTCCGGCGGCAGATCGTAGGTCAACCAGTCCGGATGCTCGCCGATGATCTCAGCGCGATCGGTGCCGATCTCTTCGGCCATTTCACGCAGCACCGCGCCGCGCGGATCCTCGCCCGGATCGATGCCGCCTTGCGGCAGCTGCCAGCCGCCCGGTGCCCCCTCAGCGTTTGGCAGGTCGGCGCGCCGGGCGACGAATACGCGGCCGTCGCAGTTGAACAGCACGGCGCCGACATTCGGACGATAGGGCAGGGAGCTCATTGCTGTGCCGGTGGTTGCACCAGCGCGCTCACCGGGGCAAGCGCCAGGCCATCGGCAACAAGACTGGTTGCCCAGGCGGCGAGCCGCTGGATTGTGACCGGGCGTGCCGCTGCCGCCAGCCCCAGCGCGCTGCCCTTCTGACGCGCCAGCCGCGTCAGCTGTGCGAGCTTGTCGTCGATGTCTGCGGCGTTGCCCGGCTCATCGATCACCACGTCCACATCCGCGCCCCATACCAGCGGTGGCCGAGAAGCGCCCGGCCGCGGATCGACGTAGAGCAGCCCCCGCTTCGCCAGCTCATCCAGCACGGGTTCCATCTGCTCGGGCAGTGCGGCAAACCGCTCGCCCCGCAGCCCACCCTCGGCACCGATAGCGCCGACATAGCCGGTGACGCGCGACAGCAGCGCGTCCAGCTGCCTGTGGTTCTGTTCCAGCGAAAAGCTGGTCATCAGCGCCAGTCTGCCGGGATCGTTCAGCGGGAAGCCCTGCGGCTCCATTGGGATGGAGAGCAGGTATTCGTGCTCTGCGGCACGGGCCGCAGCGAGCAGTCGTGCCGGATCGCGGGCATAGGGCGAGACGGCCAGCGTAACGCCGTGCGGCAACGTACGGATCGCCTCTTCACTCTCGGCTTGGATCAGCCCGATGCCGGCCAGCACAACGCCAACTTTGGGTCGTCGCGAAGTGCTGTCGAAGCCGGCGGCATAGATCTGCATCGGCATTCGCCCGTCCGCCCCGATGCGCGGCAGCGAATCAGATGTGCCGGGCACGTTCTCCAGCAGGGCCGGGTCCGGGTCGGCGATCGGCCCCGGCGTGTCCCGGCCGGGACGTGGGCCCTT
>DASSRN010000572.1:0-6127 GCA_035701785.1 Acetobacteraceae bacterium | reverse complement strand
GGCTTAATCCAGCCCATTGCGGCGGACGACGTGGCCGCGGTCGTCGCCGATGTCGCGCTCGCGGCGCCGCGCAATGGCATCGTCGAGATCGCCGGCCCAGAACGAGAGCCGTTCAACGAAATCGTCGCTCGCTATCTGAAGGCGGTTGGCGACCCGCGCAAAGTCGTGGCCGATCGCGATGCGCTATACTTTGGCGGTCGTGTCGAGGAGCGTTCGCTCGTGCCCTTGGGTGAGTCGCGCCTTGGCCGCATCGGCTTCGACGAATGGCTCCGCCGATCTCAGGCAAGGGCCTGACCATGCACCGCCGGCTCAATGGCTGCCGGTGCTGAACGCCGTCCCGATCAATCGGCGGCCCAGCCCCCGTCCACAACCATAGCCGATCCGGTCATCAGGGACGACGCATCGGACGCCAGAAAAACCACCGCGCCCATCAGATCCTCCACCTTCCCGATGCGGCCCAGCTTTATCCTGCTGAGCACCCAGTTCCGGACCTCCTCCTTCGCCAGGAAGCTACGAGCAAGTGGCGTCTCGATGAAGGTGGGACAGATGGTGTTGATGCGGATGCCATAGCCCCCAAGGTCTATCGCCATCGCCTTGGTCATGCCCTCCATGCCGTGCTTGGTCGCACAATAGACGGTGCGATTTGGGCCACCGACCAAGCCCATATCCGAGGAAATGTTGATTATCGAGCCTCGGATACTGTGCTGGACCATCCTACGAACCACCGCCTGCGTCATGAAGAACGCAGCCCGAAGGTTGAGGTCGACGAGGTAATCGAAGTCCGCAACCGTCACGTCGAGGAACGTCGCCGGACGATTGGTGCCCGCATTGTTCACCAGGATATGGAATGGCTCGAGTTCTTCCATGCGCTTGGTCGCGGTCTGGATGTCGGTGACATCCATTGCGAGTGATTCGGCAGTTCCGCCGTCACGTCGAATGGACTCGGCGACCTCATCGATCTCGGATTCTGTGCGGGCGGTGAGCACGACATGGGCCCCGGCCTGTGCAAGCGCAGCAGCGCAGGCCAGGCCGATCCCGCGACCGGCACCGGTTACCAGTGCACGTCTTCCATCCAGTCGCTGAGAGGGTGTGCGCGGTAGCTCCATGGGACGCTCCTGGCGGTCGAGGTTCGTTTACCAGTCTCTCATGCAATCCCGTCAAGTCCTCGGCGCCCCTGCACCTCCGCGCATACCCGGCCGCCCCGGCTGCGTCAGCCTGACAAAGCTCACCACGGCCGCACCCGCCGCGGCGCACGCCGCGACGATCAGCGAATGCCGTGTGCCAGCAAGTGGGAACAGCCCGAACATCAGCGCCACCAGCGCCGCGCCAACGCTCTGGCCCAAGAGACGCGACGTGGCCTGCATGCCGCTCGCCGCGCCGGCGCGCGTCGGCGGCGCAGAGGTCAGCATCGCACGGTTGTTCGGCGTGTTGAAGAAGCCGAAGCCGATGCCGCAGATCAGCATGCGCCAGACGATGTCGCTGGTGGCCGGGTGCTCGGACAACAGCCCAAGCAGCGCCAGCCCGACCGCCATCACCGCCAGCCCACAGCCGCCCAGCAGGCCCGCGGGGTAGCGGTCGGCCAGTCGCCCGGTGAACGGCGCGATCACGGCCACCGCCAGCGGCCACGGGGTCAGCAGCAGCCCGGTCTCCACCTGGCTGCGACCGAGCGTGTTCTCGAACAGAAAAGGGAGCGACACCAGCGCCATGCTCTGCGCCACGAACGAGCAGATCGAGGTCACCACCGACAGCGCGAACAGCGGAATGCGGAGCAGGTCGACCGGCAACATCGGCGAACTCAGCGACAGCTGCCGCGTCACCAGCACGAAGCCGAATACCATGGCGAAGCAGAGTTCGGCGCCGGCGAAGCTGGCGCTCTCGCCATGGCCGAGCCCGCTGATCGCGCTGACCAGGACGCCAAAGGTCAGCGCGCTCCACAGCGCGCTGGGGGCGTCGAAGCGCACGCCGGAGGAGCGTGTGGCAGGCAGCGTGCGGAACGCCATCGGGATCGCCAGCACGCCGAGAGGCACGTTCACTGCGAACAGCCAGGGCCAGGGCGCGACCGAGAGAATGCCGGCGGCGACGGTGGGGCCGACGGCAGAAGCGATGGAGCCAATGGTCGCGTTCAGTCCCACCCCGCGCCCGAGCCAGCGCCGCGGGTAGATGAAGCGCACCAGGGCGCCGTTGACGCTCATCAGGCCGGCCGCGCCGAAGCCCTGCACCACACGGGCGATAGTCAGCGTGGTCAGCGAGTCGGACAGCGCGCAGCCCAGCGAGGCCAGGGTGAAGACGATCAGCCCGTACTGGTAGACGCGCCGGTAGCCGTAGATGTCGCCCAGCGAGGCGAGCGGCAGCAGCGAGATCGTCACCGCCAGCTGGTAGGCGTTCACCACCCAGATCGACGAGGCCGGGCTGGCGTCGAGGTCACGCGCGATGGTCGGCAGCGCCACGTTGGCGATCGCGCCGTCCAGCACCGCGAGCGTCAGGCCGAGAGCAATGGTCAGGATGGCCCAGTAGCGCTGCGGCAGGGGCAGGCCGTCGGTATCGGCCAGGTGGGGTGGGAGTGCCGGCCGATCTGCCATCGCGCGGCAGATTGCCGCGATCCGGCGGCGCTGGCCACTGGTTGACGGCCCTGTCACAGGCGACGAAAAGCCGCGCATGTCGGTCACCGCATCGTCATGGATTCTAAGCGAGGGGTTCGCAGGGCTGCAGGCGCAGGCGCTGGGCCTGGCCGAGGCGGCAGGTCTTCAGCCGGAGATCCGGGTGCTGGCGCCAAGCCGGCCGTGGAAGTGGCTGGCCGCCTCGCTCTGGCCGGCGCCGCTTGCGGTGGTGCCCGACGCAGTGCGGGCGCCGCTGCCCGAGCTGGTGATCGGCTGTGGCGGTATGGCGGCGGCGGTGGGTGCGGCATTGCGGCGCAGCGGGCCGCCGGTGGTACAGGTGCAGCACCCGCGCATGAGCCCGCAGCGGTTCGACGTCGTGGTGGTGAACCGGCACGATGAGTTGACCGGACCGAACGTCGTGGTGACCCGCACCGCGCTGCATCGCGCGACCCCGGCGCGGCTGGCGGTGGCGGCGGACGTATGGCGGCCGCGGTTCGCGCACCTGCCGCGACCGCTGGTTGCGGTGCTGGTTGGTGGCAACAACGGCCGGTTCCGGCTGGATGCGGCGGTGGCGGCAGAGCTAGCCGGGCAGCTGGCGGCGATGATGCGCACCGATGGCGTAGGCCTCACGGTAACCCCGTCGCGGCGGACCGACCCGGCGGCGACTCGTGTGCTGGTTGATACGCTGGTGCCGCACGGCGCCTATGTCTGGGACGGCGCCGGTGCCAATCCGTATTTCGGCATGCTGGGCCTCGCGGATGCGATCGTCGTGACGGTGGATAGCGTCTCGATGGTGTCCGAGGCGGTGGCCACCGCGGCGCCGGTCATGCTGGCGAAGCTGCCGGGCCGGTCGCGCCGCAACAGCCTGTTCATGGAGGGATTGCTGCGTGAGGACAGGGTGCGTCCGTTCGCCGGCCGGTTGGAGATATGGCCAGTGAAGCCGCTCGACGACACGCCGCTGGCGGCGGCCGAGATGTGCCGGCGGCTCGGCCTCGCATGCTGAACATCCAGACGTTCGACAACCGCGCCGGCGGCAACGTGCTGTACAAGGCGCTGGCGCACCCGATTGCGGCGGAGGCGATCGGCCGCCTGTATGACCGGCTGGCCGGCCCCGTGGCGGTGTACGATCCCGAGGGGATCGTGCCGGCGCTGCTGGCGCTGTATCCACAGGCGCCGACATTCTGCGGGCTCTATGTGCACGACGTGACGCAGGTCGGCGGCGAACGCGCCGGCCACGTTGCCCGTGCGCTGACGGAACTGCCGGCGAGCGGTGCACGCTCGGTGCTGATCGCCGCGTTCGACGCCGATCGCATGCGCGCACGCATCGCGCACCTACTGCCGCCTGGCGCCGAGGTGGTGACGCTCGATGCGGCGAAGCTGCCCGAGGCGCTGCTGACCAATCGCGCGCGCTATCTCGACAAGCTGAACTTCGCGACGAACTTCGCGTTCTTCCGCGACGCCGATGGGATGTCGACGCGGCTGGTGTCGGCGAACTACTGGGCCGGCTACGGGGGCGGTGCGATACGTTTGTGGCTACGCCTGTTCGACGCCAGCGGCGCGGTGCTCGCCACCTGGGAGCAGGAGGTGCCCGCCGGACCGTGCGGCTTCTCGATCGACAGCCGGGCCGTACGCGAGCGCTTCGGCCTGCCTGCATTCACCGGACAGTTGTTCCTGCACGCGGTCGGCGCTGCGGGCCATGACGTGGTGAAATACGCGCTGGACACCTACGCGAGCGACAACGGCGCCAGCCTGTCCTGCACGCATGACGCGAATGCGTGGCCATCGGATCGCTATGCCGGCCTGCCGGCGCCTCGTGGGGACGAAAAGGTGATCCTGTGGCTGCAGAACAGCCATGCCGCGTCGATCCCCGCCGGCGCGGTGGCGCTCGACCGCATGGGAGCCGAGACGCCGGTCGCCCTGACGCAGGAGGTGGCGCCGTTTGCCAGCGTCGCGGTGGATGTGGCGGATGTGCTGCCTGACCTGCGCTGGCCGGCGCAGATCGAGCTGCGCGCCGGTCGGCACGTGGTACGCCCGCGCTACGAGGTGCACCGCGGCGAGCGCGTGCGCATCGCGCATGTCAATGTCGAGCGCAGCGATCTGCGGCCCGACCCAGTCATCGCGCAGCTCCCCCGCGCGTTGGGGCGCGGGTATCTGCTGCCGTTCCCGATCCTGCCGCGCGAACGGTTCCGCAGCATCGTGCAGCCAACGCCAATGGCGGAGTCACAGCGCACTCTGCCGCTGCGGCTCGACGTATTCGACGAGAGCGGCACCAAGCGGGGCGAACGCTTCCTTGGTTGCCTGGCACGCGACCACGATCTCGCGCTGGAAGTGGACGAGGTGGCGGCTGGACACGCCGAGCTGGTCTACGACTTCCGCGAGGGTGGCGAGGCGGATGGCTGGCTGCATGCGCTGTTCCGCTACGAGGACCGCCGATCGGGCCACGCCGCGGAATCCAGCTTTGGTGGGCATATATTCAACACCGTGATGACCTACCGTGACGAGCCACAGTCGTACAGCGGACCTCCGCCCGGTCTGAGCACGCGGTTGTTCCTGAAGCTGGGTGATGCGCGGCAACGCAGCTTTGCGGTGCTGGTCTATCCGGCATCGGCAGCGTGGCATGCACGGTCGGCGACCATGCTGCTGCTGCACGACGGCGCGGGCCAGGTGATCGCCGAAGAGCGCGTGGCGATCAGTTGTTCGGGCTCGACGATGGTGTGGCCGCACACGGTGTTCGGCGACGCCGCGCTGCGGCAGGCGGGAGCGAATGGCTACGTGCTGGTGCGCGATACGACGTGCCGGTTGTTCGGCTACCACGGACTGATGGACGATGCCGGCGGGTTCTCGCTGGATCACATGTTCGGATTCTGAGCGGAAGCCGCCGCGAAGCCCTTCTGAGTCAGTGCGCAACTTCATCGGAATTGCTTCGTCGCTGCGCTCCCCGCAATGACCACGCATTCCGCGCCTTGATCCGCGCCGGGGCGTGTGCATAGTCCCGCCGACCGTGCGGGCCACGGCTTGGAGGAAGCAGAGAATGTCCAGCAACAATACCGGTCGCCGCGCCGTCATGCAGGGCGCCGTCGCCGCCACAGCGATGGCCGCGATGACGCCAATCGGTCTGGCCACGGCACAAACGGCTGCCCCGCCGCGCAACCGCACGATGAGCCTGGTGTGGGGCGGACGCGAAGGGCGCTGGGTGGATTTCGATCTGTGGAATCCATACTCGATCGGATCGAACCATCAGAACGGGCCGAACATCATCTACGAGCCGCTCGCGTTCTACAGCGCGTTCGCCGACAAGATGTACATGTGGCTGGCGGAGAGCTATCAGTACACGCCGGACTTCAAGCAGCTGACGATCAAGACGCGGTCCGGCATCAGCTGGTCGGACGGCACGCCGTTCTCGGCCGAGGACGTGGCGTTCACGCTGAACAGCCTGCGTGACATCGGACCCAAGGTGAAGTGGGGCGTCGATGTGCAGCAGGTGATGAAGGAGGCGAAGGCAACCGACGCCAACACCGTTGTTGTGGACT
>DASSRN010000571.1:0-18791 GCA_035701785.1 Acetobacteraceae bacterium | reverse complement strand
CGACGAAGACGCTGAAGGTCGGTACCGGTGTCTGCCTGATCAACCAGCGCGATCCGATCCAGACCGCCAAGCTGGCCGCCTCGCTCGACCAGTTGTCGCGCGGACGCTTCCTGTTCGGCGTCGGCAACGGCTGGAACAAGGAGGAGATGGAGCACCACGGCACCAGCTACGAAACACGCCACAAGCTGTCGCGCGAACGCATCGAGGCGATGAAGGCGATCTGGTCGCAGGACACCGCCGAGTACCACGGCGAGTTCGTGAACTTCGCGCCGATGCAGACCTGGCCCAAGCCGGTGCAGCAGCCATTCCCTGTCATTGTCGGCGGCGCATTCCCGTACGGCGCGCGACGCGCGGTGCGCTACGGCGACGGCTGGATTCCCGGCGCCGGCCGGACACGGCATGGCGACATCGCGGATACGTTGCCGCAGTTCCACGCCCTGGCACGCGAAGCGGGTCGCGACCCCGGCGCGCTTCCCGTCACCCTTTTCCGGGTGGCCGAAGACCTCGACCAGCTTCGCCAGTATCGCGACCTGGGGATCGCACGTGTGGTGATCAGCCTGCCGGCTGCCGGCCGGGAGGCGATCCTCGCGATTCTTGATCGCTGGGCGCCGCTGATGCGGGCGGCAATATGAGACATCTGTGACCTAGTTCACTGACCGAGAGTTGGCACGCAGCCCAGGGTCCGCCCGCCGCAAAAGAGTCGCTCTTGCGATAGGTGAGTGACATGGAAAGCGTCGTCCTCGAACAGGAGCCAGCGCGGGCGGATCGGAGCGCGGATCCGGCAGCGCGCCAGAATGGCGATTCAGTCCTCGCCATCATGCGCTCGCACGATCTCCTGGGCGTGCTGTCGGAGCGCGATCTTGTCGCGCTAGCCCGCCAGTGCCCGGTCAAAACACTGCCCAAGAACCGTGTGCTGTTCCGCACCGGCGATCAGGGCCACTCCGTGGTGCTGGTGCTGCAGGGCTACATCAAGCTGTCCACCATGGCGGCGAATGGACGAGAGGTGGTGCTTGAGATCGCCGCCCCTGGATCGATCTTCGGCGAGATCGCCGTGCTGACCGACTCGTCCCGCCGGGCTGATGCGACGACCCTCACCACGTCCCGTGTCATGGCGATCGACGGCGCGCACTTTCGTCGCGCGCTTGCCGCCTCGTCGGAGGCGATGTTCGCGGCGATCAGGCTGCTGAGCGAACGGCTCTCAGCCGTGACCATGCGCGAGATGGATTCGGTTGCGCTGCCCGCCTCCGTGCGCCTCGCCAAGGCGTTGCTGCGACTCGCGCAGCAGCACTCAGGGCGGCTGGAAGACGGTGCACAGATCGGCTTCCGATTGTCGCAGCGCGAGCTTGGCGCGATGACCGGCCTGATCCGCGAGAGCATCAACAAGCACCTCAAGGCCTGGCGCGCCGCCGGGTGGGTGGAACTCTCAGGCGGCAGCGTAACGCTGCGCGATGTGCGTGCTCTGCAGGAATTCGTACACGACAGCGAACCCCGGCACTAATCACGCATCCCGATCAATAGAATCTCTGCCGGCGGAGTGAACGAGATCACTCCGCCGTGTCGGCGCCTGCGCCAGGATGACCATGCCCGACCAGCCCACGCAGGGAGGCGTGCCGGCTGCGGGCGCAGCAATCCCGACAACAAGCTTCCGTCAAAACACGGAGCCAACACAGGAGTCCTACCATGAGGCGTTCGATCTTCGCCGTGCTCGCCATTCTGGGTCTGTCCCTGGCCTTCGGTGCGTTTTCGCCATGTGCGACGGCCATGACGCAGATTCACCCGCCGCATGACACCGAGGGAGCCAGCAGTTGACGCTGATGGCGTCGGCCGCGCGCAGCGTGCGGCCGGCGCAAGGAGGGGAGCATGATATGGACTTTACTGGTGGTCGTGGCAGCGGTGACCATCGCTGTCATCGGCTGCGCCCTGGTCCATCCGGACCGCCAGGAACAGACTGACGATGACTGGTCGCGTGCCGACAGCAACGACACGATTCGGCCGCGATGATGCCGGACGTACGCGATCAGTCTGGCTTTACCTGGGATCAGCCGCGGCCCGCCCGACTAACGGTGCATTCACGCCGGATAGTGTAATCCGCCCCCGATAACATCCGGGAGGGGACCACGAGATGGCAACCGACATCCCTGAACACCAGCTGGACCGTGTTTGGCCGGCCGGGTCTATCGTTGCATCGAACAGTTTGAATGAGCATGCGACGCGGGCCGTGCGCAAGCACGCTGTGCTTGGGCTGCTCGCTGAGCGAGACCTCGCCGCGATCGTGCGCCAGTCGCCGATCCGCTCCTTGCCGCGCGGTCACGTCCTGTTCCGTGGCGGCGCCGCCGGCCATGCGGTCGTGCTGGTCCTGCAGGGCTATGTGAAGCTTTCGACCACAGCCGCCAACGATCGCGAGGTCGTGCTGGAGATCGCCGGCCCAGGCACGCTGTTCGGTGAAATAGCGGTGCTGAACAACGTGCCACGGCAGGCGGACGCCAAGGCGCTGACACCGTGCCGGCTGATGGTCATCAATGGCGGACTATTCCGCCATGCGCTGGCCGCCACGCCCGAGGCGATGTTCGGTGCCATCCGCCTGTTGAGCGAACGGCTGTCGAAGGGAACTGAGCGCGGCATCGACGCCGTGGCACTCCCCGCACGGCTGCGCGTCGCGAAAGCCCTGCTTCATCTTGTGGAGCTGCATGCCGAACAGGGTGGCAACTCGGTGCAGGTCGCCTTCAGGCTCTCGCAGAGCGAGCTTGGCGCAATGGCTGGCCTGATCCGCGAGAGCATCAACAAGCACCTGAAGCCTTGGCGGGCGGCCGGCTGGCTGGATGATTCGGACGGTACCATCACAGTCCGCGACGTGCGGCCCCTCCGGGAACTGCTGGGCGTCGACCAACTGCACTAAAACTAAAGCAGCGGCAGGCCACCGGTGTGATGCGCACCGCCGCCCGTTGCGGCGATGGTGCGCGCCAGCCGTGGCCCGACGATGCTGCATGGTTCCATCTGCAACCAAGGCGCCAGCACGCGGACGACGGGAACGCCAAACAGCTCACGGGTCAGGTCGACGCGGTAGATGGCACCCAATCGGGCCAGCCGTTCGACCAGCAGCGGCAGGGCGAGCCCCGGCTCCGGCGGAATGGCCTGGCTCTCGGCCCGTGGCGCGCCTTCCGGCCGCAGCAGCGCGCAGCCGCTTGTGTCGAACAGCGTGCCCCTGCGGAGCTGCCGGCGGTCGCTGTCGTTCAGCGCCGCCTCGCCGGATTCGTTCAGCTTCGCGGCCACCACGTGCTGTCCCAGTTCCACCTGGCACAGTTCGAACAGCGCCGCCGTGGCGGCTTCGGCCAGCGTGAGGCGCGCGCCCAGGCCGTAGCAGAAGCCAAACCCGTCCGCCCGCGCCGACACCGCGGCAACAGACGGGATGTCAATGTCCGTGGTGATGTCGAGCAGCCAGGTCCGCCGTTCCTGCCGGTCGCCGCGCAGCTGCATCAACAGCTCAGCCGCTGTGCGTCCCGCGTCGCTGTCGTCCGGGATGGGACGGGCGCGCCGGCCGCCGTGCCACCATAACGCTGCGGCGTCGCGCTCAATAAGTTCCAGGAGCGCCCGCACTGTTGCCGCTTCGATGGTGGGTCCCGCGGCGCAGCCGGTGCTGAGCTTGAGCGGCGGCACGAAGTCCTGCTGAGCGGGGGGACGGCGATAGCATAGGTCGGCGGGGAACCAGGCTTCGGCGCCGTCAGACAACGCTCGGGCAGGCACCCATGCGATGGTTTGGCTCTCATCGACACCAGCTGCGCTCAATACTGCGGCGATGAATGGGGCAAACCCGGAAACATGCGCGGAGCCTGGCGCCGGTTCGAGCGGATCAGCGTCACTGATGAACTGACTCAGATATTCGATGCCTTCGCCAACACACGCTTCGAAGGCGCGCTGCACAGAAAGGCCGGAGCCGGCCAGGTAGCCAATCGACTCGCCGGCATACGCTTTGCGGAGCGTGCCGGGATCAGCAATGCCAGCGAAGAATACCATCGCTGGAGCGTCCGGGACTGGCAGCCGTACAACTTGCCGAAGCCTGGCGGCGCCGTCCAAGAGACACGCACGATGAGCGTGGGCTGCTGCATCGCCAATGTCATATTCGAGGAGTCGCAAAACACTGCGCCCGTCGACGCCAAGACCGACGATCCGCGCTCGACTCAGCAAGCGTTGCGCCAGGTCAGCCAAGCCGGACTCGCGAACGTTCTGACTCACACTCGACTCACGCTTTCGCCGATAAGGCGAAACCGACCGGAGCAGCACTTGTACCCATAATCCGGTATCGAGCCAACAGGAGGAGAACAATGCTGGTAAATATTGATGACAACGCGGACAATTGGCTCAGGTGGGGCCAGCTGGTACAGACCTGGGTCAATGATGTTAAGTCGCGGCCTTCCGACGCGGCAACGATGCAGTACCAAATGTCCCAAGCCGGCGTCACGGGCAGCGTGCCCGGAGCGGATAGCAGCCCACCGCGTCCGGTCGAGTTCTATCCGTATGAAGATTATCCCGGGACCGGCCCGAGTCCCCCTCTGACGATGCCTCTCCCCAGCCCCAAGATGCTGGCAGATGCGCAGACGGATCTCAACACGCATGCGCCGGAGCTTTACCCGCTGCATTCGTTCTACCCGCTCGCTTTCGGGGGAAAGCCGGAGGTGACGATGAACGAAACCGAGCTGCTCTACTTTGAGCTCCGCCGCCTCGGGGAGTACGTGATCCTCCAATGCCAGTAGACCGACCAGCATCGCGCTGACTACCACGCGTGATGCTCCGCCCCAGCCGTTGGCAGACCGGCGGCCCGCAGGCCGTCGCGCAGGCGTTCCCAGTCCTCGCGACGGCTGATCGGGTAGAGATGCAGCAGCCAGCTGACGATCGCTACATCTGTGGCAGGTTGCGCGCCGAACCACTGCTCACGCACGGCAGCAAGGAACTGAGCCGCCTCATCGGCTGCCTCCGCTCGGCGCCCGAGATGCGCGAGCGCGACCGCGGTGAATGCGAACCGATGCCACCGCTGCACGCCTAGCGCATGGTCAGCGATCGACAGCGCCGCCTCGTAGTCGCCGCTCAACACATGAATGTCGAACAGATACAGCCAATGCGACGCAGTCGGGGCAAGCGTGATATCCATTCCCGGCCCCCCCAGCAATTCACGGCACCGGTCGGGTCGGCCACAGAATAGCAGCAGCAATGCTGCGGAGATCACAGTCCATGAGTCGCTTGGGTTGAGCTCGCATGCCAGTTCGATTTGCAGCTCCGATTGGGCATACTGCTTGGCCATCGCATGGGACCAGGCCAGACATCGCCGCGCACCTGAGTCGGACGGATCGAGTTCAACCGCACGCTGTGCCATCTCCAGCGCGCGTTTCTCTCGCACTCGCGTGCGAAATACGCCGGGGCGGGCGATGTGCTCGATGTTGGCCAGATTGGCCAGTCCACACCAAGCGGCAGCGAACTTCGGCGTCTCACGTACCAGCTCGCTGAACTGCTGCTCAGCCCGGTCCAGATGTTCAGCGTCGAACGTCCGGACCAGGTCCTGACAGCGCAGCCAGCGGTCGTAAGCGCCAAGCGAGACGTCAGGGAGATCGGCAAAGCGCCGGAGCCGTTCGGCCGATACGTGTACATTCAGGGCCATTGCCACGCGCCGCACCACGCGCCGCTGCGCATCGAACCAATTGGCCAGGCTCAACTCGAAGCTGTCACTCCATATGTAGAGACTTGTATGCAGTTCCTTCAGCATGATGATTAAATGCACCCTGTGCGCGCCCTGATGGCTGGTCATCTGCAGCACATAGCGGCCATCAGTATGCGCGCCGGTAGTTGGCGGGAATGGCGCGTCGGTCACCTGCCACTCGCGGAAGCGCACCAGCGAGGCGATCAGGTGCATGCGGAACCCTTGCACCAGATGTGCCATCTCTTGATCCGCCGCCTGGACGGTCACCGGCTGGATCGAGAGCATCAAGCGTGAATCCTTGCGGCGCCCGGTGGCCGCCTGCACACCTTCTAGCGGGAGTGGCGCCGGTTCCAATTTGCCAAGCTTGATCTGAGCCACCAGCTCCTTGGTCGCGTCCGAGGGCTCCATGCCGTAGTCTTCGTCCAGCAGGTCCCACAGACCCTTGTAGATACGCAGCGCACCCGCGGTGTCTCCAGCCGCCACGCGGGTGCGCATCAAGCGGCGGCAGGCATCCTCGTGCGTCGGATCAAGATTGAGGATCGCCTTTGCCAGTCGCTCTTCTTCGCGCGGCATCGGCGCATCGGTTATCGCCCTCTCAAGCGATCGGAGCAGGCGGTCCCGCAGCGCATGGCGCTTGGCGATCACCCAGCCATGAAACGCCGGATCAAGATCATCCAGGCCGACCAGAAGCTGATCTGTGACTTGCTCGGATTCGAGCAGCAATGGATGTGCCTCTCCATCCTCCGCCGTCTGCAGGACCGACCAGACGTCAACCACGACCGCATCTCGCCGCAAACGGATCTCGCGCGGACCAAGGCTCAAAGCGTCATCGCCGATTTCCCCGAGCAAGCCGCGCATTTCGCGCACCACCTGGCGCAGCACCGCGCGCGCCTGCTCTTCGCCTGACTCGCTCCACAGCAGACCGACCAGTCGCTCGCGGGTCTCCACCAGAGAGTCACTCAGCGCAACGTAGCCCAACATGGCACGCAGCTTCTGGCTCCTGATGAAAATCTCGCGTTCGCCGCAACGCAGCGAGAACGGCCCGAGAAGCGAGAACGTGAGAATTGGCGAGGCAAGAGGGGCGTGCATCGCTAGCTGCGGACCGGCGCATATAACGCCTGCCAGACCGCACCCACACGCCGGCAACCCTTGGTCTGGTTTGTCACGATCCCCCGTGCCGATCGCCCCTGTGTTGCAAATGTTACAATCCGAAACCAGGGATTGCAAAACAGATACGGAGCGCGATCAACCATGACGGGTCGATAGGCAGGCGCGATAACTGGGTCACGATAACTGCGAGTCGACAGCAACCCGCCCGCCCCCCACGCTCGCCCGCTTCCGCGCACGGAGGCCCCGCATGACCGCGACCACCTGCATCCGCAACGCCGCCTGCATCGTCGCCTGGGACGCGGCGAACCGGCGGCACGCCTACCTCACAGGCGGCGACCTCGCCTTCACCGGCGACACCATCGGCTTCGTCGGCAAGCACTACGATGGCCCGGCGGACACCACGATCGACGGCACCGACCTGATGGTGATGCCCGGCCTGATCGACCTTCATTCGCACCCCAGCACCGAGCCGTTCTATCGCGGCGTGCGTGAAGAGCACGGCGTGCCGGCGATGTACATGAGCGGCCTCTACGAACGCTCCGTCGCCTTCCAGCCAGATCCCGCAGCGCGCCGGGCGGGCAAACGGGTGGCGTTCTGCGAGATGCTGCTGTCCGGCGTCACCAGCGTGATGGACATCTCCGGCATCGACGCCGACTGGATCGATCTCGCCGCCCAGAGCGGCCTGCGCGTGTTCCTCGCGCCCTCATTCGCATCCGCACGCTGGCATCTCGAGAACGGCTGGGCGCTGAATTACCGCTGGGACGAGCCGGCAGGACGCCGCGGCCTGGATGCGGCGCTGGCGCTGATCGAGCAGGCCGGCGCGCATCCATCCGGCCGACTGTCCGGCGTGCTCTCGCCGGCGCAGATCGACACCTGCACGACCGACCTGCTGCGCGACAGCTTCGCCGCCGCCGAGGCGCACGACCTGCCGCTCACCGTGCACTGTGCGCAGAGCGTGAACGAGTTCCTGGTGATGGTGGATCGCCACGGCTGCTCGCCGGTGCAGTTCGCGCACCAACTCGGCATCCTGTCGCCGCGCACGGTGCTCGGCCATGCGATGTTCATCGACGAACATTCATGGGTGCGCTGGCATACCCGCACCGATCTCGGCCTGCTGGCCGAGACCGGCACCAACGTCGCGCACTGCCCCTCTCCGTTCGGGCGCTACGGCCACACGCTGGAGGACTTCGGCCGCTACCGCCGCGCCGGGGTCAATCTCGGCATCGGCACCGACGTCGCCCCGCACAACGTCATCGAGGAGATGCGGCTCGCCGCCGTGCTCGCCCGCGTGGCGGCGCGCGACATCACCACCACCAGTGTCGGCGCGCTGTTCCATGCCGCGACCGCAGGCGGCGCGGACGCACTGGGCCGGCCGGATCTTGGACGCCTTGCACCGGGGGCGAAGGCGGACCTCGTGCTGGTGGACCTTGCCAATCCGTGGATGCAGCCGGCGCGTGATCCGCTGCGCTCGCTGGTGTTCACCGCCGCCGATCGCGCGGTGCAGACTGTGTTCGTGCACGGCACCAAGGTGATGGAGCACGGGCGGGTGCTGACGATGGACCACGCCGCGGCGCTGGCCGAAGTCGCCGAAGGCCAGCAGCGCATGCTGCGCGACGCGCCATCGCGCGACTGGGCCGGCCGGACCGCCGATGCGATCTCGCCGCCAAGCCTTCCCCAACTGTGAACTGCGCCATAGCTCACCGCGTGCGACGCGCGGCAATTTTTCTTCTGGGCTGGGCAAGAATAATGTAGGCAATTATGCACGTCGGGCATGAACATCAACGTGCAGGGGTGGCGAGCCAGGTGAGACGGCTGCTGTTCGCATTGCTGCTCGCGGTGGTGCCGACGCTCGCTTCTGCGCAAACGCAGCCGCCGGAGCGGCGCGTGGCGTTCGTGATCGGCATCGGCGCCTATCAGAACGCACCGAAGCTGGCCAATCCGGTCAACGACGCAAAGGCGATCGGCGCCGCACTGCGCAAGCTGAACTTCGAAGTCGACGAAGTCTATGACGCGGACTTCCGCCAGTTGACGCACGCGCTGCGCGAATTTGGCATCAAGGCGCAACGCGCGGACGTTGCAGTGATCTACTATGCCGGTCACGGCGTGCAGGTGGCGCGCGAAAATTATCTGCTGCCAGCTGATGCCGTGCTCGAGCGCGAACGCGATCTGGTTTACGAGGCGCTGTCGCTCGATCTGTTCATGGGCGAGATCGCGCAGGCGCAGAAGCTGGGCATCATCCTGCTGGATGCCTGCCGCAACAATCCGTTTATCGATCGTCTGACGCGCTCAATGTCGGTGGCGAGCCGCGGTGCGGCCTCGGCTGGTCTGGCGCGCGTCGACAACGTGCCGCGCAATACGCTGGTGGCGATGGCGACCAAGGCCGACCAGACCGCGGAGGATGGCGCCGATGGCCACAGCCCGTTCGCCGAAGCGCTGCTGAAGAACCTGCAGACCCCGGGCCTCGAGCTCAGCCTGTTCTTCCGCAGCGTGCGCGACAACGTGCTGCAGGCGACGAACAACACGCAGGAGCCATTCATCTTCAGCTCGCTCGGCGCCACCCCGTTCTATTTCAACCCCCGCCCACCGAACCGTCCGCCGCAGCTGGCCGCGATCCCGCCGCTCGAGGTGCGCGACACGGCCGGCCCCACGCTGCTGCCGATCCCGCGGCCGACCGATCCCGACCAGGACCCGCTGACCGTCCGCATCACCGGGCTGCCACGTTCCGGCGAGGTCAGGATCGAGGGCCAGCTGGTAACACCTGGCGCGGTCTATGGCGTGGAACGCTTCGCGACCGCCACCTACAAGCCGACGGGCAGCGCGCTGGGCGATGTCGGCACGCTCGACATCCTGGTGGAGGATGGCCGCGGCGGCAGCGTGCTGGGCAGCCTGCCGATCAGCGTCGTCGCATCCAACCGTCCGCCGGTTGCAGAAGCGCGGCGCCGACTGCGGATCTACACCGGCGCGCTTGGCATCGCGCCGCCAACCGATCCCGACGGCGACAAGCTTACTGTCACTGTGCAGGCGCTGCCGCGCGGCCTGATGCGGTTCGGGCTCACCACCATCCGCGTCGGCGACCGGCTCGCGCCGGAACAACTTCCGGCTTTGGTCTACGTGCCCGAACCGGGCTTCAGCGGTCCCGCCGGCAGCTTCCAGTACCTGGTGGATGATGGCCGCGGTGGCCGCGCCGAAGGGGTGCTGGACATCGACGTCATGGATCCTGCCGAGGCCGCGGCGCAGATGGCGGAAGCGGCGGTGTGGGAGCGGCTGCGGGCCAGCGGAAGGGTCGAGGATGTGGACACCTTCCTGCGTCTGTATCCTAACTCCTACCTTGCGGCAGCGGCCCAGCGGCGGCGCGAGGAACTGTTGGCGCGCACCACCCTGCCGCCGGCGCAAGCAGTCCAGCCGACGCCCCCGCCCCCTGCATCGGTGGCCGAGAAGCCGAAGCCGCCGGAAAGGCTAGCCGCACTGCAGCCGATCACTCCCTCGCCTGAAGCGGAACCGCCGCCCCGGCGCGATCTTGCCATGGTGGTCCCCCCAGTCGCCTCGCCTGTACCGGCGAACAGCGACAAGGAGTTCCAGGACTGCCCGACCTGCGTCCGCATGGTGCGGGTTCCCGGCGGCAGCTTCGTCATGGGCCAGGGCGCCAAGGACAGCACCGCCCGGCCAGAGCACCGGGTCACCATCCGGCCATTCGCGCTCGGGAAATCCCCGGTGACCGTCGGCGATTGGAACGCCTGCCGCGCGGATGGCGTCTGCGGACCGCCGCCGCGTATGGCGGTGTCGCAGGACGACACGCCGCTGCACAACATCAGCTGGGACGACACCCAGGTGTTCATCGGCTGGCTGTCGAAGCACGCCGGTCATGCCTACCGCCTGCCGAGTGAGGCGGAGTGGGAGTACGCGGCGCGCGGCAACACTGCCAGCCGCTACTGGTGGGGCGACCAGGCTGGCGTCGCGCTGGCCAACTGCGCCGGCTGCGGCGGCACGCAGGACGCGCGCGCGCCGGTGCCGGCCACAACGTTCCGGGCCAACCCGTTCGGCCTGTACGACATGGCGGGAGGCGTCGCGCAGTGGGTGCAGGACTGCTGGTATCCGAGCTACGCCGGCGCACCCAGCGACGGGTCGGCCCGGCAGACGCCGAACTGCATGAAGCGCGTGCTGCGCGGCGGCTCGTTCCGCAGCGGGCTCGACGACATCATGCCGACTGCACGCGAGAACTACGACGCGCCGGTGCGCTATCTCGCGAACGGCTTCCGAGTGGCGCGCGACCTTGACTGATTCCATAAGCGGCCGAACAGCGGCCTATCACCGCACATAGATGGTGATCCGCTTCGACATCACTGGCGGGTCGTGCGGCACATGGTTCTCGTCCCCCATCAGCAGTTGCAGTGTGTGCTTGCCGGGTGGCAGCTCGACCACCGTCTCGGTCTGCCCCAAGCCAAAATGCAGATGGTTGTGGTCATTCGGGATCGGCTGGTCCAACGGCGGCAGGTCCACATCGATCAGCAGGTGGTGGTGACCGGTGTTTGCTTTCTGCACCCCGGCAGGCGCCACACCGAAATTGCGCGTGCCAAACCAGACCTTGAACCTGGTGCCGACCACCGCCCCGTCGAGCGGCCAGCCGATATAGACATATGCATCGCGGGGCGCTGTCGAGCGCGGCATGGCGGCATCGCTGCCGCTCTGCGTGCCCTGCGCATAAGCCGCGCCGCCAAGGACGGCAACTGCTGCCGTCAGGCACAGCATCCGGCGTCGGATCATGGACATCCTGTCTCTCCTTCCTCGCCGGTGCCTACTGGACCACGGTGATGGTGATGCGCTTCGAATAGAGCGGCGGCTGGTGCGGCACATGGTTCTCGTCGCCCAACAGCAGTTGCAGCGTGTGCTTGCCCGGTGGCAGGTCGAGGCGCGCCTCGGTCTGGCCGAGGCCGAAATGCAAATGGTTGTGGTCGTTTGGAATCGGCTGATCCAACGGCGGCAGGTCCACGTCGATCAGCAGGTGATGGTGCCCGGTGTTGGCCTTCTGCACGCCGGCCGGCGCGATGCCGGCGCCGCTCAACCCCATGCGCACCCAGAAGCCGCCGTGGATCACCGCCCCGTCCGGCGGCCATAAGATGTAGACCTTCGCATCGGCCGGCATGGTCGACTGCTGCGCCCTCGCCGGTATCCCTGCCAGCGCGACGCTGCTCACCAACGCCGCCAGAATACAAATCCTCAGCATGCTGTCTCCCACCCCTCGTCGCGCAGTCATACGCCCTGAGATGCCTGAGCGGACCGAATATCGTTGACGCCTCACGATCTCGTGAGCTACAAATGCATATTCGTTTCAACGACCTGGCTTTTCAAAGATGGGCGGTGCGGTTCGCGATCGAAGTGGACCGCACCTGTGCTTCAGATCCGACATTTCCCGCATCAGGAGACCCCATGCTCCCGACACGCACCGCTTTCCTCGGCCATTGCACCGGCAGTCTGTCCGCCCTGAAGGGAGAAGGTCGCTACCGCGAGTTTGCCCGCCTGGAGAAACAGGCGGATCGCTTTCCGGTCTATCGCTGGCACAGCGATGCTGGCGCGCGCGACGTGGTCGTATGGTCGTCCAACGACTATCTCGGCATGGGCAGCCATCCGGTGGTGCTCAAAGCCGCCGCGGCAACGCTGCGATCGTATGGCGCCGGCGCCGGTGGCACACGCAACATTTCCGGCACTTCGCCGCTGCATGCAGCACTCGAGGCGGAGTTGGCAGCGCTGCACGACAAACAAGCGGCCCTGCTGTTCGGCAGCGGCTACATCGCCAACCAGGCGGCGCTCTCCACCCTGCTGACGGCGCTGCCGGGCTTTCACGTGTTCTCGGATTCGAAGAACCACGCCAGCATGATCGCCGGCATGCGCGGCGCGGCGGGGGTCGAGCGACACATCTTCCGCCACAACGATCTGGAACACCTGGAACTGCTGCTGCGCTCCGCACCACCTGATGCGCCGAAGCTGATCGCGTTCGAGAGCGTCTATTCAATGGACGGCGACATCGCGGACATCCACGCGATCTGCGACATGGCGGACCGCTATGGCGCGATGACCTATCTCGACGAAGTGCACGCGGTGGGCATGTACGGCGAGCAGGGCGGCGGCATCGCCCAGCGCGACGGCGCCGCACACCGGGTCGACGTGATCGAGGGCACGCTCGCCAAAGGATTTGGCGTTCTGGGTGGCTACATCGCCGGTGACTCGCGGCTGGTGGACTACGTGCGCTCGGTTGCCAGCGGGCTGATCTTCACCACGGCCCTGCCGCCTTCGGTCGTCGGCGCGGCAGTGGCCAGCGTGCGGCATCTGCGCACCGACGCCAGTCTGCGCACGCAATTGGCCGAGCGCGCGGCAACGCTGAAGTCGGCGCTCGATGCAGCGAATCTGCCGCGTCTCATGAGCGGCAGCCACATCGTGCCAGTGCATGTCGGCAACGCGTCCCTGTGCCGAGAGGTCGCCATTCGCCTGCTCGAGGAGCATGCGATCTACGCGACACCAATCAACTATCCAACCGTGCCGCGCGGCACCGAACGGCTGCGGCTCTGCGCCACGCCGTTCCACACCGACGCAATGATCGTCGATCTGGTGACCGCCCTCTCGGCGGTGATGCGCCCGCATATGGCTAGGGCCGCGTAGTGCCATGGATGGCCTGACCGCCACATCGCATGTTGCCCAGCGAGGCCTCCCGGACGGGGACTATCGGGACGGGCGCGGCTGGCGACACGGCCGGTTCTGGCTCATGGCACTGTCGAGCATTGCCGTACTCAGCGTGGCGGCCGTCGCGCCGCGCCTGCGCACCCCGGTGGCAGCCACCACCAAGTCGCGCCACGCCGACCCGCCGACGCTGGCGGTAACGGTCGCACCGGTCGAGCGCCACACCATCACCAGAACCGCCGTCGCCTACGGCTCCGTGGTCGCCTGGCAGGAACTCGCGATCGCTGCCGAGGCCGGCGGATTGCGCGTCGTCGAGATCGCGGTGGACGAGGGCGAGCGGGTGCGCCGCGGTCAGGTGCTGCTGCGGTTCGATACCGCTGTGGCGGCGGCGCAGGTGGCCGAGGCCGAAGCAGCGCTGGTCGAAGCCGAGGCTGCGTTGCAGGTCGTGCGCTCGGACCACGGCCACGGCACCGAGCCGCCGCGCAGCGGTTCGATCGCCACGCAGATGGTGGGGCAGCGCCCGGCGACCGCGCGCCAGGCCGAAGCACGTGTGCTGGCTGCGCGGGCGCACCGCGCCGAGGCTACGGTACGGCTCGCCCAGACGGAAGTGCTGGCACCAGTCGATGGGATGGTGGCGCGCCGCGCCGTGCAACTAGGTGCGGTCCCGGCCGACGGGCAGGAGTTGTTCCGCATCGTGCGCGACGGACGGCTGGAGCTCGACGCGAAGTTGCCGGAACTCGACCTGCCGGCGCTGCACGACGGCCAATCGGTGCGTGTCGTGCATGGCGACTGGGAAGCCCAGGCCAGCGTTCGCGCGGTTGCGCCCACTGTGGCGGCCGATACCCGCCTGGGGCTCGTGCACGTCACCTTGCCCGATGCCGGCAAGCTGCGCCCTGGCATGTTCGCCCGCGCCGAGATCCAGCTGGATCCCGCCGTTACCGACGCCGTGCCGGAGGCGGCGATCGTCTTTCGCGACGACCGGCCGGCGGTTTTCGTCAAGGAGCCGAACGACCGCGTTTCACTGCGCTACCTGGCGACCGGCGCACGCCAAGGGGGCTATGTGCAGGTCGTCGACGGGCTACGGGAGGGCGAGTTCGTGGTCACATCCGGCGCCGGATTCCTTTCTGAGGGAGACCGCGTCGCGGTCGTCGCTGCTCCTGCTCTCGCGACGCGCTGACGTGCCGCACGGCGAATGCGCGGCAGATTCCCCGCACCGGAAGGCAGCTGCCGTCGGCGCGGATGCAGAGTTCCGTGCCCCAATGGCGCTGGTGGTGATCGGCGACTTCGTGACGTCGACGTTGCTCAGCCTGCTGCGGGTACCGGTCGCCTACAGCTGCGCGGACCAACTGGCCGATGGCTAGGCCATACTGTGAGTGCCCGCCTCAACCCGACATGGTGATGTTATTCCGGTCCAAATACGCAGCGAGCGCCGTCTCCAGCACCGCCTGGTGGGTGATCCGTTGTCCGGTACGATCTTCATAGCCGGTCACGAAGCGACGAAGCCGCCGGTACTGGTCAGCAGTCAGGCGCAGGCTCAGCGTATGCACGTACGCCTGCTTCTCCACCGCTGGAAGGTTGCTGGTTTCCGTCGTCCCTCGATGTGTATTCCTCATTGGCATGGGGGCGATCCTTTGCGAGCAGCTTATGGCAGCACGCAACCAGCGTGCCTAGCCGACTTACCCTTGATCAAAGAGCGTTTCCCGATAGCGGCCCCAACAGCGCCCGGTGATTTGAGCAAATCTTGCCGACTAATCTCATATTCGTCAATGCCAAGGGCCCATTGATGCGGTGCCGTACATCTTTCTGCACGTAACGGTAGCAACGCGTCATTGGAGTAATGGCACAGACCGTAGACTGGCCGACGCGGCTAACCCCGCTGTATCAGCTCGATCGAAACGTTCTGCGGCGCAGTCAGAAATGCGATCCGCACACCCGGCCGGATCGTTTTCGGTTCGACAGTGAACGCCACGCCCTTGCCCTTCAACTCGGCCACCGAGGCGTCGATGTTTTCCACTGTCAGCCCGAAGTGGTCGAGCCCCATGAACGGCATGCTGGGCGCAGCAGGTGTCGTTGCCGTTTCGGCCCTGGCGATGAAGATCTTCTGGCCTGTCAGGTCCAGGTCGTAGCGGGTCGACCCGTCCGGCAGCGGCGTGCGGATAATCTCCGCCCCTAGCTTGTCGTGATACCACTGAGCGGTCTCGGCCGGGTCCGGCGAGCGCAGATGGATATGTTCCCACGTGTATCTGGTCATGACGGTCTCCTTCACCCGATCTTATTAGCGCGCCGGATTGCCTGGCTCGCAAGACCATGCCTTCCACAAGGCGCACACCGCCCCCACTATACGGCGCATGTCCCGGCGCACCGTCGAGATCACTGCTGACCTGATGCTGCGGGCCTATCGCCACGGGCTGTTTCCGATGGCCGAGACACGTCGTGGCGAGCGGCTCTACTGGCTGGACCCGGAGCGGCGCGGCATCCTGCCGCTGGATCGTTTCCACCTGTCGCGCCGGCTGGCGCGCACCGTGCTGTCGGACGCCTACACCGTCACCGTAGACCGCGACTTCGCCGGAACCATCGCCGGTTGCGCGCAACCCGCGCCCGGGCGCGACGACACCTGGATCAATCCGCAGATCGAGCGGCTGTTCGGCGAACTGCACCGCCTGGGTCACGCGCACTCGGTCGAGACGCGCAGCCAAGGTGTGCTTGTCGGTGGACTGTATGGCGTCGCGATTGGCGGGGTGTTCTTCGGCGAAAGCATGTTCAGCAGCCTGCGCGACGCCTCCAAAGTGGCGCTGGTGCATCTTGTGGCGCGGCTGCGGATGGGCGGCTTCCGATTGCTCGACACGCAGTTCGTCACCGCTCACCTGGCCCAGTTCGGCGCCGAGGAATTGGACCGCCACGTCTACAAATCGCGCCTCGGCCACGCCATCGCGGTGCCGGCACAGTTCCTGGCCGACCCCGACCCCGCGGAACTGCAGGCCGAAATCCGGCGCATGGCCGACCGCTGATCGCCATGCGCAGTGCCGCCTTCGTGCTTCTCTGCCTGGCATGGGCGATGCCGGCGCTGGCCGAACAGCCGCTGCTGCGCCCCAACCGCGACGTGGATGTGACCTATCGGTCGGCGACGCCGCAGGGCACGCTGGAGCAGCGGGTACGCTGGCTGGCTGCGGCGCAGACCATGCGGATCGATCCCGCGCCGTCCGGGCTGCATGTAATTATCGACTATCTGGCGAGACGGATGAGCGTGGTCAGGGATGCGACGCGATCGGTGGTGGAGATGACGGCGCCCGACGGCATGGCGGGACTGGCCGGCGCAGGGACCACGATGTCCTTCGTGCGTCGCGGGGAGGCGACGGTGGCAGGCGAGCACTGCACCGAGTGGCAGACGCAGGACCGCGACTCGCATCCTGCGCTGGTATGCGTCACATCGGATGGCGTGCTGCTGCGCGCCGGCAGCGAAGGCCAGGTGCGGGTCAGCGCGGTCTCGGTGCACTACGCGCCGCAGGATCCTGGCGCGTTCCGCGTGCCATCCGACTATGCACGCCAGACGCCCGGGGCCGCGCGATGATCGTCCCGTGGCGCGACCGGCGCGGCCGCTTCCTGCCGCTGAAGGCTGCCGTGCTGGCAGCGGCGTTCGTGCCCGGCGCGGTGCTGGCCTGGTGGTGGGCCAACGGAATGCTTGGGGGTCGGCCGGTGACCGAGGTGATCCACGGTACTGGCGACTGGGCGATCCGCAGCCTGATGATCTCGCTGGCGATCACCCCGCTGTCGCGGGTGCTGGACTGGACGCGGCTCCTGCTGGTGCGCCGCATGGTCGGACTGACTGCGCTCGCTTACGCGCTGGCGCATCTTTCGCTGTACGCGGTGGACCAGAAGTTCCGGCTGGGCGTCGTGGCGAGCGAGATCGCGCTGAGGTTCTATCTGACGATCGGCTTCGTCGTGCTGCTGGGACTGTGCGTGCTGGGCTGGACCTCGACCGACGACTGGATCCGGCGCCTGGGCCGGCGCTGGAAGGCCCTGCACCGAGCGATCTACGGGCTGAGCGTGCTGGCGCTGCTGCACTACTTCATCCAGTCGAAATCGAACGTGTCGGAACCAGTTTTCTTCTCCGGCGTGTTCGTCTGGCTGATGGCATGGCGCGCGCTGCCGATGGCGTGGCAGCGCAGCCTGGCGGCTTTGGTGGGGCTGACCGTTGTGTCGGCGGTCGCCGCGGCAGGCATCGAGTTCGGCTGGTACGGCGTCGCCACGGGCATCAATCCATGGCGTGTGCTGGCGGCGAGCGAATCGCTGCGGTTCGGCCTGCGCCCGGCGCACCACGTCGCGCTGGTGGGGCTGGCGGTGGTGGCGCTGGCAGCGGCGCGTCGGCTTGGCGGGATGATGCGGACGCGGCCACGGGTTCCGGCCTGACGTTACGCGGCTTTTTCCAGTTCGCCACCAGGTGGCGGGGGCAGCGTCACGACAAACACCGCCCCGCTAGGCTTGTTGTGGCTATAAAGGATGCGACCGCCGTGCGCTTCGATGATGTCACGACAAATCGACAGGCCGATCCCCATACCTGACGCCTTTGTCGTGGTGAACGGCTGGAACAGGCGCTCAACGATGTCCTCTGAGACACCGGGCCCAGTGTCCGACACGACGATCTCGGCACCGCGGCCCTTATCCAGCGCACAGGTCGCCACACCGAGTTCACGTGTTTTGCTCGACCCCATTGCTTCGATGGCGTTGCGAACGAGGTTCAGCACGACCTGCTGGATCTGCACCCGGTCCATCAGCACTGCTCCAACGGCAGGATCCAGGTTCATCACCACATTGATGGTACTCTCTCTGGCCCCCACCATCGCCAGTTCGATAGCTTCCCTGATCACCGCATTGACATCTTGCGGGCACCGCGTGGTCTCACCCTTGGAAATGAAATCACGCAGGCGCCGGATGACGTGGCCAGCCCGCATAGCTTGATCGACTGCTCGCTCGATCACCGGGACCAGCTGCTGGGGATCGGGACGTCGTTCAACATAGCGCCTCAGCCCGTCGAGATATGAGGCTATCGCTGCCAGCGGCTGATTGAGCTCATGCGCGATGCTTGCCGCCAATTGCCCCATAGCGGTGAAGCGCGACATGTGCAGCATGTCTGCCTGCAACTCCTGCAGGCGCCGCTCCGTCCGGAGCCGCTCCTCCTCCCGGGCCTTGCGATCAGTGATGTCGACTACCGAAGCCAGCAACGTGAGGCCTTCATCGGTCGGAACCGGGCTGACACCGACCTCGACGGGGAATTCGCTGCCGTCCTTTCGTCGGCCGTGCAGGTCGTGCCGAAAACCCGTCGAGCGCG
>DASSRN010000570.1:0-3707 GCA_035701785.1 Acetobacteraceae bacterium | reverse complement strand
CTATCCTACAGATGATCTACCAGCAGACTGCGTACGAGGACCAGGCGCGCGACTACGATTTCAGCGCCACCTCGATGCGCGAGCATTGGACCGCCGGCTATCGCGATACCGAACGCACGCTGCGCCACAAGGACTGGTTGGCGATGCCGCCCACCGACGGCGGCATCGTCGTGCACGACGTGCACCGACTGGACGATTAGCCGGCGCTACACCTTCCGGAACTTGTGCAGCGAACGCAGATTGTCCGGCCGCGGCTGGTCGGGCCAGGTCTGCGGCCAGTTGGTCCACGACACCTCGCCCACGTACAGGTCGCCGCGCGAATCCACCGTGAGCCCATGCGGCGCCAGGAACTCGGTCGGTCCCATGCCGGGCCCCACGCCGCCGAGGCGCGCGATGCGCTTGCCGGTGTGATCGACGATGGTCACGCGCGGGCCAAGATTCGGCAGATTGCGGTTGACCGACGCCACCGAGCCGAGTTCGCCGATATAGCAGATCGGGCACTTGCCCGGCGGCATGTACAGACCGCACGGGCGATGCAGATTGTTCCACTGCGCCTCGTACTTGCCATTGCCGTCGAACACCTGGACACGATGGTTCTCGCGATCGGCGACATAAACCCAGCCGTCGGCGTCGCAGGTGATGTTGTGCGCGATGTTGAATTCGCCCGGATCGGTGCCGGGCGCGCCCCACGACAGCAGCAGCTTGCCGTCCGGTGAGTATTTGTGCACGCGCGAGTTGCCGTAGCCGTCCGACACGTAGATATCGCCCTGCGGCGACATCGCGGTGTGCGTGCAGCGATGGAACGGCTCGCCGCTCATGTAGGGCGAGGGTTTGCCGGGAATGCCCAGCGTCAGCAGCACCTTCCCCTCCAGCGTGCACTGCCGGACCGTGTGGTCGCCGTCGTCGGTAAGCCAGATCGTGTCGTCGGGCGCCATGAATACGCCGTGCGCGCGCGGGAACACTCCTTCGCCCCATGAGCGCAGGAAGTTGCCGTTGCGATCGAACACGATCATCGGGTGCTCGCCGCGGTTGAACACATAGACGTTATCGTTCTTGTCTACGCCGACCGAGCCGATTTCCTTGAACGACCACCCGGGCGGCAGTTTCGCCCAGTCCACCACCGGCTCGTAGACGTAGTCGCCGTTGCCCACCGTCGCCATCTCGGTTCCCCTTCTACTCGGCTGCGCGCCGTTCCACGCCATCGCGGAAGCGCGTGCGCAGCGTGTCCCATTCATCGGCGCCGACGCGATTGAATGCTTCGCGCACCGTCATGTCGCTGCGAGGCACCGGATGCACCTGCGTCGCCTTAAGCGCTGCCAGCATCTCGTCGCACGCGCCGATCACCGCCTTCAGCAGCAGGCCGGGCACGATCGCCAGGCGATAGCCCATCTCCTGTGCACGCTTCAGGTCGATCTCCGGCGTCTTGCCGCCGCGCACCACGTTCAGCAGGCAGGGACCGGCGACGCGCTTCGGCACTGCGGCCAGTTCCTCCATCGTCTGCGGGGCCTCGACGAACGCCATGTCGGCGCCCGCCGCCATCGCCGCATTCGCCCGCGCCAGCGCCTCGTCCAACCCGGCGACGGCGCGCGCGTCGGTGCGCGCGATGATCATGAAATCGCGGCCGCGCCGGGCGGCAATCGCGGCACGGATCTTGGCGATGAAGTCCTCGCGCGGCACGATCTCTTTGTCGTCGAGATGGCCGCACTTCTTCGGCGATACCTGGTCCTCGATGTGGATCGCCGCCACGCCGCGGCTCTCGTATTCCTGCACCGTGCGGAACACGTTCAGCTCGTTGCCGTAGCCCGTGTCGGCATCGGCGATCACCGGCACGTCGACCGCGCGCACGATGCGCGCGGCGTTCTCCACCATCTCGCTCATGGTCAGCAGGCCGAAATCGGGATAGCCGTGCGAGACGGACGTGCCGGCCCCGGTCATGTAGACTGCGGCGAACCCGGACTGCGCCACAAGCTTGGCCGTCAGCCCGTCATAGGCACCGGGCGCCACCACCATCGCATCGCCGCCCAACAATGCGCGTAGCTTGCCGGCACCGCTCATCGCATCCTCCCGACCCCATGTTCCGTGCAGGCTACGGCATCTGGCCCTGGGTGGAAATCGCGTGCTCTTGGCAGCCAGGGGAGGGCGGTATTCAATCGCGGCAACGTCCGAGGAGGCGCCCGCATGTCCGACTTCCCGAAATCCGTGCAGATCAACGAGGAAGGCCCGCGCGAGGGCTTTCAGTTCGAGAAAGGACCGATCGCCACCGCGCGCAAGATCGAGTTGATCGATGCGTTATCGCAGACCGGGCTGAACCACATCCAGGTGGCGTCCTTTGTGAACCCCAACCGCGTGCCCGGATGGGCGGATGCAGACGAGGTGGTGCAGCGCTACGACCGTAAGCCCGACATCCACTACACAGCGCTGTGGCTCAACATCAAAGGCCTCCAGCGCGCGCTGGAGTACCGGGACAAACGACTGGATATCGAGGGGTCGTTCTCGCTCACCGCATCGCCGACCTTCCTGGCGCAGAACCAGCAACGCACGATGGAGGACAACGTCCAGCAGGCGCACGAGACCATCAAGCTATACAAGCACCATGGCATCCCGCTGAAGCGCGCCAGCATCATGGCCGCGTTCGGCTGCAACTTCGAAGGCGAGATCCCGCACCAGCGCGTGCTCGACCTGATGCAGCAGCTTTTAGACATCTGCGCCGAGCATGACGTGAAGCCGCAGGTGTTCTCGCTGGCGGACACGATGGCCTGGGCCACGCCGAGATCGATCAAAGAACTGGTCGGCAAGGTGCGCGAGCGCTTCCCGGAGTTGACGCTGTCGCTGCATCTGCACGACACGCGTGGCATGGGCGTCGCTAACGCCTATGCCGGGCTGGAGATGGGCGTGTCGATTTTCGACTCAACCGTCGGCGGCCTGGGCGGCTGCCCGTTCGCCGCCCACAAGGGTGCTGCGGGCAATGTCTGCACCGAGGACCTTGTGTTCATGCTCGACGAAATGGGCATCGAGACCGGCATCGACCTGGATAAGCTGATCGAGGTCTCCCGCCTGGCCGAGGACATCGTCGGCCACCCGCTGCCCGGCTCGGTGAAGATGGGCGGCAGCCTGAAGGCGCTGCGCGCGAAGCTGCACTGATCGAAACCGACGCGAACCGGAGATCCACCATGTCCCTCACCAAGACCCTCGGCCAGTTCATCGCCGACCTCTCTCCCAACCGACTGCCTGAAGGCGCCGACCGCGTCGCACGCCTCGGCTTCATCGACTGCATCGGCACCATGATCGCCGGCCGCGGCGAGGATTGCGTGCGAATCATGAAGCAGGTGCTGGCCCCTGCCGACGGCCCCGCGACGATCACCTTCAGCGCCGAGAAGGGCAGCGCACCGGAGGTGGCTTGGATCAACGGCACCGCCGCGCACGCACTCGACTACGACGATGTCGGTCTGCGCGGCCATCCCAGCACCGTCCTGGTGCCGGCGATCCTCGCCGAAGCAGAGACCCTTGGTTCCACCGGCGCCGACATGATCACTGCATATGTCGCCGGTTACGAGACCTGGGCCGAACTGTTCCGCCGCGATTCCGGCCTGCTGCACCAGAAAGGCTGGCACCCGACCGGCCTGTATGGTGCGGTCGGTGCCGCTGCGGCCTGTGCCTCGCTGCGCCGGCTGGATGCCGACAGGGCGGCGCAGGCGATCGCCCTCGGC
>DASSRN010000569.1:0-8002 GCA_035701785.1 Acetobacteraceae bacterium | reverse complement strand
CGCGCTTCGATTTGTCGCCGCTGGTGCCGTTCGCGCGCTGGGACGAGCTCGAGGCGCTCCGCCTCGGCGCCCGCGCCCGCGGCATCGAAGGGCTGATGCTGAAACGCGGCGATGCGCCCTATGTCCCCGGCCGGGTAAAGGGGCTGTGGTGGAAGTGGAAGCGCGACCCGCTGACAGTTGACGCGGTTATGATGTATGCGCAGCGCGGGCACGGCAAGCGCAGCAGCTACTACTCTGACTATACGTTCGGGGTATGGCGCGACGATGAACTCGTGCCCGTCGGCAAGGCGTATTTCGGCTTCACCGACCAGGAACTGGCGTTCCTCGACCGTTGGATCCGCAACCACACCGTGGCGCGGTTCGGTCCGGTGCGCGAGGTGGAGAAATCGCTTGTGCTGGAGGTGGCGTTCGACGCGGTGCAGTTGTCCAACCGGCACAAGTCCGGCGTAGCGCTGCGGTTTCCGCGCATCTCGCGGATACGCACTGACAAGCCCGCGGCAGAGGCGGATCGGCTGGCAAGCCTGATGGCGCTGATCGAGAACAAACCTGCCGACGCGGCCGATTGACCGGCCCCGCTCCCGCGTGCTGCGGTTACGGCAGCGATGAGGGGGAGCGGGCTATGCCATTGGTGCCGAACACAGCCAAGCGCAAGATGCATGAAGGTGGAGTGGCGTTGGGCTTCGGTGTGCATCATCTGCGCACAGCTGCCGCTCCCACGCTGGCCGCAGCGACCGGACATGACTGGCTGTTCCTGGATAACGAGCATGGTGCATTCTCGGTGAGCGAGATTGCGCAGCTCTGTATCGCTTCGCTGCCGATTGGAGTCACGCCCTTGGTGCGGGTCTGTGCCAACGCGATCGACGAGGCCACGCGTGCGCTCGACAACGGCGCGTTGGGGATCGTCATGCCGCATGTCGATACGGCGAAGGCAGCGCGACGCATCGCTGAAGCGTTCCGCTATCCGCCTCAGGGGCGGCGCAGCTGGGGTGGGCCGCCGGCGGTGTATGGCTATCAGCCGCCCGCGATGGCTGAGGCGCAGAAGGCGATCAATGACGAAATCCTGACAGTGGTGATGCTGGAGAGCCCCGAGGCGGTGGAGAACGCGGCGGAGATCGCTGCGGTCGACGGCATCGATGTGCTGTTCATCGGCACGTCCGACCTGTCATCAGAATTGGGTGTAGCGGGCCAGATGGGTCATCCCAAGATCATCGACGCTTACGAGAAGGTAGGGGCGGCGTGCCACAAGCATGGCAAGGTGCTCGGTATGGGTGGTGTGTACGACGAGGAAAACGCCACTCGCTACATCGGAATGGGAGCGCGGTTCGCGCTGACCGGATCGGACCACAGCTACATCATGACAGGCGCGAATGCGCGGAGCGGCTTCTTCAATGCCCTGCCGCGACCGCCGGCGGATTCCGGAAAGAAGAACAAGCGGGCAAAGGTCTGACCTCCGCGCGGCCAGCGACGCGCGCATGGCTGCTAAGACAGGCAGCATGAACATCTGTCCATGGAGGCAGTGGTTGCGCGTGATCGCAGCTTCATTGCGCTGAGATGAGCGCGTTTTTTCCATTGGTTGCTTCTTCCTGCCATGTGCGTTCGGAATATTGCTCCCAGTCAAATGTCTGTCTGTCCTTGGCCCGGAGTGTCACAGGAAGGTGAAGGCAACCGAGGCGGCATTGCGCGCTTTCGGACTGCGTGTCGGAGAAGGATGCGATGTCCACGCTGCAAGACGTGCTCAATCAACTCGGTCATGCGTTCACCGGCTCCCCGGTGGCACCGATCAACGGCAACACCCTGAGCCAGCCATCCACGCTGAGCTTCATCGGCGAGGATGTGGCGGCGGCGGCCGCGGCGGCAAAGCCTGTGGCACCCACCGTTGCGGCGCCGGGTGCGCCGTTCAGCGCGATGTATGTGTTCGGCGACAGCCTGAGCGACACCGGAAACGTCTCGCTGGCCACGCTGGGCATGGTGCCGGTTGGGCCGCCATACGCCGATCGCAGCTTCAGCAATGGACCGGTATGGGCGCAGGACGTCGCGCAATCGATTGGCTTGCCGGCGCTGACGCCCAGCCTCGCCGGTGGTACCGACTTCGCCTATGGCGGTGCTGAGACCGGTCAGACGCAGATCCACACCCTGAATCCGACTGATCTGCCGTCGCAATACGGGCAGTTCCTGTCGCAGGTCCCTTCGCCTCAGCCAGGCGCGTTGTATGCGGTGTGGATTGGGTCGAACGACGTGCTGGATATCGCAAACAACACTTCGCTCAACCCTGACCAGCAGCTGGCCAACGTGTCGGCTGCGGTTAGCAACGAAGTGTCGGTGATCAGCGGTCTCGTCGCGCACGGCGCTCAGAATCTGCTGGTGCTGAATGTCCCTGACCTCGGCAACACGCCGTATGAGCAGGCAAGGGGCTCAGCCGCCGCGTCGTCTGCGCAATCGCTGGCTGTCCAGTACAACACCGATCTGGCCAATGCGCTGCAGCCCCTGGAAGCCTCGGGACAGGCGAAGATCGACCTGGTGGATACGTTCACAGCGCTGAACCAGGCGGTGACCAGTCCTGCGGAATTCGGTTTCACCAATGTCACCACTCCCGTATGGAACGGGAATCTGACGGACAGCGGCAGCGGAACCTTGCAGGCGACGGGGGCCGCACAGAACCAGTTCCTGTTCTTCGACCCCCTGCATCCGACTGCCCATGCACACGCGCTCCTGGCATCGGGGATCGAGCAAAGTCTGACCGCGACGGCATAGGCGATCCGGCTCCGCAGCACTGGCGCCGCGCGGCGCTGTTGTCCTACGATCGCGCGATGAGCAGGGACTGCCGTGCGCGCAACCGACTGGCGATCGACATTGGTGGCACGTTCACCGATGTCGTTCTGTCACTGCCCGATCGCATCTTGTCGACCAAGCTGCTGACATCTCACGAGGCGCCGGACGAGGCGGTGATCGCCGGCAGTCAGGCGATCCTGAGTGAAGCCGGCGTCTCAGCCTCGTCGCTCGATCTGGTGATCCATGGCACGACGCTGGCAACCAACGCGTTGATCGAGCGCAAGGGCGCAAGGACGGCGCTGATCACCACCGCCGGCTTCCGGGATTCGTTGGAGATCGCCTACGAGCACCGGTTTGAGCAATACGACCTGTATATGGAACGGCCCGAGCCACTGGTGTCGCGCGACCTTCGCCTGGAGGTGAGTGAGCGGCTTGCGGCCGATGGCAGCGTGTTGCTGCCGTTCGACACAGGGTCACTCGAACGCCTGGTGCCAGACCTGCGACGGCAAGAAATCGAGGCAGTCGCGATCAGTTTCCTGCACTCCTACGTCAATCCCGCGCACGAAGAACTCGCGCGGCAGACGCTAGCGCGTCTGGTGCCCGATGTCGCGATCAGCATCTCGTCCGAGGTCTGCCGTGAAATCCGCGAATACGAGCGGACCTCGACCGTGGTAGCGAACGCCTACGTGCTGCCGATGATGGACCGGTACCTGGCGCGCATGCAGGAGGGCTTGCGGGGGATCGGTGTCAACTGTCCATTGCTGCTTATGATGTCCTCGGGGGGCATCTGCACGGTGGAAACCGCGCGGCGCTTTCCGGTGCGGCTGGTGGAAAGCGGGCCGGCTGGCGGCGCCATTCTGGCCCGCCATGTCGCGGCACTCGGCGGCTATGAGCGCGCGATCTCGTTCGACATGGGCGGCACGACCGCAAAGATAACGCTGATCGACGATTATACTCCACAGCAGTCGCGACACTTCGAGATCGCACGCGCCTACCGCTTCGCCAAGGGCAGTGGGTTCCCGGTCCGCATCCCGGTGATCGACATGGTGGAGATCGGTGCCGGCGGTGGCTCGATCGCCCGGGTCGATACGCTGGGGCGTATCGCGGTCGGTCCCGATAGTGCGGGTGCAAGCCCTGGTCCGGCATGCTACGCGCGCGGCGGCACTCGGCCGACGGTCACCGATACTGACTTGGTGCTCGGTCGCATCGATGCGACACGCTTCGCCGGCGGCAAGATCCAGTTGGAAGAGGAGCTTGCGCGGCGCGCCGTGGAGGAAACAGTCGGCGCTGCACTGTCCATGCCGATACAGGAGGCAGCACGTGGCATCACCGAGATCGTCGACGAGACGATGGCCAGTGCTGCCCGCGTGCACGCGGTTGAGAATGGCAAGGACACCTCCGATCGCACGCTGATAGCGTTCGGTGGCGCGGCGCCGCTGCATGCGGCGCGGCTGGCGCAGAAACTGGGCATCCGCCGCATCGTCGTGCCACCTGACGCCGGCGTTGGCTCGGCCCTCGGCTTCCTTGATGCACCGATTGCCTATGAGGTAGTTCGCACGCTTCTGGTACGGCTCGATGCTCTCGATCAGAGCATGATCGGTGCTCTGTTCGATGAAATGCGCGCCGAGGCCGAGGCAGTGGTGCGTCTTGGCGTCCCGCAAGGAGCGCTGGTCGAGACCCGCACCGGCTTCATGCGGTATCGGGGACAGGGCCACGAGGTCGCCGTATCATTGCCCGAAGGCCGACTAGATCCGACGGCACTCCGCGCGGCATTCGACACAACGTATACGCGAATGTATGGGCGCGTCATCCCTCGCCTGGAAGTGGAGGCAGTGACCTGGACGCTGTCGCTCGCCGAGCCGCATGAACTGCCGTCAGTGGCGTCCGCGCCTGCCGACCATGCGACGCCTCTGCCGACAGCACAGTGTCGCATGATGGACACTGCAAGCGGCGAGGTGGTGGACGCGGCGCTGTTCGTACGCAGCGATCTGCCGCAAGGCGCGCGGATCGCCGGCCCCGCCGTGATCGTGGAGGACGGCACGTCGACGATCCTTCCGGGCGGCTATGTCGCCCGCATCGGTGCCGGCGACCAGATCGTGATTGAGGAGAGCGACGCGTGATGCGCAGGAACATCTCGGAGATCGAACTGCAGATCATGTGGAACCGCCTGCTCTCCGTCGTCGAGGAGCAGGCACAGACCCTGGTCCGTACAGCGTTCAGCACGTCGGCGCGTGAGGCCGGCGACATCTCCGCCGGCGCCTTTGATCTGCAAGGCCGGATGCTGGCGCAGGCGGTGACCGGAACGCCTGGGCACATCAACACCATGGCACGCTCGGTCGGGCATTTCCTCGCGGTGTTTCCGGTCGCCGAGATGCAGGAAGGCGACGTCTATATCACCAATGATCCATGGAAGGGCACCGGCCACCTCTACGATCTCGTCGTCGTGTCACCGACCTTCATGAATGGCCGGATCGTCGCGCTGTTCGCCTGCACCACGCACCTGGTTGACATGGGCGGCGTAGGGCAGACCCCGGAGGGGCGGCAGATCTACCACGAGGGCCTGTTCATTCCGCTGCTGCGTTTGGCGCGCGCCGGCGAGATGAACGAAGACCTGCTGGCGATGATCCGCGCCAACGTGCGTGAGCCGGTGCAGGTGATCGGCGACGTGTATGCGCTGATCGCATGCAACGAGATCGGCAGCCGGCGCCTGGTCGCGATGATGCGGGAGTTCGCGCTGGGCGACCTCGACATGTTGGGCGAGGCGATCATCAGCCGCAGCCGCACGGGCATGGCCGAGGCGATCAGCAAACTGCCGCAAGGGACCTGGACCGCGTCGATGCGGATTGATGGCTACGAGGCGCCGATCGACCTGGTGGGCACGTTGACCATCGACGGCGATACGATCCACATGGACTACACCGGCACGTCGGGCATGTCTTCCTACGCGATCAACTGCCCGCTATGCTATACGGAAGCCTATACGACGTTCGGCGTGAACTGCATCGTCGCGCCGCATATCCCGAACAACACCGGCACGCTCGATGCGGTGCGCGTGACGGCACCGGAAGGCACGATTCTCAGCGCCACCTATCCGGCGGCAGTGTATGCGCGTTCGGTGATGGGTCACATGCTGCCGGATGTGGTGTATGGCTGCCTGGATCAGGCGCTGCCCGGGCGCGTGCCTGCGGAGGGTACCTCCAATCTGTGGACGCTCAACCTGATCGCCGGCCACGGGCTCACTGGTATCGGCCGTGCGGCAGGCACGCCATTCATGGTCAACAGCTTCCATTCCGGCGGCGCGGGCGCGCGCCCCCGGCAGGATGGTCTTTCGGCCACGCCGTTCCCGTCGGGCGTGCGCAATGTGCCGGTGGAGGCAACCGAAGCGATCACGCCACTGGTGATATGGCGCAAGGAGCTGCGCCAGGATTCCGGCGGTGCGGGGCGTCAGCGGGGTGGGTTAGGGCAGGTGATGGAGATCGCATCACGCGAGGACGCAGCCTTTGGCATCTTCGCGCGGTTCGAGCGCGTGAAGCATCCCGCGCGCGGGCGGCATGGCGGCGGAGCGGGTGGGGCAGGGCGGTTGTCGCTGAAGTCAGGAAAGGAACTGCCGCCCAAAGGACTGTCAGTGGTGCCGCCGGGCGATCGTCTCGTGGTGGAGATGCCAGGAGGCGGAGGCATGGGTCCGGCGAATGAACGCGACAAGGCGGCGGTGCAGCGCGATGTGCGGCTGAAATACGTCAGCCGCGAAGCCGCGCAAAGTCAGTACGGTGCGGAGATCGAATAAACGCTACTCCACCCGCCGCCTGGCGAGTTCAGCCTCGTTGACCTTCAGCCCCAGTCCCGGTCCCTCCGGCAAATGAAACAGCCCATCCGCCGGCCTAGGCGGGTTCTCGAACACTGCGTGCGTGCGCGTCGACGGATCGTTCCATTCGATCGGCTTGCTCGCCTGAAGCTGCGCGGCCACCACGTGCATGTTCGCCATGTGCCCGATCATCGGCTGCGTCTGATGCGACACCAGCTCGACACCATGCGCATGTGCCAGCGCCGCACAGCGCACCAGCCCGGTGATGCCGCCCATCTTCACGATGTCCGGCTGCACCATGCGCACGCCAGCGCAGATCAGATCCGCGAGCGCCGCAGGCGTATAGGTCTGCTCGCCGGCGGACACCGTGATGTCCAGCGCGCGTGCCACCTCGCCCATCGCCTTGACGTGGTAGTGCTGCACCGGCTCCTCGAACCACCAAAACCCCAGCTCTTCCAGCACGCGCCCGACGCGGATCGCACCGCCGGTGGTGAAGCCGTTGTTGGCGTCGAACGCCAGCGGAAACGCGTCGCCCACCAGTTTGCGCACCGCGCGCGCCTTGGCGATGTCGCCCGGAATGTCGCGATCCAGCTGCGTGCGCGGATTGTCGAAGCGGATCTTGATCGCTGCCGGCTGGTCCTTCAGCCGCGCCTCCACCACGCGAAGCACATCATCCAGCTTGCGGTCGCCGTTGCCGCCGATCGAGGCATAGAACGGCAGCGCGGTGCGCCACGCGCCCCCCAGCAGCTTGGTGATCGGCAGCCCGGTCAGCTTGCCCTTGATGTCCCACAGGGCAATGTCGAGCGCCGCCAGGGCACCGGTCAGCGCGCCTTCCGGCCCTAGCTTGACGTGAGTGTGCATCAGGCTGTCCAGCAGCACCGCGTGGTCCAGCGGGTCTTTGCCGATCAGCGCCGGCGCCAGGTCGTGTCGGATCATGCCAAGCGATGCGAGGCCGCCCTGCATCGGCGACGCCTCGCCGATGCCATCGATGCCCTCATCGGTGAACACGCGCACAAACGCGCTGTGCTGCGTCGGCTTCTCGTCCGGCGACCAGCGCACCTGGAATGCGTCGATGCGAGTGATCTTCATGCCGCCTGCTCCCCTGGATCAGCCTTCAATCAACACCGGGATCAGCGACGCGACAAGCAGCAGCGCCATCGCGACGTTGAACGCGCGCAGGCGTGCCGGCGAGTGCAGCAGGCGGCCTGCGCCGCTGCCCAGCAGCGCCCAGACCAGCAGGCACGGCATGCCGAGCACCAGGAACACCGCGAAGATGCGCGCCACCTGCACCGCCAAGGAATCGTTGAGCGACAGGTACTCGCCCGCGGCACCCGCAGCGATCAGCCAGGCCTTCGGGTTGATCCACTGGAACGCCGCGGCGCCGAAGAAGCCCAGCACGCGGCCACGTCCACCTTCACCGGGCGCCGGTGC
>DASSRN010000568.1:0-4529 GCA_035701785.1 Acetobacteraceae bacterium | reverse complement strand
GCCACCACGCCGTCGACATTGGGAAATTCCGCCAGCGGATCGTCGCCGGTGAACGGGTTGCGGCGGAACACATCGGCGATCAGCCCGGCGACATGCGCCGAGCAGTTCACCGACGTAAGAATGCCGATGTAGTTACGGGTCGCCACCCGGCCATCGGGGCGGCGGATGCCGTTGAACGTGCGCGACGTGTTAGTGTAATCCGTCGGCCGGGCATCCACGCCATAACCATAGTCCTTGGCGAAGTCGCCCATCTCGCAGTTCTGCACATGCACGTGCTGGCCAGGCACGATGTCGCAGGACGCGAAACCGATGATCTGCCCGTAGCGCCGCACAGGCTCGCCCGCGGCGATCGGCCGCACAGCCACCTTGTGACCAGCGGGAATGCGCTCGGCCGTCGTCACGCCATCGGCCACCTCGAGGCCAGGAAGCAGCGTGGCACGCGCGATCACCACGCCATCCTCGGGATGCAGGCGGATCACGGAAGGTGAGGGCATCTCATGTCTCCTGGAGCAAGGGAGGCCAGGGGCTCTGCCCCAGGCCCCCCGCCAAGGGCCAAGCCCTTGGAACCCATTACTTGGTTTGATCAGGGGAGGGCCTACCCGGACCTGTCACGGTCACCGTAGGCCCTCCCCTGATCAAACCGGACGATCGGATTGCAACCGCCCCGCCTTTGCTGGGGGTTTCAGGGGGCAAAGCCCCCTGACCTTCCTGCCTCAGGACGCGACCTCGCCTGCGCCCTTGCGCGTCGCCGCGACTTCCGAGCGTGCCATGCGCGCCATCAGGCCGCTGTCATTGGCAAGCGTGACGAACCGGAAGCCCATGCCGATCATCCGCGCCGCGTAGGCCGATGTGCCGTTGTGCAGTCCGGCGAACTTGCCGTGCTTCTTACAGCTCGCCAGCAGCTTCTCGTAGATCGCCAGGATGTTCGGCTCCTCGCGGTCGAGGATCGGGATCATGCCGAGTGACAGGCCCATATCGGACGGCCCGATATAGATGCCGCTGATGCCCGGCACCGACAGGATCTCATCGATATTGTCGATGCCTTCCTGCGTTTCGATCATCGGGATCACCAGGATCTCGTCATTGGCGATCTTCTGGTAGTTGCTTGCCTCACCGTACATGGCGGCACGGATCGGGCCATTGCTGCGCTTGCCCATCGGCGGATACAGGCATGCGGTCGCCAGCGCCTGCGCCTCGGCGCGGTTGTTCACCATCGGGCAGATGATGCCCCACGCGCCGCCATCGAGGCACTTGCCGATGATCCCCGGCTCGTTCCACGGTACGCGCACCAGCGGCGTGACCGGATGCGCCGTCATCGCCTGGAAGCACTGCACCATGGTCGAGTAATCCTGCACGCCATGCTGCATATCGACCGTCACACTGTCCCAGCCGCACTGTGCCATCACCTCAGCGGAGAAGCCGGATGGAATGGCGAGCCAGCCGTTGACACAGGCCTTTCCCGCCGCAAGCCGTGCCTTGAGTTTATTGGCCATGGAGTGCATCCCCCGCTGCAAATGGGAGCCGCACGCTAGGCGCGGCCTACAGCAGGGTCAACGCACGCGAAACCGATTGCCGCAGCGCGGCCTGATCATACCACCTGGTTGCGCAGCGTGGTTTCGCCGCGCCACATGCGCTCCAGGTTTTCCACCAGGATCTCGTTAACGTTCGCCTCGTACTGGCGCGTTTCGCCACCTGTGTGCGGCGTGATGAACACGCTCGGCATCGCCCATAGCGGGGAGTCCTGCTGCGGCGGTTCCGGGTCGGTCACGTCCAGCGCGGCACCGGCGATCGCACCCGCGCGCAGCGCGTCGATCAGCGCCGCCTCCACTACGCAGCCGCCGCGCGCGGTGTTCACCAGGAACGCGGACCGCCGCATCAGCCCTAGTGCCTTCGCGTCGATCAAGCCGCGGGTCTCGGGCACCAGCGGGCAGGTCAGCACGACGAAGTCGGCCGCCGGCAGGAACTGCGGCAGGTCTGCAAGTGCATGCACCGAATCAGCGGCACCGGCGCCGGCCGCCGGATCGCGGCGGAAGCCCACGACCTTCATCTCGAACGCTTTCGCTAGCTGCGCCAAGCGACCGCCGATCCGCCCGAGCCCGACGATCAGCACCGTCTTGCCACCCATCTCGTCTTCGCGCTGCGTCAGGTCGCCGATCATGCCGCGCCACACGCGCTGCGCCTGGTTGTCGCGCGCCTCGGGCAGCCGTCGCGCAAGGGCGAGGATCAGCGACATCGCGTGCTCGGCAACTGCGCGCGCGTTCACCCCGGCTGCGCTCGCCAATCGGATGCCGCGGGCGGTCAGCTCAGCGCGGTCGAACTGGTCGGTGCCGGAGCCGATCGACTGGACGAAGCGAAGCCGGTTCGCAACTGGGATCAGCCCGTTGTGCCAGAGACCGGACACAACGATGACATCTGCCTCCGGCGCGCGGCGCTCGAATTCCGCGGCCTCTCGCACCTCGAAGCTGGCAATGCCTGTGTTCAGCGCGTCGAAACAGGTCTTCATCTGGTACGCCGTGTGGGCGAAGCAGATGATCAGTCGGTCACGCGCCGGGAGCATGGAGGCTAGCCCTGGCGGGCCTTCATCCGCGGGTTCTTCTTGTTGATCACGTAGACGCGCCCGTGCCGGCGCACCACCCGGCAGTTCTTGTCGCGGGCCTTCGCGGCCCTCAGGCTGTTGCGGACTTTCATCGGGCGCCTCGTGAAGAGCCGCGCTGGATAAGGGCCGGCCCTGCCGCTGTCAACCCGTCACGCGCCTGGGGCCAGCGCATGCCAGCGCACCAATCGCAACTTGCCGGCCCGCATCAGGCGGAAGCGCGCCAGCCAAAGCTCCGCCTCACGCAGCACCGCGGCGACCACACGCGGCGGCGGCCGCGTCTCGGCCATTGCCTGCACCGCGAGCCGCCAGCCGTCGAGCGCCTCGCGCATCTCACGGCGTGACACGTCTTCAGCGATCCGGACATCGAACCCGAGCCGCCGCAGCACCTCGGTCGTTGCCAGCTCCGTCGGCAGTGTTGCGGGACGATGGTCCAGCCTCGTCCAGGTGGCTACCATCGGGTCGCCCGGCTCAAGTGGCCGGTCCGCTACCGCCTCGAGCAGCACGAGTTGGCCCCCCGGCTTCAGTGCTCGCGTCACCGCCGCCACCAGCGGCTCCGGCGCAGCCCCGCGCAACGCTTCCAGCACCATCGCATGGTGGAAATACTGGCGGGGAAACTGTGGCGCGGCCGCATCCCACAGCTCGACCTGTGCCCGCCGGCCGAGCCCGGCGCGCTGGCTGCGTTCGTTGGCGAGAGTAACCAGGCGAGGGTTCGCCTCGTAGCCGCTGACCCAGACGCCGAAAGCCTCGGCGATGCAGCGTGGAGCGCCCCCAGTCCCGGCGCCGATCAACAGCAGGCTCGATGCCTCGGACAGCCCGAGCGGCTTGGCCAGCCGCAGCGTCTCGGCCATTCCTCCGGCGAACAGGAAGCCTTCGCCCCACAACGCCTCTGCCACGCTGATGCGCGAACTAGGCCAGACGGCGTCGTCATCATCGGAAAGCTCTGGGATGGCCGCCGCCGGGGATGGCACGACAGGCAGCGGCGTGCCAGGCGGCGACTGATGCCTTCCAAGCAGCCTGCGCACGCTGTCGAGCAGCATGGTGCCCTACCTCCATGCGGCAGCATGCAATGCGACAGTTGAGGAAACGTTGAGAGTTCAGCCGAACTCGGTCAGCACGTAGCGCACCACTTCATCGCCAACGACCCTTGGCTTGTGACGATGCGCCGGGCCTGCGGGTATGTGCAGCATGTCGCCCGGTCCCGCTTCGACCGCATGGCCGTCGAAAGTGTAACGGATGCGTCCCGCCAGGATGAAGATTGAGTGCCCGGTCTCGCACCAGGCAGCCTCCGGCGCGTCCGGCGGATCGGGCGCCCGCTCCTGGTAGCGCAGCGCGATGCCGAAGCCGGACACCGCCTCGCGCACCTTCAGCCGGTCGGTAGCCTCGAGCAGCGGATGCGACGCGGCTCGAAACAAATAAGGGCTTTCGCTCATACTGCACCTCGATCAATGCGGCGTCCGCCAGTGCTTCGCGTCAGAGTCAGTGCGGATTGGCCTCGGCTGCTACCCAGGGATCGATGCAACCGGCAGCGCTGCGGCGATACACCTCCAGCCCATCGAATGCTGCGATCTTTCGATAGCGAGACCAGGCCCGCGCAAAGGCCGGATCCGAGGCACTCAGCACGCCGACATAGTTCACCACCCCTTCGCGCCTATCGACCACCGCGATGTCGGGGCAGCCGACGATGAAGTCATGCGCCACCCAGCGGCGGATCGGCCATGCCTTGGCGCCAGCAGCGTCGAAACGCACGCGCCACAACTCCCCCTTCAGCGCCCACATCGAGTCGAAGCGGGACGCCCAGGCAACCCCGGTGTTGTTCACCACCGGGAATCCCAGCGCAATCCACTCCGAAAAGGCGATATAGGTGCGTGCCTTCTGCTGCCGGATCAGCCGCTCCAGCTTCATTACGGTGTCCTGCTCCGGTTGTACTGCGAGC
>DASSRN010000567.1:0-9949 GCA_035701785.1 Acetobacteraceae bacterium | reverse complement strand
CGCTGCGCGGTGAAGGTGGAAGTGCTCGGCTTCACCACGCGCGCCTGGAAGGGCGGACAGAGCCGGGAGAAGTGGGTGCAGGACGGCAAGCCGCGCAATCCTGGCCGGCTGAACGACCTGCGCCACATCATCTACAAGGCGGCGGATTCGCCGTGGCGGCGCGCGCGCAAGAATCTCGGACTGATGCTGCGCGAAGGGCTGCTGAAGGAGAATATCGACGGCGAGGCGCTGCTGTGGGCGTATCGTCGCCTGCTAGTGCGGCCGGAGCATCGGCGCATCCTGATGGTGATCAGCGACGGCGCGCCGGTTGATGATTCGACGCTGTCGGTGAACCCCGGCAATTATCTGGAGAAGCATCTGCGCGAGGTGATCCGCGACATTGAGAACCGCGACCAGGTCGAGCTGATCGCCATCGGCATCGGCCACGATGTGACGCGCTACTACCGGCGAGCGGTCACCATCGTGGACGCCGAGGAGCTTGGCGGCACGATGATGAAGAAGCTCACCGAACTGTTCGACGAGGACATGGACGCGGCCTGGGCGCGGGCGGCGGGCGAACGAGCGGCGATCGTGGTCTGACCACTGGGCGCGTCCAACAGAGGTCAGTACGCGATCGCCTCCAGCTGTAATCTGCTCGTCCGGGGTCCAAGGGCCGCGACCGAGAGAATGACGACCGCCATGCATCCGGCGACGAAGGCGAATACCCCCGTCGCACCGAAGTTGCGCAGGAAGAACGCGACGAAGAAGGGCGTGAGGATACCGCTCAGACGACTCCACGAATAGACAAACCCGATGCCGCGTGCGCGAATCCGTGTCGGATACAGCTCGGCCTGGTAGTTGTGCAGCGCGTAGGAAAGCCATTGCGTTGACATGGCAAGACAGGCGCCGAGCAGGATCAGCGCACCAGGCGACGTCACGCTGGCGAACCAGATGCCAAACACCGCAATCGCCAGACATGAGACACATGCGTGCCACTTTCGCTCCAGGTGGTCAGCGAAGCTCATGATCAGGAATGGCGATACGACCGCAGCGATGTTGATGATTGTGCTGTACTCAAGACTTTCAGTGATGCGGATGCCTTTGGCGATCAGCAAAGTGGGAGTCCAGGCGACGAAGCCATAGAAGCCAACGGTCTGGAAGAAATTGAACAGGATCAGCATGACCGTTCGCTTCAGATAGCGCGGAGAGAAGATCTCCAGGATGCTGCCCTTGCGGGGATCCTGATAGTGGGGCGTTTCCGGAGCAGGCAGCACACGATCGGATTCGGCTTCCGCCCGCGCCTCGATCCTGGCCATGACCCGCTCGGCCTCGTCGATCCGCCCTTGCTGCGCGAGCCAGCGTGGGCTCTCAGGCAAACCCAGGCGGATCCACCAGATGACGATCGCCGCAACCGAACCGATCCAGGCCACCCAGCGCCACCCGTCATAGCCGAACGGTGCATTGGGGATGAGTTGCCAGGACAAGAAGTAGGCGATCAGGAAGGCGATCGCACTCATAGCCTGCAAAAATGCGAACGCCTTTCCGCGCACGCGCCTCGGAATCAGTTCGGACAGGTAGGCATCGACAGTCACCAGTTCGACGCCAATGCCGAGTGCGCTGATGAAACGCCAGAGGTTCACGCCATCTGCCGTCGTCTGAAAGCCCATGATGAAGTTGGCAATGCCGAACCACAGCAGCGAATAGGCAAAGATGGCGCGCCGTCCGAAGCGGTCCGCGACATAGGAGACGAACAGCGATGCGACGAACAGGCCGGCGAACAGTGCGGCGACGAAGCTCGCCAGACCGGAGAGACCGAACAGGCTCACTGTCGTTGCGGTGAAGATTCCCGATTTCATTAGGCCGGGCCCGAGAGCGCCGATCAGCCCGATGGCATAGCCGTCGAACAGGCCACCGAAGGTCAACAACAGCGCCATCACCCACAAGCTGCGCGTCATCGGCAGCCGGTCGAGCCGGGCGGTCAGTTTCTCGGCGGCGCTTGCGACGGGAGCCGCGGTGCCACTACGTGCCGTCGCCGCTGATGTGGTGGAGTCCATTGGCTGCGCTCCTTCCCAATGCGACGGCATTGTGTACGCCGAGGCTTGGTAGACAGCCTCTCACTTTGCGCAGGCGCCAGCAATATGCGTCACGACCCTCGTTGCGATCAGTCAAGCAGCCACGGTGCGGCACTCGCCTGCGCGATCTGCCGCACCTGATTGAGCAGACCCGGCCCCACCGGAATCCCCTCGGCCATGCGCTTCGTCGCATTGTTCCACTGCGGGTCGCCCGCGACCATCACCGGCTGTGACGGATCTACCGGCGTTGTCGCCCGCAGGTCTTGGCAGAACCGCGCGACGTCGCTGTGGAACTCGTTGGACGTGCGGAACAGCCCCGGATCAATCGCCATGAAGAAGTGGCCGATGTCCATGCCCTCCGGCTTCTTGGTGTGCTGCGGATCGGTGATCAGCGTCGCACCCGACAGGCATGACGCGAGGATGTTGACCATCGCTGCCAGACCATAGCCCTTGTAGCTGGAGTTCTCCGGCGAGCCGCCGAGTGAGGTGAGGAACCCGCCCTTCTCACGCGCCACCAACGGATCGTTGCTAGGCCGTCCTTCGCTATCCAGCACCCAGCCGTCAGGCGTCGGCAGTCCCTCGTTCGCCTTGTTTCGGATGCGGCCGGCGGCAACCGTGGTGGTCGCCATGTCGAGCAGGAACGGCTGTTCGCCCTCGCCGGTGGGAGCCGCGAAGGACCACGGATCAGTGCCAAGCTTCGCTTGCTTGCCGAAGGTCGGCGCCACCTGGATGCCCGACGCGGACGTGCACGCCATGCCGATCAGCCCCTGCTTGGCGGCCATCAGCGTGTAGTAGCCGGTGGCACCGAAATGCGCCGAGTTGCGCACTGCGGCGATCGCCATCCCTGACGCTTTCGCTTTGTCGATCGCGACCTGCATGGCGAAATGCGCCGGCACGTGGCCCAACCCGCCGCCGCCGTCGACCAGCGCGGAGATCGGCGTCTCCTTCACGATGCTGGGCCGCGCATCCATCTTCGCCCGGCCATTGCGCCGGAGCCGGTCGTAGCCCGGCAGCATCGACATGCCATGGCTGTCCACGCCGTGCAGGTCGGCCCAGGACAGGATGTCGGCGGTCGGTTCGGCGTTCTCCTCCGGCATGCCCCAGGCGAGCAGGATCGCTTTGATCTGCGCGCGATGCGTTGCGTACGGTGCGGGCATGACAGTCTCCTCCGGAAGGGCGCGCAGCCTTGCGCGACGGAGACGTTCCGGCAAGGGTGCCGGAAAGGAGACAACGATGGATGGAGCGGAACTGCTGCGCGCCCGGTTCGGCATCGACCTGCCAGGTGTCGAGGTTCCAGCGGAGATCGCGCCGCTGCTCGATCGGCGGGTGACGCGCCGCTACACCGATCAGCCGGTGCCTGATTCGCTGCTCGACGCGCTGCTCGCCGCGGCACAGTCGGCGCCGACCAAGTCGGACCTCCAACAGTATTCGGTCGTGGTGATGCGCGACCGCGCGCGCATCAAGCAGATCGCCGACTGGATCGGCACGATGGACTGGATCGCGACCGCCCCGGTATTCCTGGTGTGGTGCGGCGATATGCGGCGAAATCAGCGGCTGTGTGAGCGGCACACGATGCCGCACGCGAACAATAACCTCGACACGTTTCTGAACACCGCGGTGGATTGCACGCTGGCGATGGGGCAGTTCATCGCAGCGGCCGAAGCGATCGGGCTTGGCACCTGTCCGATCAGCTACGTGCGCAGCCACATCGAGCGCGTCACGCCGCTGCTGTCGTTGCCGCCCGGGGTCTATCCGGTATCCGGACTTTCGGTCGGCTGGCCGGTGTTCCGTCGCCCGGTATCGATGCGGCTACCGCCGTCGGTGGTGGTGCATCACGAACGCTACGACGAGACCGGGCAGGACGCGGCGATCGGCGCATACGACGAACGCCGTCAGGCGCGCGAGCCTGTTGCCGCCGGCGCGCTGAAGAACAACGACGTGTATCCGCCGCGCGAGGGCGTTGGATGGAGCGAGAACGTCGCGCGCCAGCTTTCGGTGCCGGAGCGCTTCGGCTTCGCTGCCTTTCTCAAGACCCGGGGCTTCGACCTTGCCTGAAGACCACGCTCGCCACGCGCCGCTGATCGACCAGCAGAGCCCGCCGCGACCGCGCGCGGTTCGTCCGCGGCATGCCGCTAGCCTCATTGTCTATCGGCAGGACGGCGATGCCGTATCCATGCTGATGGGCATGCGTGGGGCGAAGCACCGGTTCATGCCGAACCGCCTGGTATTTCCGGGCGGTGCGGTGGATCGCGCCGATCTCGACGCGGTCTCCGCCACGAAGCTGTCGCCGCACACCGAACACCTGCTGCGCAAGAGCGCCAACGCGCGGCTGGCGCACGGGCTGGGCATCGCCGCGGCGCGTGAACTGCTCGAGGAAACCGGACTTTCACTCGGCACGCCGCCGCAGTTGGACGTGCTGTATCTGCTGGCGCGCGCGGTGACGCCGCCGCCGAGCCCGATCCGCTTCAACGCGCGCTTCTTCGCGGCGGATGCGCGGCATGTCAGCGGTACGCTGGGTGGCGACGGCGAACTGGAGGGGCTGCGCTTCTATGGCATGCAGGAGGCGCTGGAGCTCGACCTCGCGCTGCCGACGCGACGCGTGCTGGAACGGCTGCGTGTGTGGCTGGCGATGGACAAGCACGAGCGCGACACGCAGATCCACACGCCGGTGATGCACCGCGACCGCGGCTGGCGGATGGAATAGGCTACGCGGCCCGCCACTGCTCGCCGTCACGATGCACCTTGCCTTCCTGCTCCAACTTCAGCAGATGCGCCAGCACGTTGCGCTCGGCGGCGCGGCGCAGGCGTGGATGCACCTGTGAATACAGCGTGTCCATCAGCACGTAGGTGTTCGCCGGGCCCTGCGTGAGCTTTCGTTGGATCGCCTGCTCGCGCATCATGCGATGCGTCAGCATCTCTCGCACCAGGTTGCGTGGCTCGGGAAGCGGCGGTCCGTGGCCGGGCAGGAACACATCGTCGGCGCGGTCGAGCAGTCGGCGCAGGCTGGCGAAGTAGTCCGACATGTTGCCGCCCGGCGGGCTGACGACGCTGGTCGACCACGACATCACATGGTCGGCGCTGAACAGCACGGCGGTGCCGTCGCGCGCCGGAAGTGCCAGGCAGACATGGTCGGACGCGTGACCGGGCGTGTGCACCGCGGTCATGCCGGCGATCACGTCGCCGTCGGACAACCTGATGTCGGCGTTGAAGCTGTCGTCACCGCTGTCGCGGAAACCGACGGTGGGTGCGCCGGTCGCCTGCTGCAATGCCGGCACCGCACCGACATGGTCGTGGTGCGTGTGGCTCACCAGGATCAGCGCGATGTCGGGACCGGTGGCACGCAGGATCGCCTCGACGTGCTCCGGGTGGCTCTCCGGGCCGGGGTCAAGCACCGCGATGCCGTCGGGCGTTTCGATCAGGTAGGTGTTGGTTCCGTAGTAGGTCATCGGCCCTGGATTGGCGGCGACGATCCGCGAGATGCCGGGCATCACCGGCAGGACCGCGCCGCGTTCCGGCTCGGGTTCGGTCAGGAAGGGCATCGCTTTCCTCGTTCTTTCGGCGGCATAGTGGCAGCAGATGTTGCAGTGCGCCAATCCTACGCCGAAGCGGGTCTTGAACCCGGGTGACCAGCCTGCGAAAAGCCGCGTGACCAGCGGGGGACGGACTTGAAGACCTCGAAGACCTTGAGCGACGGACAGCGCGCCTACGAGGCGAAGCGCGCGCAGAAGGCCGGCATGAGCCTGGAGAAGTGGCTCGCCAGCAAGCAGCGTGCGCAGGAGGCGGAGGCGCGTGCCAAGGTGAAGGCTGCGGAACCACCGAAGGCGGTGAAGAAGCCAGGTCTGTTCGCCCGCCTGCTGGAGCGCGCGCACAAGCCACTGTAGGCACCCGCATGCTGCATGCCGCCACGATTGCCGCGCATGCAGACTGGAGCGTCAATCCGCGCAAGCGCTGGGTTGCGGTGGCGCGGATGGAGACTGGCACCTGGCGACTGGGCGCGCCAACGCCTGTGGGTGAGGTGGCTACCTTCTTGGCGCGCTTGCGCGTGATGGCGGGCGGCGGCGCTGTCGCTCTGGGCGTTGACCTGCCGATTGGGCTGCCCCGCGACTATGCGGTGGCGCTGGTCGAGACGGATTTCCTGCACTTTCTCAACACGATGGCGACGCGCCCCGACTTCTTCCGGGTCTGCGGCACGTTGTCCGAGGTCGGCCGGCTGCGGCCGTTCTACCCGGCACGCGGCGTGCGGGGGATGACGCGCGCTGCGCATGCGGCAGCGCTCGGGCTCGACGGCGCCGCCGCACTGTCGCGCGCCTGCGACCGCGCGACCGTGGAACGGCCGGCCGGTGCACCGCTGTTCTGGACTCTGGGCGCGAACCAGTCGGGCAAGGCGGCGATCGCAGCCTGGCAGTCGCTGCTGTTGCCGGCACTGGCCAGTGGCGAGGATGTGCGGATCTGGCCGTTCGCCGGGCGCTATCTCAACCTGCTGGTGCCAGGCGCCCTTGCGCTGGCGGAAACCTACCCGGCCGAGGCGCTTCGGCATCTTGGCATACGGCTGAAGGGCAGCAAGCGCCGGCAGTCGGACAGGGCCCTGGTCGCGAATCAGCTTGCAACAGCGATCGCTGACCTGGGCGTCGTCGCCGATCCAGCGTTACGTGCGGCGATGGCCGACGGCTTCGGCGGCGACGCCGCGGGCGAGGACAGATTCGATTGTGTGCTTGGCGTTCTCTGCGTGCTCAACGTGCTCGCCGGTCGGCGCCCCGACACGGTGCCGGACGATCCATGGCTGCGGCAATGGGAAGGCTGGGTCCTCGGGCAGACGGCGCTACCGGCAGATAAGAGAAGGCGCGCCGCTACGGGCGCGCCGGAGGTTGCTTTCGGTAACGTCGGCGATGTTACAGGACCTTCGGCAAATTGACAAGCAACAAGAAAAAAATACCCGCGCGCGGTACTTGGAAGGGCCTGGATACCGGCCGAATGCCGGTGTTCCTAGGCTACGACCAGACCGAGCGGATGATCGCCGCACTGCTGGACGGCGCCGCACGCTGGCAGCCAGATGTCGTGATCGGCATCGCGCGCGGCGGATTGGTGCCCGCATCCATGGCAGCGGGCATTCTCGCACTGCCGCTGGCTATGATTGGTTATGACCGCGTCGGCGGCACGACGCAGTGGATCGGCTCACCCGCCGGCGGCAGCCGTGTCCTGCTGGTCGACGACGGCTGTAGTACAGGGCGTACAATGGCGGCAGTGCGTGACGCGCTGCTGCGCGAAGGACGGTCCTGCCTGACGCTCGCGGTGGTGCATGATCCCGAGGTGACAGGCTACGTGCCGGACCTCTCGCACGCGATGAAGGCATTGTGGCGCTTTCCCTGGGAGCGCGGCGAGGCGACACCGGCAGGCCGTGCCTGGCGCAGCACCAGCGCGGGTCCGGATCGGCTCACCGAACTACCATTCTACGGAATCGACCTCGACGGGGTGTTTCTGCCCGACGTGCCGGAGGGCACGTATCAGGACGGCCTCGCCGAGGCGGTGCGACTGCGGCACGCGCTCGAGCCGCTGGCCACCTTGCCGTTCTTTGCACCGGAGCGCGCCGTGGTCATCACCGGCCGCCCGGAGGCCGATCGGTTCTTAACCCAGGCGTGGCTGGTGCGGTGGGGCCACGGTGCGCTGCCTCTGGAATGTCGCCCGGACGGAACGGCGCACACACCAGACGCGGTGGCGCGCTACAAGGCGGAAGCCGCAACCCGTCGGGGGTGCACGCATTTTGTCGAGAGCGATCCTGAGCAGGCACTGCGCATCGCAGGGCATGCGCCGCATCTCGTAGTCAGTTGGTGGTCCACTTCGGATGCGCGCGCCTGGATAATCGGTGTTGCAGCACAGCCACCCTGATCCCACGCCTGTGGCGATCCGGCAACACTAACTGGCAGAAGTTACAAATCGTACTTTCTTGCATTTCGGTAAGCTTTCGGCTGGTCAAAACGCTGGGTATAAAAAGACTCGCGCGTTAGTTGCGGCGGCTCTGACGGCACCCGTGGTCGGTCGCTATTGAGCGCCGCCGTAACGATGGATCGCATGCAGGTTGATACGAACAGGCAATTATAACGCAATACAAGGGAGACGGCAGCGGATGCGCACTCTTTTGAGCAGAATCGGCGGCCTGGCGCTCGGCACGATCTGCGCCCTTCTGATCAGCCTTCCGGCACAGGCGGTTCCCAACTTCGCAGCCCAAACTGGGCAGCCTTGCACCGCGTGCCACATCGGCGCCTTCGGCCCGCAACTCACACCGTTGGGCCGCGCGTTCAAGATCGGCGGATACACCCAGCGCGGCGGCGAGGGCTGGCAAGCCGACGTGCCGCTGTCAGCGATGGTGCTCGGGTCGTTCACCCATACCGGCACCGATGTCCCCGACGACCAGGTACAGCACCACTTCAACAACAACAACAACTTCGCACTTGATCAGATCAGCGTATTCCTAGCCGGCGGCATTGGGGAGCACACCGGCGGCTTCATGCAGTTCACCTATTCCAACATCCCGAATGCGACCAACGTCGATAACGTTGACCTGCGGCCGTACACGACGGTGTTCGATCTGGACGGCAAGGACCTGCGGATCGGCACCACCATCAACAACAATCCGACGGTGCAGGATCCGTACAACTCGACCTACGCGTGGGGCTTCCCGTTTGCCTCCTCGGGGCTGGCGCCGACGCCGACCGCGGCGCTGGCGATCTCTGACGGCTTCGGGCTGAACTCGATCGGCTACACGGCTTATGCCTGGTACGACCGCAGCCTGTACCTCGAAGGTGGCATGTATACCACTGTATCGACATGGGCGATGGCGCGGATGGGCAATCCATTCGGTGTCGGCAGTTCGCAGGGCGTGATGCCCTATCTGCGGGCCGCCTATGAATGGAACTGGAACCAGCAGTCGGCGCATGTCGGCGCGTTGTACATGCAGTCGAACGTCAATCCGGCGGTTGCCGACTTCCAGACCGATGGCTCACTCGGGCGCGATCACTACCGCGACTACGGGTTCGATGCCGGCTACCAGTTCCTGGGTGACGGGACGCACACAGTGACCGTCGAGGGCATCTACACGCATGAGAACGAAAACCTGGAGGGCACCACGGCAAGCTTCAACGCTGCCAACGGCACCTTCTTCGGCCCGAAATCGGACCTCAACCAGATCCACCTGACCGCATCCTATTGGTATCAGCACACGATCGGTGTGACCCTCGGCTGGCAATACATCTGGGGCCCAGCCAATCCGGTGCTGTACCAGTCGCCGACATTCGATAGCACCGGCGCACTGCTGACGGGTAGCGCGGTCACTGGTAGTGCTAACAACAAGCCGAACAGCAACGCCTTCATCATCGAAGCTGACTGGGTGCCGTTCGGCAAGGAAGGCTCGTGGGGTTCGCCGTGGGCCAACCTGAAGCTGGGCATCCAATACACTTGGTATACCCAGTTCAACGGCGGCAGGAACAACTACGACGGCTTCGGCCGCAACGCCGGCGACAACAACACGCTGTTCCTGTTCGCCTGGATGGCGTTCTGAATTCTGCGCGTCACGCCGGCGGGTAAAGCCCCGCCGCGCGTGCCCGCAGCCTGATCATCGCCGCCAGCAGATCGAGGGTGGGCGTCGGCACACCGGCAAGCTGCGCCAGTTCGAGCGGCACCGTATAGAGCGCGTCGATCTCCATCGGCCGTCCCGCCTCGAGGTCTTGTAGAATCGATGGCCGGTGCGCCAGCCGGGTGTTGCCGGCAACCACATGTTCCATGTCGATGTCGAGCGGGTGGCCCATGGCGGCGGCAATCGCCATTGCTTCGGCGACCATCCGGCGCGAGCACTCGATCAGCGCCGGCTCTTCATGGGTTGCGCGCACCGCGGATTCGGTCAGCAC
>DASSRN010000566.1:0-9686 GCA_035701785.1 Acetobacteraceae bacterium | reverse complement strand
GGACGTGTCGTCGCGTTCGCCGCTGCTTTACGTCTTTCTTGCGGTGCCGCTTGCGTATTTGCTGCTGCTTGTGGCGTTCCCGCTCGCCTACACGATCGTCATGAGCCTGCAGGAGGTGACACTCGGCAACATCGCGCATTTCGCGCGCCCGTTCGTCGGTTTGGACAACTACCGCGCGGCGCTGGCCGATCCCGACTTCCGCAAGGTCCTGGTGAACTCGCTGGTGTTCGTCGGTGCGAATGTGATCGCGCAGGAAGGTTTCGGGCTGGCCGTGGCTCTGTTCTTCTCGCAGCGCTTTCCAGGTGCCCACTTGACGCGCGGACTGCTGCTCGCGGCCTGGATGTTGCCGGCGCTGGTCGTGGGGGCGCTGTGGAAGTGGCTGTTCGCCACACAGTACGGCGTGGTGAACTTCGCGCTGATCGCACTCGGTTTTGTGCGGGCGCCGGTGAACTGGCTGTCCGAGCCTTCGCTGGCGCTGGTCTCAGTCACCATCGCCAATGTCTGGTTCGGAATGCCATTCAGCATGATCCTGATTGCGGCCGCACTGACCGGCATTCCGCTCGAGCCATATGAGGCAGCGGCGCTCGATGGTGCGGGACCCTGGCAGCGGTTTCGCTATATCACGCTGCCGGCACTGCGGCCTGCGTTGCTGGCAATCGCCTGCCTGGTGACGATCTACACGATGCGAGCGTTCGATCTGATTTTCGCGATGACCGGCGGAGGGCCGCTGGACGCGAGCAACGTGCTGCCGCTGTTCTCGTTCCAATTCTCATTCCAGCAGTTCCAGTTCGGGATCGGCGCGGCAATCGGCTGCTTCGCCTTCATCATCGTGTTCGGAGTTGCCCTGCTCTACGTACGCACCCTGAGCAAGGATGCCGAGGCATGATGCGCGCGCTGCGTCGCGCAAGGCTGGTGCGGCAGGGCTGGCTGTACACTGCCGTCGCCGTTGTCGGCGTAATGCTGTACCTGTTCCCGATCTATTGGATGTTCGCATCCGGGTTCAAAGACTCGGCGGAGATCTTTGCCAATCCGCCGACCCTGGTGCCGCGGCATCCGACGCTTGCGGCGTACGACTACGTGTTCTGGCGCGAGAATGTGTTGCGCTACCTACGCAACAGCCTGGCGATCGCTGTGCCGGTCACAGCGTTGACAGTGCTGATGGGGGCGATGGGCGGCTACGCGTTGTCGCGGCTGAAGAGCAGGCTTGTCGATGTGGCACTGCTGACTGTGCTGCTGCTGCAGGTCTTCCCGGATGCGCTGCTCGCGACGCCGATGTTCATCATCTTTCGGATGCTGGGACTACTGAACAGCTTCGCCGCGGTGATCCTGGCGACGACGTCCAAGACGCTGGCGTTCGCGCTCGTGGTACTGCGGCCGATGTTCCGTCAGGTGCCGATCGAGTTGGAAGAAGCGTCGCTGGTGGATGGCTGTACTAGGTTCCAGACCTTCCGCCGGATCGTGTTGCCGCTGATGCAGGTGCCGCTGGTCGTAGTCGGTGCGCTGAGCTTCGTGCAGGCGTACGGTCAGTTCGTCTACGCCTTGACACTGTTGACGCGCCAGGAGCTGCAACCGGCGACGGTGGGGATCTACAGTTTCGTTGGTGCCGAATACGCCGATTGGCACCGAGTGATGGCGTTCGCTTCGGTGTTCGTGGCACCGATCATGGTGCTGTTCCTGCTTTTACAGCGCCGGATCGTCGCGGGGCTGACAGCTGGGGCGCTGAAGTAAAAGGAGATGCTGCTTGAGCGATAGAGCTATCCCGTTCACCTCGGTGGTTCTCGACGACCCACTCTGGGCGCCTCGGCAGCAAGCAGTGCGGCAAACAACGATACCGTACCTCTATCGGCAATACGAAAAGGCCGGGATGATCGCAGCGCTCGATGTGCGCGCGCCGGCAGACCCGTTGCCCATATCGTTCGAAGTCACGCCGCTCGGGACCAAGCCCGCCACGCCGGTGATGTACTGGGACTCGGATCTTGGCAAATGGATCGAAGCCGCTGCCTACACGCTGGCGACCCACCCCGATTCGGCGCTGGAGAAGCAGATCGACGATGTGGTGGATCGGATCGCTGCGGCGCAGGAGCCGGACGGCTACTTCAACAGCTACTTCCAGCGTCGCGCCCCAGAGCAGCGCTTTGCCAACCTGCGCGACTGGCACGAACTCTATTGCGCCGGCCACCTGATTGAAGGCGCGGTCGCCTATGCTGCGGCCACCGGCAAGCGGAAGCTGCTGGAAGTGATGAGCCGTTACGTCGACCTGATGGTGCGCACCTTCGGGACCGGCCCCGGTATGAAGCGCGGCTACTGCGGCCACGAGGAGATCGAGCTTGCGCTGGTGAAGCTGTACCGCTTCACCGGTGAGCGCCGCTATCTCGACCTCGCGCGCTATTTCGTCAACGAGCGCGGCGCAGCGCCGCACTATTTCGCAGTCGAGGCACGTGAACGCGGCGAGCCCGCGGGCGGCTGGTATCACAAGACGTTCGAATACAATCAGTCGCACCGGCCGGTGCGTGAGCAGGACACGGTGGTCGGCCACGCCGTGCGGGCCATGTACCTCTATTCCGCCATGGCGGACATTGCCGCGGAAGACGATGATGCTGCCCTGCGCACGGCGTGCGAGCGGCTGTGGCACGATCTCACCGCCAAGCGGCTCTACGTCACCGGCGGGCTCGGGCCATCCTGGAGCAACGAGGGCTTCACCCGTGACTACGATCTGCCGAACGAGACCGCCTATGCGGAGACATGTGCCGCGGTTGGACTGGTGTTCTGGGCGCACCGCATGTTGCTGATGACCGGTGACGCGCAGTACGCCGACATCATGGAGCGGGCGCTGTACAATGGCGCAGTCAGTGGCATCTCGCTTGGCGGCGATCGCTTCTTTTATGAGAACCGGCTTGCCAGCCGGGGCGATGTGCAGCGCTGGGAGTGGCATCGCTGTCCATGCTGTCCCGCCAACATCGCGCGTCTCGTTGCATCCGTCGGGCAATATGTCGCGTCCGCAGCGGACAATGCTTTGTCGCTGCACCTTTACGCGCAGGGCGACATCACAGCGCAGCTCGGCGATCGCACGGTCGCGCTGCGGATCGATACGCGCTTTCCCTGGGACGGCGATGTGTGCATCCGCGTGAACACCGGTGGCAGCTACACTCTCCGCTTACGTGTACCCGACTGGTGTCCGGCTGCGTCCGTGTCGGTGAACGGGCAAGTTGTGACTGGCACGAACGACCGTGGATACCTGCGCATTGAACGGGACTGGTTGGCGGGCGACGAGGCCCGGCTGTCGCTTGCCATGCCCGCGCGATGGCTATCCGCACGGCCGGAGCTGGTGGCCAATCTCGGTCGGGTGGCGCTGCAACGCGGCCCCTTCATCTACTGCATCGAGGAGGCGGATACCCGTCGCGATGCCGAGCGGCTGCTGGTCGATGCTCGACAATCCGTAGAACTGGGAGCGGCAGCCGATGAGCTCGGTGGCGCCGGAACGTTGCAGGTGCGAGGCTGGCTGCCACGCGATGATGAAGGGGACGGTCGGCTCTACCGTTCTGGTCCACCTGACCTGATGCCGACCACGGTCCGCGCGATCCCCTATCCACTGTGGGCGCATCGTGGCCCAGGCAGCATGGCGGTCTGGCTGCGTAGCCACGCAGGTTGAGCGCCGGCGCCATTTGCGCTGAACTTCTGCTTTGCGACCACTTCGGGAGGATGTTTCATGCCATTCTATCAGAGAGGCGACGTTCGAATCCGCTACGAGGAGACAGGCTCGGGTTTTCCGCTGCTGGTCACACCCGGCGGCGGTCTGAACTCTCGCGTCAGCAACTGGCCGAATGCGGTGTTCAATTCAATGGAGGTTTTCAAGAACGATTTCCGCTGCATCACCATGGATCAGCGCAATGCCAATGAGGGCGAGTCGACTGGCCCCTTGGCGGTGGATAGCCCATGGGATGCCTTCGCCGATGATCAACTCGGTTTAATGGATCACCTCGGCATCCGCGAGTTCTTCTACATGGGCTACTGTATCGGTGGCTGCTTCGCCGGCAAGCTGATGCAGCGGGCTCCAGACCGCGTCGTCGCTGCCGTCTTCGTCCAGACGGTCGGCCATCGCCCGGAAGACCCGACGGTCATGTATCGGCACAGCAAGGAAAACTGGGCTCCAGGCTTCATGCAGCGGCATCCCGACGTGTCGGCGGACACGATCGAAAAGTACCTGCACAACCTGTACGCTGCGCAGCCCGACTTCCTGTACAGCGTGCCGCGCGACTTCATCAGGAATTGCCAGATACCGATGCTGGTGCTGCCCGATGATATTCCGTCGCATCCGCTACAGAGCTCGATCGATGTCGCGTCCCTGGCGCCCAACGCCGAGATAACGGTCTACCCCTGGAAGGAACCCGCGGAGCTGAAACAGCGCACGATCGAGCGGGTGCGGCACTTCCTTCGGACGCGCGTCCCCTTGCGTGCTGCCGCGCAATAGATCGTCGGGAGGAAACATTGGCGGGACTGCTGGCAGGGCACATCGCAGCCGTCACCGGTGGCGGCTCTGGGATCGGGCAGGGCATCTGCCTAGCCTATGCCCGCGAGGGCGCGCGCGTCGTGGTGCTCGACCTTAATCTTGCGGGCGCCAGAGAGACCGTCGATCTCATCGCAGCCGCCGGCGGCAATGCGTCGGCGCGGCAGCTCGACGTGACTGACCGTGATGCCTGCAAGCAGGTCGCCGCAGAGATTGGCACGAACGGCAACATCTCGATCCTGGTCAACAATGCCGGCATCAATCGGCGCAACCACATCACCGCCGACCCGGCGGCGGTGACGAAAGACTGGGACGACATTCTTGCCACCAATCTCGATGGCCTCTTCAATGTGACGCACGCATTCCTGCCCCAGCTTCTCGCTACCAAAGGACGCATCGTCAACATCGGTTCGATCCAGTCGTTCGTGCATGTGAACGGCTGGCCGAATTCTGCTGCCTACACAACGTCGAAGCACGCGGTACTTGGCTTCACCCGCGCACTGGCGGCGGAACTCGGAAAGGATGGAGTCCGGGTCAATGCCATCGGCCCTGGATTGATCGAGACGAAGATCAACGCTGATGCGCGCGCGAAGAACCCGGACATGGTGGCGGCGGCGATGCGGCACACGCCACTGAACCGACCTGGCAAGCCTGAAGATATTGCAGGGCCCGCCGTGTTCCTCGCTTCCGATCTGTCTGCCTATGTCACCGGCCACATCATCATGGCGGATGGCGGCTATCGGACTGTGTGACGCTTATTCCAGCCCTGTCGTCGCGAAGGTGACGATGCTGGCAGGCTCCTCGTAGAACTCCGGATCGCGCCGCAAGCGCCCGACCATCGCCTCGACGTAAGGTGCTGTTGCACAAAGCTGCTGGAAGTGGCGGGCATTCAGAGTGAGCCCAGCGCGGCGACAGATGGCGGCGATTTCGTCGCAGCGCGCGGCGCTGATCTCGGGCTGCGGCGGATCGGGAACCGGCGGTAACGTCCTGTCGACAGCAGCGCCAGGCTCCAGCGTTGGCCGCCGCGTTCGCCACGGTGTCGCGCTCTCATAAGCGTGGGCGACACGCAGCACCGTGGCATCGTCGAACGGACGGCCAACGATCTGCATCGACAACGGCAGGCCATCTTGGGTGAAGCCGATGCACTGCGCGAGTGCCGGACCGCCCAGCACGTTGAACGGCGTCGTCAGCGACGCGCGCTGCCAGAAACTGATCGTGCGCCAGCTTTCGAGGTGCGTTGCCGGTCCAGGTCCCGCTGTGAGCAGCACGTCGTATTTCGCATAGAGCGGCGCCATTTCGGCCACCAGCACGCGGCGCCAGCGCGACGCCTGAACATAATCGGCGCCCGACATCAGCAGCGCACCCAGCGTGCGGCCGAGGAAGTCCTCGCCGAATTCGCCAAGACGCGTGCGCAGAGCCGGTTCGTGCACGGCGTAGAGTTCGCTCTCGGCGCCGGTGATCTTCACATCATGGTAGACCTGGGCCGGCCGGATGCTGGCGTCCTCGAGGATAGCGCCAAGGCCGCGGAAAACGTCGAACGCTGCTTCCAGCGCCGCCTTCGCTTCCGCTGCAATGGGCGCATCCTGCTCGTACAGGTGGCACAGGACGCCGATACGCAGACCCTTGATGCTGCCGGTCAACGCGGCGCGGAGGTCGGGCACGGGCCGATCGGCGCTCGCGGGATCCTTCGCGTCATGGCCAGCAATCGCTTGCAGCATGATCGCGCAGTCTTCCACCGACCATGTCATCGGGCCGGCGTGATCGTAGCTGAATGAATTTGTATACACGCCAAACCGGCTGATCAACCCATAGGTGGGCTTCAGTCCGACCAACCCGCACAGCGCGGCCGGATTGCGGATTGAGCCCCCGGTGTCGGAGCCCAGCGCACCCATCGCCAGCCCCGCCGCTACACTGGCTCCAGAACCCCTGGAAGATCCGCCGGTGGCATACTCGCGATTCCATGGATTGCGCGCGGGCGGCCAGGGCAGATCGAAAGACGGGCCACCATGTGCGAACTCGTGCGTGGCGAGCTTTCCCAGTAGCGCGGCGCCTGCCTGCCGCAGCTTCGCGACAGTGGTCGCATCGAAGTCGGGCACGTAGTCCGCGCGGGTCCGCGAGTGGCTCGTCGTGCGGATGCCTGCGGTGCAGTAGATGTCCTTCAGCGCGAAAGGAATGCCGTGCATCGGTCCGCGATAGCGGCCGGCCATGATCTCGGCTTCCGCGGCGCGCGCCTGGTCCAGTGCCTGCTCCGCTGTCACCAGCAGATAGGCGTCGAGCTGCGGATCGATGGCAGCGATGCGGTCAAGCAACGCACGGGTCAGCTCCACCGGCGAGAGTTGCCGCCGCTCGATCAGGCTGGCGGCCTCGGCAATGGTTAGAAAATGCAGATCGGTGGTGCGCGGCGCTGCATCGTTCGGCATCTTCTGTCCCCTTCCTCGCACGTGGATCGTTCATCGTAACCGGCTTCCTGACAAGCGGCTGCCATGCGAGCGTTGCATCGAAGGGGAATCGGACGAGATGGAAACCTACGACTACATCGTGGTCGGCGCAGGATCGGCGGGTGCGGTGGTGGCCAACCGGCTGTCGGCCGACGCACGCAACAAGGTTCTGCTGCTGGAGGCCGGTGCTGCCAGTCATCCCTGGTCTCGCATTCCGATCGGCTACGCCAGGCTGCTGACGAACCCGGCCGCCAACTGGCTCTACACATCGGAGCCCGAGCCAAGCACCAACGGTCGCCGTCTTCCCGTGCCGCGTGGCAAGCTGCTTGGCGGTTCGAGCGCGATCAACGGCATGGCGTTCGTCCGCGGACAGGCACAGGACTTCGACACCTGGGCGCAGATGGGCAATAGCGGCTGGAGCTACGACGACGTCCTGCCGTTGTTCAAGCGCATGGAGAGCTACGCGGGCGGTGACGAGAAATACCGCGGGCGTAGCGGACCGATCCGCGTCACCAACCCGCCGCCACGCCTGCCACTGTTTGCCGCACTGATCGAGGCTGCAAGCCAAGTTGGGATCCCGCACAATCCCGACTACAACGGTGCCACGCAGGACGGCATCGCGATGAGCCAGGCATCCATCGCGGCCGGCCGGCGGATGAGCACGGCGCGCTGCTATCTCGATCCGATCCGCAACCGGCCGAACCTGCACATCGAGTCGAATGCGATGGCCGAAGCACTTGTGCTCACAGGCACGCGCTGCATCGGGGTGCGCTATTCCATCCGCGGTGGCGTGCGCGAGGCGCGTGCCGGCCGAGAGGTCGTGGTGAGCGCCGGTACGATCAACTCACCGCAGTTGCTGGAGCTTTCGGGCATTGGACAGCCAGACCGGCTGAGCCGTCTCGGCATCGAGGTGCGCCACGCACTCCCTGGTGTGGGCGAAAACCTGCGCGATCACTTCGCGCCGCGCACACGGTGGGCGATCGGCACGAAGGGCTTCACCTACAATGATACCGGCCGGGGCGTCGGCATGATCCGGCAGGCGTTGCGATACGCAGTGTTCGGCGACGGCATGCTGGGCGGTGTCGCAGCGCCAATCCGGGCTTTCGTGCGCTCGCGCGAGGGACTGGAGGCGCCCGACGTGCTGCTGGGCTGGGTGCCCATGCTCAGCGAACCAGGCCCGAAGGGTCCGACGATTTCCCGCCAGTCGGGCCTGACTTGCTACGCGCATCCGATGCGGCCGGAAAGCAAGGGAAGCATTCACGTCAACTCCGCCGATCCACGACGACCGCCGGCGATCAGCTTCAACTTCCTGTCCTCATCCCTCGATGCCGGGGTTACCGTGCGTGCAGTCCGCATCGCGCGCGCCATCATGACCGCGCCGGCGATGGCGCATCTCCAGGTTAGCGAACTCGCGCCTGGTGCAGAGCAATCATCGGACGATGCGATACTGAACTGGGTGATCAAGGCGGCGGAGACAACCTACCACCCAGTCGGCACCTGCAAGATGGGCAGCGATCCGATGGCGGTGGTTGACGCGCAGCTGCGCGTGCATGGCGTTGCCGGCCTGCGCATTGCCGATGCCTCGATCATGCCGACGCTCACGTCGGGCAACACGAATGCACCCTCGATCATGATTGGTGAAAAGGCGGCCGACATGGTGCTGCGGCAGGCTGATTGAAGCTTGGGCGACCGCACGGTACAACCGGATCATGGGAAACGATACGGAATGCGCCCTCTCCCCGCAGCAGTGCGAAAACCTGCGGCTTGTCGCTGGTATGATGCTGCCGGCCAGCGACGAATTCGCAGTTCCCGGCGCTGATGATCCGGCGATCATCGCCGATATCCTGCACTCACTCGGCCGCGACGCGGCGGGCATGCGCAATGCACTGACGCAATTGGCGGCGCTCGCACGCGGGCCTCTTGCGGAACTGGCGACGACGCAGCGCGCGTCGGTCATCGAAGCGTTCCTTGCGTCGGATACACCAGAGGTCGTCACTCTCGGGCGGGTGATTCTGCAATGCTACTACCGCGATGATCGCGTGGTGCGCTCGCTCGGATTGGAGCCGCGGCCGCCGTTTCCCAAGGGACACGTGCTGGAACAGGGTGACTGGTCGCTGCTGGACGCCGTGCGCGAGCGCCCTCGGATGTGGCGTGATGTGCCATGACTGCCGGCAACGACATCGTCGATGTGCTGATCATCGGCGCCGGCGCTTCCGGCGCCGCCGTCGCCTGGAGCTTGGCCGAGACCCGCATGAAGATCCTGTGCCTGGAGCAGGGTGACTGGGTGAAGAACGCGGATCTGCCAAGTCACCGCCGCGACTGGGAGGCGCGGCGCTTTGCCGACTTCGACATCAGCCCGAACCGCCGCGGCAGGGACACAGACTATCCGATCAACGACGGCGACTCGCCGATGAAGATCGCAAACTTCAACGGTGTCGGCGGCGGAACAGTGCTCTACACCGCGCACTTCCCGCGAATGCATCCATCCGATTTCCGCGTCCGCACGCTCGACGGCGTCGCCGATGACTGGCCGATCGACTACTGGACGCTGGAACCCTTCTTTGCCGAGAACGACAGGATGATGGGCGTATCGGGGCTTGCGGGCGACCCGGCCTATCCGCCTCGGCAGCCGCCCATGCCGCCGCTGCCGCTGGGCCGGACCGGGATGCGCTATGCGCGTGCGATGAACAAACTTGGCTGGCACTGGTGGCCGTCCGACACGACGATCGCCACCACCGAGTACG
>DASSRN010000565.1:0-2500 GCA_035701785.1 Acetobacteraceae bacterium | reverse complement strand
TGCAGATCAGCGCATCCCACGGCATGACCGGCGCGGCGAGCATCTCGATGATGTCCGCCATCGCCACATGCGAGGCGGTGGTGTGGGTCACCCCGCACAGGCTGTAGGCCGCCGGTCCGGCGCGCAGGCGCAGTCGCGCGGGGTTGCCCAGCCCTGGGCCCGGCAGGTACAGGGTGCCAACCTCCGCGAGCTTTGGCAGGTCGTCGGTCGGCAGCCAGCGGGTCTCGGCCGCGTCGTCGCAAGCCTTGGCCAGCGCGGCGAATTCGTCGGCGTCGTCCTTGGTGCGGGTGCAGGCCCAGAGCGGTTCGCCCTGCCTTCCCGCGACCGCGGCGCGCAGGAAGCCGTTGCCCGCCGCCTGACGTCCCATCAATCGCGGACCCGACAGCGTGTAACCGTCGCGCTCGAACAGGATCGCGGCGTTGGCTGCGCTCATGCGCTGTTTCGGGCGAGCATCACCGCCCACGGCGTCGGTGCCGACCGCCATTCCCATACCGCCAGCAGTTGATCGAGATGCCCGAGCGGTTCGAACAGCGCCGGCAATGCGACCTCGTGTCCGGCGTGGCGCACCATGGTGATGTCGTGCGTCGCGGCGAAACGCTCGGGGATCAGCGCACTCGGCTTCGCCTGCGGTCCGTCGTGCAACTCGACAATAAGGTCCATCGCATGCAGTGCAGGATTGCGCTCCGGATCGAGCAGCGTGGTCTCGCCGCCCTCGATGTCGCACACCACCAGCGTGCGCTGGCCGGCAAACGTCTCGAAGTCGCCGGCGTGGAAGGTACTGCCGATGATGATGCGGTCGGCCACGCCATTGCTCTCGGCGACCGCCCGGCAAACCGCGTGTGACGCTGCGTTGGTGTCGTAGGCGTACACCTGCGCAGCCGGCAGCAGGCGTGCCAGTCCGACCGCGTAGTAGCCCTCCGCTGCGCCGATGTTGATCACCGCGTCATACCCGCGCCCGGCCGCGGCCACGATGTGCGGATGCAGCTCTGCCTCGTAGCAGCCGAGAAGTTTGGGCACGTGACAGCCTTCGGTGGACTGCGCGACGAAGCGCATGCCGGCGAACGGACCGCTCTGCACCGTGGTGCCACACTGCTGCACGACGGTGTTCTGCAGCAGCGTGGCGCGGTACTTGGCTAGCAGCCGCAGCGCGAGATTGAGCTTGTCCGGCAGTGCGACGTCGGCATCCAGCTGACGGCGCAGCAACTGATCGACGTGCTCATGCAGACTTGCCATGGCGCTGCCGACGCCTCTCGCGTTCAGTAGCCCGTACGCGTTGTGCCCGCCACGTAGTCCTTGCGTGGGAACTCCTCCCAATATTGCCGCAATCCCTTGCCGCCCATGTCGCGGTACGGCCGCGCCTTCAGCCGCCCGACGTCAATGTCGATGCCATGGCCGGGCACCGTCGGCAGTTCCGCCCAGCCATCCTTCACCGCGATCGGCTGCATTGCGATCTCATCGCAGGCTGGGCGCAGATTGACGAAGAACTCGGCGATCCAGAAGTTCGGGATGACGGCGGAGAAGTTCATGGTCGCCGCCAGCCCGACCAGCGTGCTGTTGTAGTTGTGCGGCGCGATCGCCACCGCGTGCGGCTGCGCCATCGCCGCGATGTCGAGCATTGCCGAGATGCCGCCGCAGTTGCAGATGTCGGGGTTCAGTATGTCAGCGGCGCGCGCTGCCAGTGCCGCGCCGAACGCCTCCTTCGAGTAGATCGCCTCGCCCGTGACGATCGGGATCGGCACGTTGCGCCTCACCTCGGCGACCAACTCGATGTTGTCGCACAGGCAGGGCTCTTCGTACCAGCCGATGTCGAACTCGGCGATGCGCTGGCCGATGCGGATCGCGTGCATTGGTGCCAACCGCCGGTGCACCTCCACCAGCAGCGTGAAGTCCGGCCCCAGCGCATCGCGCATCGCCCTCACATAGCGCACCACGTGCTCTTCGTCGGCGCGATGGATGAAGCTGCGCCACGGTCCTGGGAACGGGTCCCACTTCAGCGCGGTGAAGCCCATCTCCTTCACCTTCAGCGCGCGCTGGATGTTGGCCTCGATCGGCTCCGAGCCGTTCGACCAGCCGTTGGCGTAGACGCGCACCCGCTCGCGCGCCGCGCCGCCCAGGATGTTGTACAGCGGCAGCTTCGCGCGCTTTGCCACGATGTCCCACATGGCGATCTCCAGCGCGCTCCAGGCCGACAACAGGTCGAGCGAGGCGCGGCGGATCGCGAAGTCCTCGAACATGATCTGCGCGGTGTGGCGGATGTTCAGCGCGCTACGGCCGATGACGTGCTTGGCCATCGCCTGAAGGCATTGCTGGATCACCGGCTCCTTGCCTGGCGTCACATAGGCTTCGCCCCAGCCATGCAGGCCATCCTCGGTCTCGATGCGGCAGAACAGCAGGTTCTTCGCCGTGCCGGGATCGAACAGGAAGGTCTCTACGCGCGCGATCTGCAACTCTGGCATCGGCTTCCTCCTGGGCGCATGGTCGATGGCGACAATAGAGGCCG
>DASSRN010000564.1:0-9162 GCA_035701785.1 Acetobacteraceae bacterium | reverse complement strand
GGAAGAGGCACGCCGCCGTATCCTGGATGCGGCGCTGGAGCTGTTCGCCATCAACGGCTTCGAGGGGGCCAGCACGCGCAGCATCGCCGAGACGGCGTGCGTCAACCTGCCGGCTATCCAGTACTATTTCGGTAGCAAGGAAGGCCTCTACCGGGCCGTGATCGAGCAGTTCAGCGAACAGATGAGGGCAGGCGTCGCGCCGATTGCGGAGCGGATTCGTGCCGAACTGGCGCAGGGCAAGCCGTCGCGTCGGCGCCTGGTTGGCCTGCTGTGCGACATGCTCGACGTCATCGTCGCGCTGATCCTGGACGACAGCGTCCCCAACCGCGAAAGCCGGCAGCGGTTCTTTGCGCGCATGGAGGTCGAACCGAACCCCGCGGTGGATGCGTTGCAGGACGAGATGGTCCGCCATGTGTGCGAACCGTGCTGCGCTGTCATCGGTCGCCTGATCGGCCGGCCGCCGCATAACGAGCAGGTGCTGCTGCATGCCATGACCATCATCGGCCAGGCCAAGATCTTCTGCGGCTGGGGCACCAACCGCGTGCTGCGCTGGGACACGATCGGCGAGGCGCGCGTGCGCAAGGCGCAGGCGGTGGTCCGAGAACATATCGAAGCGGTGTTCCGCGCGGCACGCAGCAGCTGAACATGACCCGGATCTTCTATCTATCTGGCGCAGTCGGTGTCGCGTTGACGATCGGCGGTTGCACCGTCGGTCCCGACTTTCTGCGCCCTTCGGCGCCGGAGGATACCGGCTACACGCCGGAGCCGCTCGCGGTGAAGACCGCGTCAGTGCGCACCCGCGGCGGCGAGACGCAGCATTTCCTGGCCGCGCGCGACATACCGGGCGATTGGTGGACGCTGTTCCATTCCGCCTCGCTGAACCGTCTCATTGAGCAGTCGCTGCGCGCAAACCCGGACCTCGACGCGGCCCAGGCCGCGCTGCGCCAGGCGCAGGAGAACCTTTATGCCGGGGAAGGTGCTCTCTACCCGAATGCCAGCCTGGGCATCCAGGCAGAGAAGCAGCGTTTCTCCGGCGCTTCGTTCGGCCAGCCGTCGCAGCACGCGACGTTCGGTCTCGTCACGCCCTCGCTGAACATCTCCTATGTGCCCGATGTGTTCGGCGGCACGCGGCGCCAGATCGAATCGCTCGAGGCGCAGGCGGAATACCAAGGCTTCCAGCTCGAAGCGGCGTATCTCACGCTCACGTCCAATGTCGTGGTCGCCGCAGTGCAGGAGGCGTCGCTGCGTGGGCAGATCGCCGCCACCGAGGCGATCATCAAGGATCAGGCCCAGTCGCTCAACCTGGTGCGCCAGCGCTTCAGCCTGGGGGGCGCCTCGCAGGCCGACGTGCTGACGCAGGAGGCGCAGCTGGCGCAGACCCGCGCCACCCTGCCGCCGTTGCAGAAGCAGCTGGCGCAGACGCGCAACCAGCTCACCGCGCTGGCCGGCGCGCTGCCGGCACACGAAACGCGCGAGACATTCAGCCTCGACAGCATGCGCCTGCCGCAGGACCTGCCGGTCAGCCTGCCTTCGCAGCTCGTCGAACAGCGGCCGGACATCCGCGCCGCCGAAGCGCAGATGCATTCGGCATCGGCAGAAATCGGAGTCGCGACCGCCAACCAGCTGCCGCAGTTCAGCATCACGGCTGCACTCGGCACCGCCTCGACCAGCTTCACCAACATGTTCGCGCCCGGCAGCGGTGTGTGGAGCATCGCCGGCGGCATCACCCAGACGTTGTTCGACGCCGGCACGCTGCTGCACAAGAAGCGCGCCGCCGTCGCCGCGTTCGAACAGACCGCGGCGCAGTACCGCAGCACGGTGATCAAGGCATGTCAGAACGTCGCCGATGCGCTGCGCGCGCTGCAATCCGACGCCGAAGCGATGGTCGCGCAATCCGCCGCCGAGCGGTCGGCCGCCGCCAGCCTTGATCTCGCGCGCAGGCAGTATCAGCTAGGCGCGATCGACTACCTCACGCTGCTCAACGCGCAGCGCACCTGGCAGCAGGCACGTATCAGCCTGGTGCAGGCGGAGGCCAATCGCTACGCGGACACCGCCGCGCTGTTCCAGGCGTTGGGTGGCGGCTGGTGGCATCGCAGTGACATGACCCGCGTCGCCGACAACGCGAAGCGACCCTGACGGAGGCGCACATGATCAAGCGTATGGTCATCATGCTCATCGGGGTCGGCGTCGTCCTCGGCGGCTTCTTCGGCTTCCAGGTGTTCAAGGCGCATATCATCGCGCAGGTGATGGCGGGCATGGCCAATCCGCCGCAGACCGTCTCAACCGTGACGGCAAGCGTGCAGGAGTGGCAGCCCCAGGTCGAAGCCGTCGGCAGCCTGCGCGCGGTGAACGGCGCCGATCTGTCGCTTGAGGTGTCGGGCATCGTCGGCAGCCTCGGCTTTAACTCGGGTGATGATGTCGCCGCCGGCGCTGAACTGCTGAAGCTGCGCTCGGAGGATGACGTAGCGAAGCTCCAGGCGCTGCAGGCTACAGCGGACCTCGCCCAGATCACCTACGACCGCGACATGAAGCAGTGGAAGGCGCAGGCGATCAGCCAGGCGACCGTGGACAACGACAACTTCAACCTGAAGAACGCCCGCGCCCAGGTCGAGCAGCAGAAGGCGATGGTCGACAAGAAGGTGTTGCGTGCGCCGTTCGCCGGCCATCTCGGCATCCGAGCGGTGGATGTCGGCCAGTTCCTCAATGCCGGGACCGTCGTGGTGACCTTGCAGGCGCTCGATCCGATCTATGCCGACTTTTTCCTGCCGCAGCAGGCGCTGGCGCAGATCAAGCTCGACCAGCCGATCACAGTTAAGGTGGACACTTGGCCGGGCAAGACCTTCGAAGGCAAGGTGACTGCGATCAATCCGCAGGTCGACGCCAATTCGCGCAACGTGCAGGTGCGCGCGACATTGCCCAACCCAGCTCGCCGCCTGCTGCCCGGCATGTACGCGACGATCGACATCGATGTCGGCGAACGTCAGCAGCACATCACGCTGCCGCAGACCGCGATCGCCTATAATCCCTACGGCAGCACGGTGTTCATCGTCGAGCAGCAGGGCGCGGCGCAGAGCGCGCGGCAGACCTTCGTCACCACCGGCGCGACGCGCGGCGACCAGGTCGCGGTGCTGACCGGGGTGAAGCCCGGCGACGTGGTTGTCACCTCGGGCCAGCAGAAGCTGCGCAATGGCGCGCCGGTGGCGATCAACAACACAGTGCAGCCCAGCGCCGACGCCACCCCCGCGCCAACCGATCACTGACGAGACGGCCCATGAATTTCACCGACATCTTCATCCGTCGTCCGGTGCTGGCCTCGGTCGTCAGCCTGCTGATCCTGGTGCTGGGCCTGCGTGCCCTCGGCACGCTTCAGGTGCTGCAGTATCCGCAGACGCAGAACGCCGTGGTCACGATCACCACGGTTTACTACGGCGCCGACCCCGACGTGGTGGCCGGCTTCATCACCACGCCGCTGGAGAATGCGATCGCGCAGGCCAACGGTATCGACTACATGAGCTCGACCAGCCTGTCGGGCACCAGCACGATCACCGTCTATCTCCGGTTGAACTACGATGCCGACAAGGCGCTGACCGAGATCAACACCAAGATCAACTCTGTGCTGAGCCAGCTGCCACAGGGCACGCAGCAGCCGACGCTCACCGTGCGCGTCGGCCAGACCATCGATGCGATGTATATCGGCTTCAACAGCAGCGTGCTGGCGCCGAACCAGATCACCGACTACCTGGTGCGCGTGGTGCAGCCCAAGCTCCAGGCGGTGCCCGGCGTGCAGACCGCCGAGATCCTGGGCCAAAAGAACTTCGCGCTGCGCGCCTGGCTTGATCCCGAGAAGCTTGCCGCCTACGGCCTGACCGCCGCCGATGTGTCGCAGGCACTGGCGGCGAACAACTACATCTCGGGTCTTGGCACAACCAAGGGGCAGATGGTGCAGATGGACCTGACCGCGTCCACCGACCTCCATTCGCTCGACGAATTCCGCAACCTGGTGCTGAAGCAGACCGGCGGCGCGATCGTGCGGCTGAAGGACGTCGCGAATGTCAGTCTTGGTTTCGATGACTACGAGACCGAGGTAGGCTTCGACGGTCAGCGCGCGGTCTATATCGGCGTGCAGGTGGCGCCGGCTGCCAACCTCTTGGACGTGACCCAGGGCGTGCGCGCCATCTTTCCTGGCATCCAGTCGCAATTCCCACAGGGGCTGAACGGCCAGATCGTCTATGACTCCACCGACTTCGTCAGCAGCGCGATCCACGAGGTGGTGCGAACGCTGGTCGAGGCCGTGCTGATCGTCACCTTTGTGGTGTTCATCTTCCTGGGCTCGCCGCGCTCGGTGCTGGTCCCGGTGGTGGCGATCCCGCTATCGCTGATCGGCACCTTCACCATCATGCTGATCGCCGGCTTTTCCATCAATCTGCTTACACTGCTCGCTCTGGTGCTGGCGATCGGTCTGGTGGTGGACGATGCGATCATCGTGGTGGAGAACGTCAACCGCCACCTGGAAGACGGCATGCGACCTATACCTGCCGCCGTCCAGGCCGCGCGGGAGCTGGCGGGTCCGATCATCGCCATGACCGTGGTGCTGGTCGCGGTCTATGTGCCGATCGGCTTCCAGGGCGGCCTCACTGGCGCACTGTTCACCGAGTTCGCCTTCACGCTGGTAGGCGCCGTCACCGTTTCCGCGGTGATCGCACTGACGCTGTCGCCGATGATGACCTCGCGCCTGCTGCGCCCGAGCGGTGACCTGCCGCGCTGGGAAGGCGGGATGATCAATTTCATCGACCGCCGCTTCGACGCGATCCATCGCCGCTACACGCGCTGGCTGCGCGGCAGCCTGAACTACCTGCCGGTCACCGTGGTGTTCTCGCTGATCATCCTGGGCAGCATCTATTTTCTCTACGGTGCGGCTACCAGCGAACTCGCGCCGGAAGAGGACCAGGGCGTCATCATCACGTCCTCGACCTTTGCCGCCGATGCCACGCTGCAGCAGCGCCAACTGTACGACAGGCAGATCTACCAGGACTTCGCCGCGTACCCCGAGAACGATCATGTGTTCCAGCTCGACATGCCGGGCCAGAACATCGCGGGGATGGTGCTGAAGCCGTGGGACAAGCGCGAGCGCACCACCAAGCAATTGCAGCCCATCGTCCAGCAGAACATGGCGAAGATCGCCGGTGCGCAGGTGGTGGCGTTCCAACCACCGCCGCTGCCCGGCAGCCAGGGCCTGCCGATCCAGTTCATCATCGGCAGCACCGATCCGTTCCCGCGCATCAACGACGTGGCGCAGAAGTTCCTGGCCGATGCGCGCGCCAGCGGACTGTTCATCTTCCTCGACACCGACCTGAAGCTCGACAAGCCGCAGACGGTGGTGGAGATCGACCGCAGCAAGACTGCGCTGCTGGGCCTGAAGATGAGCGATGTCGGTGCGGCGCTGACCGCCATGCTGGGCGGCGGCTACGTCAATTACTTCGGTCTCGATGGCCGCTCGTACAAAGTGATCCCGCAGGTGCAGCAGCGCTACCGGCTCAATCCCAGTCAGTTGCTGAACTACTACATCCGCACCGCGAGCGGCGCCTCGGTGCCGCTGTCCACCGTGGCGACCGTCACCACGCGCACGGTGCCGCAGTCGCTCAACCACTTCCAGCAGATCAACGACGCGATGATCCAGGGTGTGGCGGCGCCGGGCGTGTCACTCGGCACCGCGGTGCAGTTCCTCCAGGAGCTGGCCGCACGCGATCTGCCGCCCGGCTATTCGGTGGACTACGGCGGGCTGACCCGGCAGTACGTGCAGGAATCGGGTGGCTTCCTGCTGACCTTCGGCTTCGCGCTGATCATCATCTATCTGTCGCTCGCCGCATTGTTCGAGAGCTTCCGCGATCCGTTCATCATCCTGGTCTCGGTGCCGATGTCGATCGCCGGCGCGCTGTTCTTCGTGGGCCTGGGCCTGGGTGGCGCCAGCCTCAACATCTACACCGAGGTCGGCCTGGTGACGCTGATGGGGCTGATCAGCAAGCACGGCATTCTGATCGTTGAGTTCGCCAACAACCTGCAGAAGGAAGGTCACTCGCGGCGCGAGGCGATCGAAATGGCGGCCGGCATCCGGCTGCGCCCGATCCTGATGACGACGGCCGCGATGGTGCTGGGCGTGGTGCCGCTGATCATCGCGTCCGGTGCCGGCGCCGTGTCGCGCTTCAACATGGGTCTGGTGATCGCCACGGGGCTCGCCATCGGCACGCTGTTCACGCTGTTCGTCGTGCCCGCGGTCTACATGCTGATCGCCGCCGACCACACGCACGCCCGGGTGCGCGAGCCGGCGCACGCCGGCTAGACACCGAGTGGGGGCGGCAGCTATGCCGCCCCGCGCTCCGGCCACTCCGGTCTGTGGTACCCGAGGGGCACGGACGGCCGCGCCCAGAACGGCGCGGTCTCGGATAGCTGCACTGTTGGCCGCAGGTGGCGCAGGCGACCTGACGGCGTCACGGTCACCGTGGACCAGCGCTCCAGCTCTTCGGGTCCGAATTCAGCCGGCGCGTCGCGCGCCGCGCTCTCCGGCACTTCGCCCAGGTCGACGATCCATTTGCCGACCTGCGCCAGCGAGATGCGCACCAGCCAGCTGCCGCCCTCGCGTGCCCGCCGCGCCAGCCCCACCATCGCGCCGAACGCCATCAGGTACCCGGTGCAATAATCGATGGCTGAGACCGGATAGAACTGCGGCCCCGGCGTCTTGCCTGGCACCACTTCTGCCTGGCGCGAGGTGATGCCGCTCACCGTCTGCACTACCGTATCGAAGCCGCGGCGTGACGCCCACGGTCCGGCATGGCTGAAGGCGCACAGCGACACGTAGACCAGCCCCGGCCGGATCGCCGCCAGCTCTTCGGGCGACAGCCCGCGGCCGCCCAGCGTGCCAGGACGATAGCCCTGCGAAAACACGTCGGCTTCGCGCGCCAGCCCACGCAGGATATCCACGTCGCCCTGTTCGCGCAGGTCGAGATGCGCCGACAGCTTGCCGTGCCCGGTGTCGAACTCCTGGTAGCCCAGATTCGGCAGGTGCGGCGCGGTGATCTTCAGCACATCGGCGCCGTGTTCCGCGAGTGTCCGGGCGCAGGTCGGTCCCGCCAGCACCCTTGTCAGATCCAGCACGCGGACGCCGGAGAGCGGACGGTTGCCGGCGGGCAGGGGCTCGGGCGGGCTGTCGCCGATCCGCACGATTTCCATCAGCGGCAGCGAGGCGATCGCGGACGATTGCGGATGCTGTGCCCACTCCGCCTTGCTGCGCACCATGCCGCCAGCGCCCTTGGCTGCGATGATCGCCTCTTCGAGGTCAGCGGCGTTCCAGTTCAGCACCGCCTTGGCGACCGCCTCGCGGTCCTCCGCCACGCCCAGCACGCTGAGTGCAGCGGCTCGGTGATTGGGGAAGTTGCAGTGCAGGTAGCTCCAGCGTGCGTCCTTGGTGGGATAGACGCCCATTATCGAATTGCGGCGGGCGGAGACCTCGCCCTCGCCCAGCTTCATGTAATGGCCGCTGCGCAGCGAGGCGGTGGCCTGGCGTATATCCACGCCGACCGACTGGCCGCGTCCCGTCCGCAGCTCCCACAGGTCCGACACGGCCAGTCCGGTCGCGGCCAGCGTCGCCGCGCCGGCGACGCCGATGCGGAAGGGGGTCGGCAGAATCGGGTCAGTCCCGCCTGTGAAGGTCACCTTGTCGGCCCGGTCAGCTGACAATCCGACGACCGGCAGGATGGAGCGCAGGGCAGCGTGCGGCATGGCGGGACCTCCCGAGTTCGATGTCGCAGCATGGCGCCGCCCTGGGATGTGTTGCAATCTCGCCGCCGACACACGGGGAAGGAGAGCGCATGCGCATCGGCACGATGATCAGGTTCACGCCCGGCGAAGATGGGCGCCAGCGCCTGCTGGATCGCGTCGCCGACTACGCGCGGCGCATCGAGGCGGCCGGCTTTCCCAGCATCTGGGTCGGTGACTCGCTGGGGCGCGGTCGCCCGACGCTCGATCCGCTGGTGGAACTTGCCGTGCTGGCATCGGTGACCCGCAACGTCGAACTCGGCATCGGCGTGCTGCAATTGCCGCTGCGCCACCCGATCGAGCTGGCGCATCGGGTGCAGTCGGTACAGGCGCTGTCCGCGAACCGCCTTATCCTGGGCGTCGGCAGCGGCTCCACGAAGGACGATTTCGACCTGCTGGGCTACGACTACGACACGCGTTTCCGCACGCTGCGCGCGTCGCTGGCGACAATGCGCCGGGTATGGCGCGGCGAGCCGGCCGAGACCGGCGGCACGCTCTCAACCTGGCCGGGCTGCGAGGGCGGCCCTCCCATTCTGATCGGCGCCTGGCGCAGCCATCGCTGGATCACGCTGGCAGCCAAGGAATACCAGGGCTGGACGCCGTCCGGCCGTTATAGCAGCTGGGCCGACCTGGAAGAGGGCATGCGCGTGTTCCGCGACGCCGGTGGCACCAACGCGGTGCTGGCCAACGTCGCAGTGGATCTCGCCAACCGGCCAGGCTCGGCCGAATTGGCCAAGGTAGCCGAACCCTCGCTACTCGGCACGCCGGACGAGGTGCGTCAGAAGCTGAAGCGGATGCAGCAGATCGGCTTCAACGAGGTGCTGCTGGTATCGCACCACGACGCGCTCGAAGACATCGAGCGCGCCCGGGATCTGCTGTAGCCGCTCAGCGCGGCGGAGGGGCGTTGGGATTATTGGCGTCCGGCGGAGGATTATTGTTGGCGCCAGGCGGCGGGCTATAGTTCGGCCCGCTGTTGCTGCCAGGCGCGCTGTTCTGGCTGCCGCCGATGTTCATTGCCGACAGCGTTGGCTGGTCCAGCTTGCCCGTTGCATCCAGGTTGTGCTGCTCCTGGAAGCTGCGCACCCCAGCCTGGGTGCCTGGCCCCCATACACCGTCCACGCGGCCGCGATACATGCCGTCCTGCTGGAGCGTCTGCTGCACGTCGCGGATGGTATCCGGGGTCAGCTCAGCTGACTGCATCGTGCCGGCCGGTGCGCCGGCATTGTAGTTGGGTGACGCCGTGTAGCCGGAGCTCGGGGCACTGGTCGTGGCAGCGCTCGGGCGGCTGGTGTTGCTGCTGCCGCTGCCGAACATCGAACAGGCTGGCAGTGCAGCAAGGCCGGACAGTGCCAG
>DASSRN010000563.1:0-4742 GCA_035701785.1 Acetobacteraceae bacterium | reverse complement strand
CTCCCCCCAACCCCCTCCCGCAAGGGGAGGGGGAGAACAAGAGGCGCAGACCCGACACGGCTATGCCGCCTTCGGTGCGAGGAAGTTCGGATGCACGACCGCGCCGGCGCGCGTCAGCATCACGCCCTTCACGATGTCATCGTTGTCCGGCAGCTTCGGTGCCTGCGCGTCCTTGTCCCAGAACGTGCTGAGGAAGGTCAGCAGGTTGCGCGCATACAGCGACGAGGACGCCACAGGGATGCGGCCCGGCCAGTTGTGGTAGCCCAGGATCGCGACACCGTTCGGCGTGACGACGCGTTCGCCCGGCACGGTCGCCGCGCAGTTGCCACCGGCATCTGCGGCGAGATCGACGATGACGCTGCCAGGCCGCATCGAATCGACCATCGGCTGCGTCACGATCACCGGTGCGCGGCGCCCCATGACGAGCGCGGTGCAGATGATCAGGTCGTTCTTGGCGATCGTCGTCGCCATCAGCTCCGCCTGCTTCTGGCGGAACGCCTCGCTCATCTCGCGGGCATAGGCACCGGTCTGGCCGGCGGTCTCCTCGTCTTCGACGCCGACGAAGGAGGCGCCCAGCGACTTGATCTCCTCCTTCGCTGCCGGCCGTACGTCGGTCGCAGAGACGATCGCGCCAAGCCGGCGCGCCGTGGCGATCGCCTGCAAGCCGGCGACGCCGGCGCCGATCACGAAGACCCGTGCCGGCGGAACGGTGCCGGCGGCAGTCATCATCATCGGAAAGCCTCGCTGGAACGCGCCGGCCGCCTCGATCACCGCGCGATACCCCGCGAGATTGGCCTGGCTCGACAGCACGTCCATCGCCTGGGCGCGGGTGATCCGCGGCAGCAGTTCCATCGCCGCGCAGTCGATGCCGGCCGACGCAAGGTTCGGCACCAGATCCGCATCGGCGAACGCGTTGGCGATGCATACCAGCAGCGCTCCGCGCGGGATCAGCGCGCGCTGTTCGGGCAACGGCATCTGCACGGCGAACACGATGCCGGCACCGGCCAGCGCTTCGGCTGCATCCTGCACGATGGTGGCGCCGGCGCTGGTATATTCGCCATCCGGAATGGCCGCATCGGCGCCGGCGCCGGCCTCGACCGCGACGGTCAGGCCCATGACGACCAGCCGCTTCACCGTATCGGGCGTGGCCGCGACACGCGTCTCGGACGCGCGGCGTTCCTTCAGCACCGCAAGGCGCATCCGTTCACTCCTTCAAAGTCACGACCAGATGGGGAGCACCGGGCACGCGAGGACATGCCGAACTGCCCCAGACCGACGGCCGGGCACCATGCGCGAAGGGGTTGTGTGGTGCAAGGGGTGTCCGCCCTCGCAGCGATTGTGCGGCACCGGCGGTTGCGGCAAGATCTGCTGCCTACCGAGGGACACAGGCCATGCCGTTCGACGCTTTGCTGGTTCCGGCCCGATCCAGGCGGCTTGCCGACGTCTGCCACGAATTCGGAACGACGCCGGTATCGCTGGAGGCCCTGGCCGCGCACAGGCAGGCGCAGATGGAGCGGTTGGCGCCCAGCTTCTGGCATCAGCATCAGGCCTGGCTCCCGGTGGGCCTGATCGGGTCGGTGTTCTGCATGGCGATGAGCGGCGGCCTGACCAATGCGGCACTGCCTGGCTCGCTGCTGCCGTCCTGGCTCTGCCTGATGTGGTTGAGCGTGATGGCGCTGCTGATCGTGTTCGGCGTATTCCGCGTGAACGCCGGCGCCCGCTGGGAAGAGCGCTATCTGGGCGAGAACGAGTCCCTGACGCTACTCGGCGTGCCACTGCCGATCGCGCAACTGGCGCGCGACGTGCAGCGCAAGGCTCCTGGCAGCGCCGTGATCCTTGGCGAACTGCTGAAGGAGGCAGTGGTGCTGGATCCCTACCTGCTGCTGGAATACGGCAATGAGCGCATCTGCCTCGGTATCTGGGACGGCCGGCGCATCGTGGCGATGGCCGGCTGAGGGCTACAGCGCCAGGCGCAGCTTGCCGCCGATCTCACCGATCACGCCGCGGCGGAACGCCAGCACGCAGACCACGAAGATCGCGCCCTGCGTCACCGTGACCCACTGGCCGAACTGCGCCAGGTAGTTCTCCATCGTGGTGACCAGCACGGCGCCCATCACCGGGCCGAACACCGTGCCCAGCCCGCCCAGCAGCGTGGTCAGCACCACCTCGCCCGAGGTCGAGTAGTGCACGTCGGTCAGTGTGGCGATGCCAAATACCAGTGCCTTGGTGCCGCCGGCGACGCCCGCCAGCATGCAGGACAGGATGAACGCGATCAGCTTGTAGTCGTCGGTGCGATAGCCGAGTGACGTGGCGCGCGGCTCGTTCTCGCGGATCGCCTTCAGCACCTGGCCGAACGGCGAGTGGATGATGCGGTGGATCAACAGGAAGCCGCCCAGGAACACCACCGCGACGGTCCAGTACATCGCCATGTCGTCATCGAGCGGGATCACGCCGAACAGGACCCCGCGCGGCACCTGCTGGATGCCGTCCTCACCGCCGGTGAACGGCGCCTCGACGCAGAAGAAATACACCATCTGCGCCAGTGCGAGCGTGATCATCGCGAAGTAGATGCCCGAGCGGCGGATTGCCAGGTAGCCCAGACAGAGGCCCAGCACGGCGCCGGTGGCACCGCCCAGGATGATGGCGATCGCGGCATCGACATGCCAGAACTTCATCGTCCAGGCGGCGATGTAGCCGCCCATGCCGAAGAACGCTGCATGTCCGAATGACAGCAGTCCGACATAGCCGATCATCAGGTTGAACGCGCAGGCGAACAGCGCCATGCACAGCACCCGCATCAGGAACACCGGGTACAGCACGAACGGGCACAGCACGATCAGCGCCACCATGACGAGGAAGCCGATCTGCTGCGAGCGAGAGAAGCCGAACATCAGGCGCGCCTTCCGAACAGGCCGTGCGGCAAGGTCAGCAGCACGATCACCATGACCAGGAACACCACCGTGGCGGACGCCTGGGGGTAGAACACCTTGGTGAGACCCTCGATCACACCAAGCGCGAAGCCGGTGACGATGGAACCCATGATCGAGCCCATGCCGCCGATCACCACCACGGCGAACACGGTGTTGATGAAGTTGTCGCCCATGTTGGGGTTCACCGAGTAGATCGGCGCGGCCAGCACGCCGGCGAACGCAGCGAGTGCGACACCACCGCCATAGGTGAGCGTAATGACGCGCGGCACGTTGACGCCGAACGCCTGCACCAGCGGCGCATTCTCGGTGGCGGCGCGCAGCGTTGCGCCCAGTGGGGTCTTCTCGATCACCAGCCAGGTAGCGAGGCACACCACCACGGCGGCGAGAACCACCCAGGCACGATAGTTGGGCAGGAACATAAAGCCCACATCAGTCGCGCCTTGCAGGATGTCGGGAATGCGGTACGGCAGGCCCGAGCTGCCGTAGTAGTTGCGGAACAGGCCCTGGATCACCAGCGCAAGCCCGAACGTCAGCAGCAAGCCGTACAAGTGGTCGAGGTGGTAGAGGCGGCTGATGACGGTGCGCTCCAGCAGCACGCCGAACGCGCCGATGATCAGCGGTGCCAGTATCAGCGATGGGAAGTAACCGATGCCGGCATATTGCAGCAACATCCAGGAGGCGAAGGCGCCCATCATGAACAACGCGCCGTGCGCGAAGTTGATGATGTTCAGCATGCCGAAGATGATCGCGAGGCCCATCGACAGCATCGCATAGAACGCGCCGTTGATCAGCCCGAGCAGCAGCTGGCCGAACAGCAGCGGGCCGGGGATGCCGAAGATCATGATCATGACGGTTGGTTAGGCCCCCTCCCCCCGGCCCCCTCCCGCGAGGGGAGGGGGAGTTTCCTGAATGCCCTCACGCCTTGCCGATGAACTCGCAATGGCCCTCGTCCAGTGGGCGATACGCCTGGTCGCCGGGCGTGGTGGCGATCAGCTTGAAGTAGTCCCACGGCCCCTTGCTCTCACTCGGCTTCTTCACCTCGAAGAGATAGGAGTTGGTCAGATTGCGACCGTCCTCGCGGATCGTGGTCTTGCCGAAGCAGTCGTCCTCGACTGGCATCTTCTTCATCCGCGCCACGGTCGCGACGCCGTTCTTCTTGGCTTCCGCCGCGCCCATATCGGCGACGGTCTTCAGGTAGTGCAGCGTGGCGGAATAGCAGCCGGCGTGCACCATATTCGGCCAATTGTTCGGCGTCTTCGACTTCACCCGGTCGGTGAAGGCGCGCGTGCGGTCGTTGAGATCCCAGTAGAAGCTCTCGGTCAGGTTCAGGCCCTGTGCGACGTCGAGTCCCAGCGCGTGCACATCGGTGACGAACATCAGCAGCGCGGCGACCTTCATCGTCTGGTTGATGCCGAACTCGCGCGCCTGCTTGATCGAGTTCACCGTGTCGGCGCCGGCGTTGCACAGACCCAGCACCTTGGCGCGGCTGGCCTGCGCCTGCACCAGGAACGATGAGAAGTCGGTAGTGCCAGGGAACGGATAGGGCGACGATCCCGCAACCTTGCCGCCGGCGGCCTGCACCAGCGCGGTGGTATCGGCCTGAAGCTGCTTGCCGAACGCATAGTCGGCGGTGAGGAAGTACCAGCTGTCGCCACCCGCCTTCACCATCGCGCCGCCGGTCGAGCGCGCAAGCATATAGGTGTCGTAGGTCCAGTGGATGAAATTGGGCGAGCACGATTTGCCGGTGAGATCCGACGAGGCGGCGCCGGAATTGAGGTAGACCTTGTTCTTCTCGCGCACCACCGACTGCAC
>DASSRN010000562.1:0-4081 GCA_035701785.1 Acetobacteraceae bacterium | reverse complement strand
GAGGTGATGCCATGAGCATGTCCAGCGAGACCATTGTCCTTACCTCACCACTGCCATCACGCTCCTCGGCGCGGCGATTGGGAGACCTGCCGCTGATACCGATCATCATCCTTGCGGTCATCGCGCTGGTAGCCATCTTCGCCGACGTGCTGGCGCCGCATAACCCCGAGATCGGCAGCCTGACCGCACGATTCAAACCGCCATTCTGGCAGGCTGGTGGCACGCTCAATCATCTGCTGGGCACCGACCAGCTAGGCCGCGACGTGCTGTCGCGGCTGATCTTCGGCGCGCGCGTCTCCATGGTGGTGGGCTTCACTGCGGTGATCGTCGCCGGGGTGATCGGCACAGTGCTTGGCATCCTGGCAGGCTATATCGGCGGCTGGGTGGACCAGGTCATCATGCGTCTCACCGATGCCTGGCTGGCACTGCCGGGGCTTACCTTCGCCATCTTCCTCGCCGCCATTGTCGGTCCATCGATGTGGAACATCGTGATCATCCTGGGCGCGGTCTACTGGACGCGCTATGCGCGCGTGGTGCGCGGCGAGGTGCTGTCGCTGAAGGAACGCGAGTTCGTCCGCCTCGCGATCGTTGCCGGCTGTTCGAAATGGACCATCATGCGCCGCCACATCCTGCCCAACGTGGTGAACTCGGCGATCGTGCTCGCGACATTGATGCTCGGTGTCGTGATTGTCACCGAGGCGTCGCTGTCGTTCCTGGGCGTCGGTGTGCCACCGCCAAAGCCGGCCTGGGGTCTGATGCTATCCGATGGCAAGCAGGGACTGATGGTCGGCTACTGGTGGCTTACCGTGCTGCCCGGCTGCTGCATCATGCTGATGGTGCTTTCCGCCAACCTTCTCGGGGACTGGCTCCGTGTCAAACTCGACCCTCAGCTCCGTCAGCTCTAAGCCGCGACGCAGCACGGCGGCCACGCCGGGCCGCCCGCTGCTCGAGATCGACAATCTTTCCACGCACTACATCTCCGCGCAGGGCTCCCGCGTGGTGCGTGCGGTGGACGACGTGTCGCTGCGCGTCAGCGCCGGCGAGACGGTCGGCATCGTCGGCGAATCCGGATCCGGCAAGAGCACGCTGGCGCTGAGCATCCTCCGCGTGTTGCCGACTGCGGCGCAGATCGTCGGCGGCCAGATGTGGTTCGAGGGCCAGGATCTGGTGCGCAAGTCCGATGCCGAGATGCGGCACATACGCGGCAAGCGCATCGCGATGATCCTGCAGGACCCGATGGCGTCGCTGAACCCGCTGTTCACCATCGGAAATCAGGTTGCCGAGCCGATCCGCGTGCATGAGGGAACGCGGCGCAAGGCGGCGTGGGAGCGCGCGCGAAAGCTGCTTAAGGCGGTGCGCATTCCCTCGCCCGAGACGCGCGTGACGCAGTACCCGCACGAGATGTCGGGCGGTATGCGCCAGCGGATCGTCGGCGCCATCGGGATCTCATGCGAGCCGCGCCTGCTGATCGCCGACGAACCGACCACGAGCCTCGACCTGACCATCCAGGCGCAGTACCTGAACCTGCTGCGCGAACTTCAACGCGAGCATGGCCTGGCGCTGATCTTCATCACCCACAACCTCGGCATCGTCGCCAAGATGTGCGACCAGCTGGTGGTGATGTACGCCGGACGCGTGGTGGAATCGGGGCCCGTGTCGCGCATCTTCAACGCGCCGGCGCATCCCTATACCAAGGCGCTGCTGAATTCGATCCCGCGCATGAGCGATGCGCGCCAGCGGCTCACCGCGATCGACGGCCAGCCACCGGACCTGTCGCGGCTGCCGAGAGGCTGCGCCTTTGCCGCACGCTGCCCTGCCGCGTTCGAGCGCTGCCACAAGGAGGCGCCGCCGGAGTTCAACCTGGATGGCGGCCGCACTGCGCGCTGCTGGCTTGCGAGCGTCGCCGTGCAGAGCGGAGCCGCGTGATGCACGTGCTGGAGGCGGCCGGGCTGACCAAGCATTTCCAGGCGCGGCGGGGCATGTTCGGCGGCAGCCGTGGCGTGGTGCGCGCGGTGGACGACATCTCGTTCGCGATCGAGCCGGGGCGCACTCTCGGCGTGGTCGGCGAGTCCGGCTGTGGGAAAACGACCACGGCCAAGCTGGTGCTCGGGCTGGAAGAGCCGACCGGCGGCAGCATCCGGTTCGAAGGGCGTGACCTCAAGGCGCTGGACAACGCCGGGCGACGCCACTACCGCAAGTCGGTGCAGGCGGTGTTCCAGGATCCCTACGCGTCGCTGAGCCCGCGCATGCGCATCAGCGACATCATCGCCGAGCCGTTGGTAACCAATGAAACCATCGACCCGACCGAGGTGCGCAAGCGGGTGCTGCGCCTGCTCGATCTGGTGGGGCTGCCGGAGCGGTCGGCAGACCTCTTCCCGCACGAGTTTTCCGGCGGCCAGCGGCAGCGGATAGCGATCGCCCGCGCACTGTCACTGTCGCCGAAGCTGATCGTGCTCGATGAGCCGGTGTCGGCATTGGATGTGTCGATCCGCGCGCAGATCCTGAACCTGCTGCGCGACCTGCAAGAGCAGCTGAAGCTCTCATACCTGTTCATTGCGCACGACCTCGCCGCCGTTGCCCATATGAGCCACACCATCGTGGTGATGTATCTGGGCAAGATAGTCGAGATGGGTGACGCACAGACGCTCGCCCGCGCGCCGAAACACCCCTACACAGCTGCGCTGTTCTCCGCTGCGCTGCCCAGCCATCCGGATGAGCGACGCGAGGAGATCATCCTGGCTGGCGAGGTGCCAAGCCCGCTGAGTCCGCCTTCAGGTTGTCGGTTCCATCCGCGTTGCCCACATGCGATGCCGGTCTGCAGTGAGCAGGAGCCGACGCTGTCGGGGGTAGAGGATCGCATCGTAGCCTGTCATCTATACGGTCGATGAACCCGAACCTTCCGTTGGCCGGCATCCGTGTGGTGGACCTGACGCGCGTGCTGTCTGGCCCATTCTGCACGATGCTGCTCGCCGATCTCGGTGCAGACGTGGTCAAGGTGGAAACACCGGGTGAGGGCGACACTGTGCGACAACAGGGCGCGGGCAGGGACGGGCTGTCCTGGTATTTCGCCAACTACAATCGCAACAAGCGCTCGATCACGCTGAACCTGCGCAGCAAGGAAGGGCACGCCATCCTCGCGCGCCTGATCGAACGCGCCGACGTGCTGGTCGACAACTACCGCCCCGGCGTGCTCGCGGCGATAGGACTCACTGAGGCGCGCCTTGCAGAGCTGAACCCGCGCCTGGTGCGCGGCAGCGTCACCGGGTTCGGTACCACGGGTCCTTATCGCGACCGCCCAAGCTTCGACTTCATCGCGCAGGCGATGAGCGGGTACATGAGCGTGAACGGAGCCGCCGACCAGCCGCCGATGCGGTCTGGCCCGCCGGTGAGCGACCTCATCGCCGGGCTGTACGCCGCGCTTGGCATCGTCGCGGCGCTGCTGCGCGAGCGGCGCACGGGCGATGGAGGTTCGGCGTCGGTCAGCCTGATGGGTGGCCTCATAAGCTTCCTGGGGTTTGTGGCGACCGACTATTTGGCGACAGGACGGCTGCCGCGGCGGACAGGCAACGATCACCCGATCGGCTCGCCGTACGGGCTGTTTCGTACCGCCGATGGCGAGATCGCGATCGCGCCAGCGGGCGAGGCGATGTACCAGCGCCTGCTTGCCGCACTGGGTGCAGAGGCGCTGCGAGAGCGCCCGGAGTTCGCCAGCAACGCATTGCGTGCCGAGAACCGCGCCGCGATCAACGCGGAGATCGAGGCGCGCACCTTGCGCGAGAGCAGCGCGCACTGGATCCGTGTGCTGAGCGAAGCGGGCGTGCCGTGCTCGGAGGTGATGAACCTCGAGCAGGTGTTCGCCGATCCGCAGGTGGTGGACCAGCAGGCGGTGGTGACGGTCGAGCACCCCGGGCTTGGCGAGGTCGCCATTCTGGGCTCGGCGCTGCACGTCGATGGCGCGCCGCTGCCGGTGCGTGGTCCGGCGCCGGGGTTGGGCGAGCATACCGCCGAAATTCTGAGTGAACTGGGCTTCTCGGCCGACCAGCTTGCTCAGTGGCGCGAGCGCGGGCTGGTCTGATTGCGA
>DASSRN010000561.1:0-19275 GCA_035701785.1 Acetobacteraceae bacterium | reverse complement strand
CAAGGAGCAGCAGATCCGCATCCAGGCCAGCGGCGGTCTGTCCGAAGCTGACATCCAGCGCATGGTAAAGGAGGCGGAGGCGAATGCCGAAGCCGACAAGCAGCGCCGTGAGCAGGTGGAGACCCGCAACCAGGCGGATGGCCTGATCCATCAGGTGGAGAAGAACCTGAAGGAGCATGGCGACAAGATCCCGGCCGCCGAGAAGGGCGAGGCCGAGGCGGCGATCACCGCGGCACGGTCCGCAATGGAAGGCAACGACCCGGCCGCGCTGAAGCAGGCCACCGAGCGTCTCAGTCAGTCGGCGATGAAGCTTGGCGAGGCGATGTACAAGGCGCAACAGGCCGATCAGACCGCTGAGGCAACGGCGCAGGCGGGTGGTGCGCACCCAGGCGGCGACGCCAAGCCGGACGAGAAGGTGGTCGACGCCGAATTCGAGGAAGTTGACGAAAAGAAGAAGAAGTCTGCCTGATAAGGGCCGACGGACGTGAGGTGTCGCGCCCGCGCTTCATCGAAGGCGGGCGCGACTTCGTTCAGCGCCAGCGAGAAGGGCTGAGATGGCGAAGCAGGACTATTACGCCACATTGGGCGTGGCCCGCGAGGCGGGCGCCGAGGACCTGAAGAAAGCGTATCGCAAGCTCGCCATGCAGCATCACCCTGACCGCAATCCAGGGGACAAGCAGGCCGAGGCGAAATTCAAGGAGGTCAACGAGGCCTACGACATCCTGAAGGATGACCAGAAGCGTGCCGCCTATGATCGTTATGGCCATGCGGCGTTCGAGCAAGGTGGCGCCGGGGGATTCAATGCCGGCTTCGACTTCTCTGGGGGCGGCGGCCTGGGCGACATTTTCGACCAGATGTTCGGCGAGTTCATGGGCGGCCGGCGTGGTGGCGGTGCGCGCACGCGGGCCGGCAGCGACATCCGCCAGGCGGTGGAAATCGACCTCGGCGACGCTTTTGCCGGCACGAAGGTCAATCTGCGCGTGCCGACCCGGGTGGTGTGCGATGCCTGCTCCGGCACCGGGTCCGAGGACAGGAACCGCGCCGCCGACACCTGCACGACCTGCCGCGGCTCCGGCAAGATGCGCGCCCAGCAGGGCTTCTTCCTGGTCGAGCGGACCTGCCCGACCTGCGGCGGCTCCGGTCGGGTGATCCGCAACCCGTGCAAAGTCTGCCATGGCGTCGGCACCGTCGGCCGCGAGCGGTCGCTTCAGGTGACCATCCCGCCCGGCGTCGAGGACGGCACCCGCATCCGCCTGGCCGGCGAAGGCGAGGCTGGCGGGCATGGTGCGCCTCCCGGCGATCTGTATTTGCATGTCGCCATCCGGCCGCATCCGATGTTCCAGCGCGACGGCCAGAACATCTTCATGCGCGTGCCGCTGCGCATGACGCAGGCCGCTCTGGGTGGCGACATCGAGGTGCCGGCGATCGACGGCGCGAAGACCAAAGTGAAGATCCCGCCCGGCACGCAGACCGGTGATCAGTTCCGCCTCCGCGGCAAGGGATTCTCGGTCGTGCGCAGTGCGGTGCGCGGCGACATGTTCATTCAGGTCGCAGTGGAGACGCCGCAGAACCTGACCCGGCGCCAGCGCGAACTGCTGGAGGAGTTCGAGGCTGAGGCGCAGGGCCATGGCAAGGGCAGCCCGGAAAGCGAGGGCTTCTTCAGCAAAGTGAAGGAGTTCTTCGAAGGCGGGCGCGGCTAGCCGATCAGGCGCCCGGCACGCTGCCCGATTGCGGCGCAGGCTCTACCATCTGCGGACCGCCGCGATCGACCGCGAACACCGCGAGTGCGCGCCGCACCTGGCCGTCGGCGAGCAGCGCGAACCACCCGTCGGCCCCGATGAAGCCGGACCCCTGGGTCAGCGCCCCTGCCGAATAGCCGCGGCCGGCCAGCACGCGCGCGATCGAGGCGGCATCGTAGGCCAGATCGGCGATTGCCGGAGGCGCGCTGCCATACTTGCTCGTGTAGGTCTGCTCGAAATTTGCCCGCGCAGCCGGATCGGTCGCGGCATACCACGCCCCGCGGAACTGGCTGGCACCGCTGGACGGCTGCGCCCACAACGCTGGCCCGATGATCTGCACCGACGACCGGTCGATGTCGTAGTAGGGCAGCAGTGAGGCAATCTCGGACAGCGGATCCCCGGTGTCCGCCAACAGCAGCGTATTGAAGGGCGCCGGCGGGATCGCCGACTTGGCCAGTTCCTGCGCCTCGTGCCGGCCCTCCGGTGTGCCTTCCAGACGCGCGGCGCGCATCTTAGCGTCGATCGGCCCCCGCCGACTGGCGTAGCCTGACACGTCGCGCGTTGCGGCGTTGATCGCCGACATGCCCGACCCGTAGTAGCGCACGTTGGGCGGGGCGGCGCTCGCGCTCGTGGTTGCCTGGATCAGCGCCTGCCCCATGGCGTGGCCGAAGTCGTTCTCCGGCAGCAGCGCGGCATACTGGGTCTTCCCCTGGGCCTGGGTGGCGGCGACCAGCCGGCGCACCTGCTGGCCCGGGGTTATTCCCAGCGTCCACACGCCGGGCTGCGCCTGCGAGGGATCGTTGGTGAAGGCCAGCATTGCGACATTCGCCGCCCTCGCGACCGGTGCGACCGCGGCGGTCTCACCCGAGGTGAGCGGGCCCAGGATCAGGCCTGCACCTTCGGCAATCGCGGCCTGCGCCGCGGCAGCGGCAGCCTGCGGGTTGCCGGTGGTGTCCTTGACGTCGAGCGGCGGCGAGCCCGGCCCGTCGAGCGCCAGCTGTGCGGCATGCAGCATCGCCTGGCCAATGTCGGCGCGCGGGCCAGACAGTGGCAGCAGGATCACTACTTTCTGGCCCGTGGGACCGCCGGTGCTGGCACCCCCTAACGGCAACGGCACTGGGCCGAGCGGACGGCCGCCATAGCCACCACCGTAGCCGCCAGCACAGCCGACGAGTGCTAGGGTGCCGAAAAGGAGTACGAATGCCCGACGAAGCATGCCCCGCATCTCCCCACCAAGTGCAGGACGAACCGTCCGGCCTGCCTGAAGGTCTTGTGCTGGTTTCCACTCCGATCGGCAACCTTGGCGACCTCACCCCGCGCGCACGTGACACGCTTCTCGGCGCCGATCTGATCCTGTGCGAGGACACGCGACGGACGGCGCGGCTGCTCGCCGGGACGGGCGCCAAGGCGCGCCTGCAGCCACTGCACGATCACAACGAGGACGCAACGATACCGGCGATGCTATCCCGGCTTCGCGAAGGCGCTCGGATCGCATTGGTCTCGGATGCCGGTGTCCCGCTGGTGTCCGATCCCGGCTACCGGCTGGTGCGTGCAGCGCTGGGCGAGGGCCTGGCGGTAGGCGCGGTGCCCGGCGCCAATGCTGCGGTCATGGCGCTGGTACTGTCCGGACTGCCGCCGCTGCCCTTCCTGGTGCTTGGCTTCCCACCGCCACGACAGTCCGCCCGCCGCGCCGCGTTCGGCCGGCTACGCGCCGCCGAGAGGGCGGGGCTCTCGGCGACGCTGGTGTGGTACGAGGCGCCGCATCGTCTGGCGGAGACGCTGGCCGACATGGCCGAGGCGTTCGGCGCCAGAGCAGCGGCGGTGGCGCGCGAGTTGACCAAGCGTTTCGAGGAGGTACGGCGCGCGCCGCTGTCCGAGCTTGCAGCGTTCTATGCGGATAACCCGGCCCGAGGCGAGATCACTGTGGTGGTCGGTCCGCCGGAGCAGGACGATGCGGACGACCTCGATGCGAAATTGCAGGCGGCACTGAAGGACAACAGCGTGAAGGACGCGGCAGCATTGGTTGCCGGTGCAACTGGTCTGCCGCGCAAGACCGTCTATGCGCGTGCGTTGGCATTGAGCCGATAGTTCCGGTCTGCCAGCAGTTTTACCGACAGCGGTCATGTAGTCGCACGCCCGGCTCAGAGGCGCCGCCAAGGGGGTCCGGGCCGAAGGTCTTCACAAAAAAATGATATCGCACGGGGCGCAAGCGGTAATTCCAAGTTGGACAGAACAGACCGAGCGGCTGCCCAATTGCCCACAAACTGAAATGGATCCTTGGCACTCACCTGCTTCGGCAAGTCTGGGTCAGTTAGAAAAGCACGAGTACACGACAGCGCTTTTCGGCCGATCCGCAAATTGAACAGGCCAAGCAAGTCAGAAACCCGCTCGGCCCAGCCGCTTCGCTTCACGGCCTGACCGCTCGCCGGAATTGTGAACCCACTCACAGGTCGCCGCAGGGTTCGGCCGGAAGCTCGCGGAAAGACCGAGCGGGGATCGGGGATGCAGGACCCAACAGTCGCGCAGCGCGCGGTGCCCTTGCAGCACCGTCCGACTGCGCTGGACATGCAGCGGACCATCACCGCCGCGGCCTTAGATTGGCTGCACGATGCTGTCGTCGTTGTCGATTCCCAGCTGCGCATCGCCTTCGCGAACCGTGCTGCCGAAGAGCTTATGGCCGAGGCTGACGCCATTCACCGCGCGAACGAAGCCATCGCCGCCAGAACCGCGGAAGAGACCACTCTCCTGCGCAGCCTCATCACCGGCGGGCACGGCTGCAGTTCGTCTCACGGCCCAGTCGGACGTTGCAGTCTTTCCCGCAGCCAACGAGGCACACCCCTGGAGGTGCAGGTAGTGCCGTTGCGTGCCGAGACAGCTTGGGCCTCGGCCCTGTTCATCACCGACCCCGAGCGTGACGAGCGTTCTTGTATCGAAACTTTGCAGCAGCGCTTTGGCCTGACCCGCGCCGAAACCGCACTCCTGGTCGAGATCGCCAAGGCCGACGGCCTTCAGGCTTCGGCCGATCGCCTCGGCGTTTCGCTGGCCACCGCGCGGACGCACCTCGCGCACGTATTCGACAAGACCGGCACACGGCGGCAGGCGGAACTCGTCCGTCTCGCCACGGCGAAGCTGCCCATGCTCCACGACATCGGCGACGACGGCAGCCGGGTCGACCAGGCTATGAAGTACTTCACACCGCACCTGGCACCAGACCTGCTAGATCGCCCCCATGTTGTGCTCTCTGAGACTGCGTCCGTGTCGCGGCCGACCCGGTGCGGGATAGGCACGCCCATGCCACGCACGCCTTCGCTCGATGCGCTGCGGATCTTCGCGGTATCCGCCCGGCATCTCAGCTTCACCGAAGCCGCCAACGAACTGCACCTGACTCAAAGCGCCGTCAGCCATCGCATTCGTGGCCTCGAGGAGGAGTTGGGTTTCGACCTGTTCAAGCGCCTGACGCGACGCCTGGAACTGACCGCGCAGGGCCGCACGCTCGCGCGCAAGGTCGATGCGGCGATCGGCGACATCGACCGCAGCATCGTCGAACTGTCTCAGCCTGACGACGGCGGGCCGCTGAAGGTCACCATGCTGCCGTCAGTCGCGTCGCATTGGCTGATTCCGCGGCTGCCGCGCATCCGGCGCGAAAATCCCTTGGTCGATGTTGAAGTGCACGCCGACCCGCGGTTGCTCGATCTGCGCGCCGAGGGCATCGACCTCGCGATCCGCTTCTGCCGCACGCCCAACCCGAGCTATGCCGCAACCCGGCTGATGAGCGACCGCGTACTGCCGGTATGCACTCCGGAACTGCTGCGCCAGCACGGACCGGTCGACGGCATTGATGCGCTGCTGACCATGCCGCTGCTGCACGACAAGGCCACCGACCGCGACGGCAGCGATAGCGACTGGCGTGCCTGGCTCGATCACCACGGCCGGCAGGATACCACCTGCCGCGCCGGGCAGCAGTTCAGCGAGGCGAGCATGCTGATCAACGCGGCCCTGCAGGGTCTCGGCGTAGCCCTGGCACGCGCAAGCCTGGTCGCGGACCATCTGGCCAGCGGTGCCCTGGTCAGCCCGCTCAAGCTGGCGGCGCCGACGGCCTACACCTATTACCTGCTCGGCCTGCCTGAAGCGGTGGACCGGCCGAAGATCGCCGCGTTCCGCCGCCTGCTGATCGCCGAGGCGGCGATGACCGAGGCGTCAGCCGCCTCGATCAATCAGCCGGTGCTGCGCCCGATCGGAGCCGTGGCTGCCGCTGCATAGCGGCCCGCATGAGGCAGACTCATCCTCGGGATGACAACTGCTCGTTTGTCATCCCGTAGCGGGTCGGCTTTATCCGCGGCGAATGGCGGCAATGCCGATATCCGATTGCAGGAGAACTCATGGACAAGTCGTATCGCGGCAGTTGTTTCTGTGGCGCCGTTGAAGTCGAGGTGACGGGCCAGCCCAGCGCCATGGGCTATTGCCACTGCCAGTCGTGCCGGTCCTGGTCGGCGGGACCGGTGAACGCGTTCACGCTGTGGCCGCCGCAGGCAGTGCGGGTGACCAAGGGTGAGCAGCACGTCGCCACATTCCACAAGACGTCGCTGAGCCACCGGCAGTTCTGCCGTTTGTGCGGTGGGCACATCATGACGCAGCATCCGCCGCTGGAAATGGTCGACGTCTATGCGGCGACGATCCCCGACCTGGCCTTCGCGCCGCAGCTACACGTCAATTATGCCGAGACGGTGCTGCCCATGCGCGATGGATTGCCGAAGCTGAAGGACTTTCCCAAGGAGTTCGGCGGCTCGGGCGAGACGGTGGCAGAGTAGCGCTACTCTGCCGCCATCGCCTGCCGCTCTTCGGCCAGCAGCCGTTCCATCGTGCGGCGCATCGCAAGCCGCACTGAATCGCTGGCGATATCCACCAGCGCGTCCTCGCCCAGTTCATCGAGCCGTGCCTGCTGCGCCTCCACCATCGTCTTGTCCTCGAGGAATGCCGCCGCAACCTGATCGAAGAACTGCTCGGTCGCCGCCGGCTCATCCTGCCGGAAGCCATTCGCCGCCGACCAGAAGTAGAAGCACGATGTGTCAGTCTCTGGCGTCAGTGCGTGGTACAGCCGGAACGCCAGCGGGCTGTCGTCGGTGTTGCCGTCGCGATAGCCGCCGACATCGGTGGCGCCAGTCCATTGCAGCACTGAGCCAGGGGCGACGAACTCGAAGCGCTGGCAGCGATCGATGCGCCCCTGGAAGCTGACCGCCTTCACATAGGTTGGCGGCGGCGGCGAGTTCAGCATCCAGCGGGTGAACCGCACGCCGCGCGGCGTGCGGTCGACATCCATCTTTGCCTCGACATGCTGCGAGGGATTGCCGCCGATGGTCGAGACATGGATGTAGCCGAGGTGCGTCAAGTCCATCAGGTTGTCCACCATCAGCATGGCGGCCGCCTTGATCGGATACATCGTATGCTTGTGCGGCCAATTGATCGGATCGTTGTGGTATGGCCAGCGCACGATCTCGGACGGATCGGCCTTTGCCGGATCGCCCATCCAGATCCACACCAACGCGTCCTGCTCGATCACCGGGAAGCTGCGGACGCGCGTGCGCTCCAGGATGTGGTCCTGGCCTGGCACGCGCACGCAGGCGCCCGTCCGATCGAAGGTCAGCCCGTGATAGCCGCACTCCAGCCCCTGCTCGACCACCTTGCCTAGATGCAGCGGCGCACCGCGATGGCAGCACATATCCAGCAGCGCCGCAGCATGACCCTCGCGGTCGCGATACAGCACCACGGGTTCGTCGCAGATGCGTCGGGCCAGGGGCGGCCCGTCGATCTCGTCCGTCCAGGCTGCGACGTACCAGGCGTTGCGCACGAACATCGTTGCCTCCCTATCATTGGTTCCACGAAATGGCATCGTCCCGCGGGTCCTGAGTCAAGCCTCTGGCCGCCGGCTGGCGCTCCCGGCGCGACCGCGGTAGTCTGCCTGCAACTGTCGGTACAGGTAGCAGGAGGGGCGCTACCATGGAGGAGGACAGACGAAACGCTTTGACCCGACGCGGGCTGCTCGCGGGAGCGGCCGTGCTGGGTGGGGCGCGATTCGCGCGTGCCGGGCTGCCGGTGCCGCCGGACAGCAAGCTTGCGTTCAGGCTGATGCGCCACGGGTCACCGATCGGCTCGCATATGATGAGCTTCAGCCGCGATGGCGATGCGCTGACCGTGCATATCGCCGTGGACGTGCTGGTCAAATTCGGCCCGATCCCGTTCGTCCGCTACACGCATCGCAACCAGGAGGTCTGGCAGCACGATCGGCTGGTTGGCTTCGAGTCGCGCACCGACCGTAACGGGACGCCGATGCACGTGCAGGCACGCTGGCAGGGATCCGGCCTGGCAGTGGAGGGCAGCGGCACGCGGCCATACGTCGCACCGGCCAATGCGCTGGCCACTACGCACTGGAACTCGAATATGCTGCGCAGTCCGATGATCGGCACGCAAGACGGCCAGTTGATACATCCGGCTGTCGCCGCACAGCCTGAGGAGCGCATCAAACTAGCCTCCGGTGAGCAGATCCCGGCCCGTCACTACCGGCTGAGCGGCGATCTCGATCTCGACATCTGGTACGACAGCACAGACACCTGGGCCGGCCTCCGCTTCGCCGCTGACGATGGGTCCGTGATCACCTACGAGCGGCTCGGCTGATCGCGCCTATTGCCGGGTGAACTCGAGGTCGCAGGAACGGTTCTCGATCCGGCTGCCGCTGCCGCGACCCTGCTCGAATTTCGCCTTGACGTGGAACCCGAAATGCGAACCCGGCGGCACGTGGCCGACACTGAATTGCGAGGCTCCGGTCAGTCCGGCCGCCGTCAGCAACGCCACCCCGTCTGGCTGCACCTGACCGTCGAGGGTCAGGTAATTGGGTTGGCCCTTGGTGCCCCCCTCGCCGTGCAGCACCGAGTTCCTGATGGTGGCCCACAGCGTCCGCTGGAAGCCATTTGCCCCGTCGGCCGTGGCGCCGCAGGCATATTTCAGTAGCCAGTCGCCGTCGAACCGACCCGGCGCTGCGGGCTGAACAGGAGCCGCCATCCTGTTCGGTGCGACGATCGCCGCCGGGCTGGCGCTCAGTGCTGCTGCGCGCCGTTCCGCCAGTTCGACATAAAGCCCGTGAGGAAAGCGCCGTAGATACGAGCGAAAGTCGTCGGGATTCAGGCTGTTCGCGATAGACTGCCAAAAGACCGCCTCCGCATCGACGGCGGCCGGCGGCATGATGGTGACCGGTCCGCTGAAGAAAAAGAACGTGCCGGAGATCGGTGATGAGGCGAGCCAGGGCTGCTGCTGTCCGCCGGTCATCTGCTTCACCGCCAGACCGACCTGGTTGAACACCTGGAAGACATCGAGACCCGGCTTCTGCAAAGCCGACGCGAGCGAGGACGTGTAAGGGCTGTTTCCCGTACTGCCATCGGCCGCCACGTTGCCAGGCTGCGTGGCATAGGAGATCAGCGTCCCCTCCGGCGCATGCATCTCCGCCAAGCCGCCCTGACCACCGCGCATGCCGCGGAATGCAAACGGGTTGTTGCGGCACGCATCGAGGATCAGCAGGTTCAGCCGGGTGCCGGCGCTTTCCATCTGCCGCAGCACCAGGTTCGCATCGACCATTTGGAAATCGAGATCCTGGTTGGTGGTCGGATTGGCATCGACTGGCACCAGCCAGTTCACGCCCTGCACCTGCATCCCATGGCCGGAGTAATAGAACAGCGCCGCCTCGGCACCGGGCAGCGACTGGCCGAACGTCTGCACCGCCTTTTCGAAATGTGCCTTGTCCAGGTCGATCTGTGGACCACCGCCGATCAGCGTGAATCCGGCTGCGGCCAGCGTCCTCGCGATCAGCCGTGCGTCGTTCGCCGGGTTGGCCAGCCGGTCGACCGAGCGGTAGCTCGCATTGCCAACCACCAGCGCGACGCGCTTGCCTGCCGGCTGCTGCGCCGCAGCCGGGTGTCCTGTCGTAATGACGAGGGACAGGACAATGCCGGCCACCGCGCAAAGGGTTCGGAACAACATCCAGCCGCGCCCCGCTCGAACAACATTACGCTTCGTTACCTTGCCGCAGGTAACACACGCGTCCTTGCTGTTCTACGCGGGATTCGAACCGGCAAAATCCGCCAGCACAGGCGGTCGATTTGCGTCGTTTATCAGCTCGCGACCAGCGACAGTTCGACCCGCCGGTTCTTCGCACGGCCCTTAGGCGTCGCATTGGACGCGACCGGATTGGTCTCGCCGAAACCCTGCGCCGAAACCATGTCCGGCTTCACGCCCTGTGAGACCAGGTATTCCATCACGTTCTCGGCGCGCTTCTGAGACAGCACCTGGTTCGACGTGATCCCTTGCTGCTGCAGCGCCGGTCCGATCGGGGCATTGTCGGTGTAGCCGCTGACCACCAGCTTGTTCTGCTGCGTCGGCGCCAGCTTGGCGGCCATCTTGGAGATGATCTGCTTGCCGGCCGCACTCATCTGCCAGCCGCCCGGTGGGAACAGCAGGTCGCTGTCCACGGTGTACTTGATCGCGCCCTGCAGCCGGTTGACCTGCGCCTTCTCGGCGGCGAGCTGCGCCGACTGCGCGTTCAGTTGCTGCTGCAATTGCGCATTCTGCGCCTTGACCTCATCGTAGTCGCTCTTCCAGACAACACATCCGGAGAGCAGCGTCGTTGACAGAAGCGATACGACGAGAAGGCGGCTCCGCGCTGGCTGAATCATCGATGCAGTTCCCCCGTTTCAGGTCGGCCCATACGTGGCCTCGCGCCCAACCTGCTTCGTCCAGGCAGCGCGCGCTATGCAGATTCGGCAGCGAGCACGGTTCAGCCGCGCCGCACCGCCAGCGACAGCGCCGCCTGTCCCAGCAAGGCGGACCCGAACAGAACGACGGCGACGGTGGAGACCGCGCCTGGCCGCCACACCTCGACCGCGACCGTGCAAAGCGCGCCATAGGCCATCTGGGTGAAGCCGTAGAGCCCCGACGCCGCACCGATCGCGTGCGGATTGACGCTGACCGCGCCGCTGAGCGCGAACGGGCTCGCCATGCCAGCGCCCACCATGAACAGCACAACCGGACCAATCACCGTCGCCACGCTCAGCCACCCGAGCAGGTCCGCCAGCAGAAAGCCTGCGGCGCCAGCAATCGCCAGCCCGTTCGCGAGCCGCAAGGCGGTCGGCGTCCGGATGCGGCCCGCCAATCGATTGGCCGACAGGCTGCCCGCTGCCACACCCGCCATCAGCAGCAGATAATACAGGCCTACACGCTCGGCCGGCTGATGCAGCAGGTTCACCAGGATGAACGGCGATGCCGCCATGAAGGCGTAGAACGACGTGGTGGTGCACGCGCCGCCCAGCACGAAGCCGCAGAACGCACGCGAACGAAACAGCCGCAGCGAGCCCAGTAGCATCGAGGCGCGTGCGCTCGCCTGCAGCGCGTTGGTCTCCGGCAACAGCAGCGCGGTCAGCGCCAGGGTCACCCCGCCCACGATCGCAAGCAGTGCGAAAGCTGCGCGCCAGCCCCACCAGGCAGTGGCGTAGCCGCCCAGCACCGGGGCGATCGCCGGGGCCGCCGACATCACCAGGGTCAGCATCGCGAGTTGCGCCGCGGCCCGGTCTGCGGTCGCCGAGTCGCGCACGATCGCCCGGCCCAGCACCAGCCCGGCACACGCGCCGAACGACTGAAGGACGCGCGCGATCACCAGGGTCCATGCGTTCGGCGCCGCGGTCGTGGCAATGCCTGCCAGCGTGAACAGCGAGAGCCCGGCGATGAGCACGGGCCGCCGGCCGAACCGGTCGGAGATCGGGCCATACAGCAACTGGCCGATCGCCAGCCCGATCAGGTACAGCGTGATGGTCAGCTGGATCGTGCCGGCCGACACCCCCAGTGTGCGGGCGGTGTCGGGCAGCGCCGGGATGATCAGGTGCATCCCGAGCGTGCCGCAGGCGGTGATCGCCACGATCAGCGCGAAGGGCGCGTCGGGCGATCTGCCGTGTTGCGTCATTCTGTGCCACTTCATGCCGCGTGCAGCCTGTCGGGACCTTCCATGTCGATGCCAAGCACGGATGCAAGTACACGGCCAGCCGTGCGCGACCGACGCTGGAGCCTGATCGCTGCCATCGCATCGGTCACCGTGTTCGGCCTCTCGGTCGGCCAGGGTGGCCCGCTGATGCCACTGCTGCTGGAACAGCGCGGGATCAGCACGGCGCTGAACGGACTGAACGCCGGCGTGATGTTCGTGGGTGTGCTGGTCGGCCCGCTGCTGGCGCCGTGGTTCGTGCAGCGCTGCGGCATCCGCATCTTCCTGCTGGTCTGCTTCGCGCTGGACATCGTGCTGGTCCTGGCGCTCAAGCCGTTCAACAGCGTGGCGGCGTGGTTCGTACTGCGCCCGCTGGGAGCGGTGGTCGGCTCCAGCATCTTCACGGCCGGCGAGGCATGGATCAACCAGCTCGCCGGTGACGCGGGCAGGGGCCGGGTGATTGGCATCTACGCCGCAGCGCTGTCCGCCGGGTTCGGCATCGGCCCGCTGGTCCTGTCCATGACCGGCATCGAGGGCTGGGCACCATTCGTGGTGAATGCCGTAATCACTGCTCTGGCGATGCTGCCGCTACTCGGCGCGCGAGACGCCTCGGCCGCATTACGGCAGGGCGGCACCGCCGGTCCGCTGCGCATGTTCGTCCGCGCGCCGGCAATCGTCGCCACCGTCAGCCTATTCGGCCTCTACGAATCGGCGCTGGTATCGCTGTTGCCTGTGTGGGGCGTGCGCAGCGGCGTCACCCAGCAATGGGCGATGACCAACCTCTCGGCGGTGTATCTGGGCTCGATCCTGCTGCAAATCGCGATCGGCTGGCTGTCGGACCGGATCTCGCGGATCGCGGCGCTGCGGCTTTGCGCGTTAGCCGGCGTCTTCGGCGCGCTAGCATTGCTTGCTGCCCCGCCGGCGCCGCCCGTTCTGTTCGCCCTCTTGTTCGTGTGGGGCGGAATCGCCTCCGGCATCTACCCCGTGGCGCTGAGCATGGCGGGCGACCGGTTCCGCAATGGCGATTTGCTGAGCGTCAACGCAGCGATGATCATGGCCTATGGGCTTGGCGCGATGTTCGGGCCACCGCTTGGTGGCATCGCAATGGACCTGCGCGACCCGCAAGGGCTGCTATGGCTTTTCGGTGTGCTGTTCGCGATCCTGTTCAGCGCCAGTACGGTGGTCGCGCAACCACGTCAGGCTATTTCACGGCAGTGACCGTCCGCTCGCGACCCGATCGGCAGCCGCATCGTAGCGATTGGCGATCTCCAACACGGCCCGGCGCAACTCGTCGTCGGCGACCGGCTGCGCCAAGGCCCGGAGATGCGACGCCTGGCGCCGCAGCACGTCCGCATCCGGTGCTGTGCTGCGCTCCAAGACTCCCGAGTCGGCTAATGCGCGATCAGAGAAAGGTGTGCGCCAGCACGGCCCCCGACATCATGAAGACAGACAGATATGCCATCAGGTAAAGCCAATCTCTCTTGCTCATGTCGGCTCCTCCGTCATTGCATAGATCGCCCATGACGGTGGCGGAACTGCGGCGAGAGCATTCACGCCTGCGCTATCGGTTCGTTGCAACAGGTGCAGCCACAGAACAATTCCGACAGCAAAGCGCACTCTCGACAAGATAGCTTCGCCTCGCCCGCAATGACCACGGCTGAAACTGCGCTATGCGCCGTCGAAGATCGCCTCAGGCAGCAGCGCGGAGACCACATAGTTCGGCACATCCACCACGTTGGAGATGCCCAGATCCACCGCGACGCTGCAGATCACATAGGCCTGCTCGCGCGAGAAGCCGCGCTCCTGCAGCAGCTCCATCATGTTGAGCACGGCGTTGCGGCAGGCGAGCGTCAGGTTCTCGGCCTCGATCTCCCCGGCTGCGTTGATCGGCATGCCCATCACGCCCAGAAACCGTTCGGGCGCGGCGAAGCGCGGATCGGCGAAGTAGCCCGTGCGCGAGAAGACCGGCGCAGTGAATTTCCGTCGGTTGGCGAGACCCTTGTGCACCCGGAAACGCACAACCGCGGTGGCGCCCATCTCGACCGCGGTGACGCAGACCTCGCCGTCGCCCTGCGCGAAGTGGCCGTCGCCGGTGGAGAACAGCGCGCCTTCGACGAACACCGGCAGGAACAGCTTCGCTCCCTTGGTGAGCTGCTTCACGTCGAAGTTGCCGCCGTTCTCGCGCGGCGGCAGCGTACGCAGCCCGGTCAGGCCACAGTGTCCCGCCGGCACTGCGCCCTGGGCGTCGGGCGGCAGCGCGAAGCCGCCGGCGTCGATCACCCGCTGCTCGCGGGCGGTCCACGCGGCAAGCTGTTCGGCGGTCGGCGCAACGGCGGAGACACCCATGAACGGTGCGCCGGGAATGCGCACGCCGGGCAGTTGCGCCGACGTGGCCCAGTTGTCTTTCAGCTGCCAGTGCACGAGGAACGGTTCGGTCATCACATCGCGCAGAAAGCCAAGCCCAGGCATGATCGCGCTGAAAGCGACCGGCTGCGGGATGATGTCGGTGAACTCGATCTCCAGCAGGTCGCCCGGCTGCGCGCCCTTGACGAATACCGGGCCGGTCAGCGGGTGCACCTTGCCGGCATCTAGCGACGCGAAATCCGCGACGGTGGTGGCGGGGGTGATCTGACCGTCCAGCGCGTCAAGCGTCTCGAGCGCGATCTCCTCGCCCACGCCGATCTCGAACGCTGGAGCGATGTCGGGGTGGTAGCGGTTATGGCCGCAGTTCGGCTGGTCGCAGAGCGGCTTGCCGCGGTCGATGCGGATGGCGTGCATGGCGAGAACTCCAAGCCTGAAGCCCGACGGTATCGCCATTCCGCCGCGCGCGCGAACTGGTCACGCGGCGCTAATGCTCCAGCGCGGCGAGGCGGCCGCGACGCCACGCGCGCCATCGCCGCGAAGCCAGGGGAGCGGTTGCGAGCGGCGCGCCGCACACCGTCAACAGCCACCAGAGCGAGGGACGGGAGGATACACCGGCAACGGGCGTACCGACCGCAATCACCAGCGGATGTGAGCCGACAGATTGGAACGCAAACTGCCGCTCGACGCGATCCAGAGGATCGAAAACGATCGCGGACGGCGCGCCGGTGCGCAGCGCGACATCGAGTGGCGTGCCCGGCTCAAGCCGGTAACCCACATCGTTCAGTCGAAACGGCATCCGCACCATGATGGTGCCGTCACGGCGCAGCAGCATGACCGAGTGCCCGGAACCCTCGAACTGCGCCAGCAATCGGCGGAAATGCACGAGGCGGACTCCCATGACAACGACGCCAGCGAATCTGTCGTCGCCGTCTGTCATCCGTCGGCTCACCGTGATGCCTACAGCCTGTTCATCCGTGCGCGAAAACGGATCGCCGATGAACATGTCGCCGCGCCGCGAATGCTCAAGCGCGCCGAAGTAGTTGCTGTCGAACCAGGTGCTGTCGTTGCGCGGGAGTCCGGCGACCGAACGCCCGGATGTGTCCAGCACGTCGGCAAACGCGAAGTAGGGTTCCTTCTGGAGTGCTTCGAGCACCGGCAGGCTCCGAGCCTGCGGATCGACTTCACGCAGCGACTGCGACTGATAGCGATAGATGAGGGCCAGCAGACGGCGATCGAACTCCTCCAGGCTCCGCGACGCCTGCTCTGCCGCTACCGCGGCCGCCTGATGGACAGCCGCATCGGCTTCCAACCTTTTGGCTTGAGTATCGCGCCAGAGATCCCACCCGAAGGCCGCCAGCAACACCACAGAAAACACTATGGCGACCGGCCGCAGCCAAGATGTCGACCGAGTGATCTTCAGCAAATGTGGCATCAGCAGCCCACAGCCTCCGCGGTTGGCGGAGTGTGCGCATGCAAATGCTAGCCAACTATTTACAGCAGCGGCACCGGAGCCGGCGGCCGCTCAGTAGCCGTAGTATGGATAAGGGTAATAGGGATAGGGGTAGCCGTACGGGTAATACGGATACGGATAATACGGCGTCACGCCGATGAACACCCCGCCCCATCCAGGGCCGCGCCAGCCCCATCCGGGCCGCCAACCCCATCCTGCACCACGCCAGCCCCACCCTGGGCCGTGCCATCCCCAGCCGCCGCCGTGCCAGCCACCACCGCCATGCCATCCGCCCCCGTGCCAGCCGCCGCCTCCACCATGCCAGTCGGCGCGCGCGGCAGGGGCGATGAGGACGCAGGCCGCAAGCACCGTTGCCAGTGCCAGCACGGTCAGATTTGTCCGGGATCGACGGGGCTGCATTGGACGAACCCTTCGCCTTGCCACACTGATATGGGCGTCGCTATTCCCAAATGCGATAGAATGGCGACGAAGTTATGTCTATCCCGTAACCGCGCCTGAGTTTCGCGCGTGCCGTCATCGATTTGACACCACCCCTGTGCCGCCGCATGGTGGCGTATGCCGAGGGGAGCCCCGCCGCGGGGGCTGAGATACCGTAACGGTCCGCATCCAGTGCGGCGGCGCGGTGACCCTTGAACCTGAACCGGGTCATGCCGGCGTAGGGACGGGTGCAGTCGCCAGCCGCGTCAGCCCTTCCCCGATCCGCAGCCCTGGAGCGCGATGGAGGAGAGGATGACCGTCCAGTCGAAGACAGCAGCCCGCCCGAGCAGCGTCACCACCGGCCCGATCGCCGGCTCCCGCAAGATCTACACCTCCCCCGACGGGCGCCCCGACATACGCGTGCCGTTCCGTGAGATCGAACTCGAGCCGACCGCGCGCGAGGAGCCGTACCGTGCCTACGACACCTCCGGCCCTTACACCGACCCCTCGGTCACCATCGACCTGGAAGCCGGCCTGCCGCCGCTGCGGGCGCAGTGGATCGCGAGGCGTGGCTTCGAGCGCATCGCCGCTCGCGCAGTGCAGTCGGTGGACAACGGCGGCGCCACCGGCGATCGCCTCGTCCCCGCCTGCCCGGCAGAGCATCCGGTGCTGGGCGGCAGGTCCGGCCAGCCGGTCACCCAGTTCGAATTCGCTCGCGCAGGCATCGTCACCGATGAAATGATCTACGTCGCGCACCGCGAGAACCTGGGCCGGCAGGCGGCACTCGCCGGCGCCGCCGAACGCCGCGCGGACGGCGAAGACTTCGGCGCCTCGATCCCGGAATTCGTCACGCCGGAATTCGTCCGCGACGAGATCGCGCGCGGCCGCGCCATCATACCGGCCAACATCAATCATCCGGAGCTCGAGCCGGTCATCATCGGCCGCAACTTCCTGGTGAAGATCAACGCCAACATCGGCAATTCGGCAGTCACCTCAGGGGCTGCGGAAGAGGTCGAGAAGCTAGTGTGGGCGACGCGGTGGGGCGCCGATACGGTGATGGACCTGTCCACCGGCCGCAACATCCACAACATTCGCGGCTGGATCCTGCGCAACTCGTCGGTGCCGATCGGCACGGTGCCTATCTACCAGGCGCTGGAGAAGGTGGACGGTGAGCCTGATAAGCTCGACTGGGAGGTCTTCAAGGACACGCTGATCGAGCAGGCCGAGCAGGGCGTCGACTACTTCACCATCCATGCCGGCGTGCGACTGGGCTACGTGCCGCTGACCGCCCGCCGTGTCACCGGCATCGTCTCGCGTGGCGGCTCGATCATGGCGCGCTGGTGTCTGGCGCATCACAGGGAGAGCTTCCTCTACGAGCGCTTCGACGAGATCTGCGACATCATGCGCAAATACGACGTGTCGTTCTCGCTGGGCGACGGGCTGCGTCCCGGCTCGCAGGCGGATGCCAACGACGCCGCACAGTTCGCCGAACTGGAGACGCTTGGCGAGCTGACGAAGATCGCCTGGGACAAGGGCTGCCAGGTCATGATCGAGGGCCCCGGCCACGTGCCGATGCACAAGATCAAGGTCAACATGGACAAGCAGCTCCGCGAGTGCGGGGAAGCGCCGTTCTACACGCTTGGCCCGCTGACCACCGACGTGGCGCCCGGCTACGACCACATCACCAGCGCCATCGGCGCGGCGATGATCGGCTGGTTCGGCACCGCGATGCTCTGCTACGTCACGCCGAAGGAGCATCTCGGGCTGCCGAACCGTGACGACGTGAAGGTTGGCGTGATCACCTACCGGATCGCGGCGCACGCGGCGGATCTGGCGAAGGGCCATCCGTCGGCCAAGCTGCGCGACGATGCAATCAGCCGGGCGCGCTTCGAGTTCCGCTGGCAGGATCAGTTCAACCTGTCGCTCGATCCCGACACCGCACGTAACTTCCACGACGAGACGCTGCCCAAGGAGGCACACAAGGTCGCGCATTTCTGTTCGATGTGCGGGCCGAAGTTCTGCTCGATGAAGATCACGCAGGACCTGCGTGTCGAGGCGGAGCGGATGGCAGGAATGGAACAGAAGAGCCGCGAATTCGCCGAGAGCGGGAAGGAGATCTACCTCCCGGCGGCGGAGTAGCCGGCGTCCTTGCGTGGCGTCCCTGCCGCCCTCACACTATGCGAATGACCGATCCACGCGTCGCACTTGAAGCGATCGGCGTGCTGCCGGACACCGAGATCGATATCGGTGACGCAGCGCTCCAACTCGCGCGCGTGGATGCGCCGGATGCGGACTGGGAGGCGGCGCGCGCGCATCTTTCGGATCTGGCGCGCGATGCTGTGGAACTCGCCGGCAGCATCGGCACCGACGACCTCTCGATGCGTGCCGAGGCGCTCGCGGGGCTAATCGCCGGGCGCTATGCCTATGCTGGCGATTCGCGGACCTACGACGATCTGGCCAATGCAAACCTGATCAGCGTCATCAAGCGCCGCAAGGGATTGCCCGTCGCGCTCGGTATCATCTGGCTGCACACAGCGCGGGCCGCCGGATGGGGTGCGCATGGCATCGACTTCCCGGCGCATTTCCTGGTGGCGCTAGAGGGCCGCAGCGTGCAGGCGATCGTCGACGTCTTCGGTGGCGGCGTGACGCTGGACGCGCGTGACCTGCGCGTATTGCTGAAACGCGTCGAGGGCGAGAAGGCCGAGTTGCGCCCCGGGCTACTCCGGCCGATGAACGCCCGCCGTGTGCTTCTGCGGCTGCAGAACAACATCGTCGGCCGTCGGCTGGAAGCGGGCGACCTAGCTGGCGCGCTGACCTGTACCGAAGACATGCTGCGCATCGCGCCTGATCATGCGGATTTATGGCGCCAGGCGGCAGTGATGAACCAGCGGCTGGATCGCGTCGCCGCCGCGCTGCGCTGCTTCGAGCGGTTCCTGATCCTGGTGCCGGAGGGGGACGCGGCGATGCGGATCCGTGGGGCGATGGAAGAGCTGCGGACCCGGCTGAACTGAGCGCCGATGGGTGAGATCTTTCGCCGCGAAACGGCGACGGACTGTCGCTTACGACGTTCCTGACACTCGAAAATCCGCGATTTACTGGACTTCCCCCCTCATGGTTGTCATAAACGTCAGGACAATCAGTGTGGGCGAACGTGTGGGCAAAATGACGGCCACTGTGAACAGAACAAACAGGATGCTCGCGGCGGCGGTGCTCTCGACGCCCAGCAAGCGGGCCAGGGCATTCAAGGGCGCAGCCGACCGGCACGCGACCTG
>DASSRN010000560.1:0-14279 GCA_035701785.1 Acetobacteraceae bacterium | reverse complement strand
CGAAGCTGGTCAGCACCACCTCGCCCGGGCGCGAGCGCTGCGCCGGCATGTCAAAGAGTGCCGGCCCCGCCGGATCGAGCCCGCCCAACCGTGCGAACGAATAGTGCCACCACGCGCCATAGTTGACGCGATGCCCCATCGACTTGCCGTATTCGCCGTCGCCGGGGATGTCGATGCCGAGGTCCCGCTGCCGCCGCACCGCGTCCTGCACCGCCTCGCGCAACTGGTCCTGGAACTGCGCCTCGTCCGCGCCGACCTGGCGCGCCTGATTGGCGGCAATCAGTGTGTCCGGCCGCGGCAGGCTGCCGGCATGGCTGGTCACGATGCGATCGCTGCTGTGGCGCATGGATTTCGCCTCCCCGGATCGGCGGGCTATACTCCGCTTCCTGTGCAATGCGAAGGAAACGCTGACAATGGCAAACGCGCCCGTGACCCCGGTCGGCCTCAATCACCTCGTGCTGAACGTGCGGGATATAGAAGAATCGCACCGCTTCTGGACCGAGACTGTCGGCTTCAGGCAGGTCGGCGAGCTGCACGCGACGCCGCAGCGCCCGAATCCGCCAAAGATGCGCTTCTACAGCGGCGATCATGGCGGCGGCGTGATGAGCCACCACGACCTCGCGCTGATCGAGAACCGCAACCTGCCGGCGCCACCGGCCGAGTGGTCGATGACCGGCATGCCGTGCGCGATCAGCCACGTCGCCATTGCGCTGCCGAACCGCGAGGCGTGGCTGAAGCAGCTCGCCTATCTGCAGGAGCGTGGCGTGAAGTTCGATCGCCGCGTCGAGCACGGCATGACGCACAGCCTGTACATCCACGACCCGAACGGCTACGGCGTCGAGCTGCTGTACGAGCTGCCGCGCGAGGTGTGGGAAGGCGACATCGACGGCGCGCTCAACTTCGCCGAGCAGGTGCCGACCGAAGGCCCCGAGGCGCTGCGGGACCGTACGGACGACGTGCCGGTGTTCAAGCAGCCGGTCACCGCCTGAGTTTCGCCATGGCCAAGCGCCAGAGCGTCAACGGGTCGCGTGCGCGGCACGAGAACCCGATCCCGAACGCGAGCCGCATCGGCAATATCGTGATGTCGAGCGTGATCGGCGGGTCAAATCCCGGCACGCGCGAGCTGCCGCCGACACTGGAGCAGCAGGTGGCCAATGTGTTTGGCTATATCCGTCACGATATCGAGGCGGCCGGCGGCACGGTGGACGACATCATCAAGGTCACCTTCTGGGTAAAGGACCCGGTGAAGCAGCGCGCGGCGCTGAACGACGAGTGGGTGAAGATGTTCCCCGATCCGGACGCACGGCCAGCGCGGCACACGCAGCCGCTGCCGGCCGACAGCCGCGCCCTGGTGCAGGCCGACTTCGTCGCCGTCATCACCTGAGATGGATGACGCTGGCGCGTCCAACGCGACGATGAAGTTCGGCGTCGGCCAGCCGGTCCGTCGGCTGGAGGACGTGCGGCTGCTCACCGGTCGTGGCCGCTATCAGGACGACCAGACGCTGCACCGGCAGACCTGGTGCGTGTTCGTGCGCTCGCCGCACGCGCACGCGCGCATCCGGTCGGTGGATGTCGCGGCGGCGGCGCAGGCGCCTGGCGTCGTCGCGGTGTTCACCGGCATCGACTATGCCAATGACGGCATCGCCATGCCGAAGGCGGCGATGCCGCGCAAGAAGCGCGACGGTTCGGCGATGTTCGCGCCACAGCGGCCAGCGCTCGTGGTCGATCGCGCGCGCTATGTCGGCGATCCGGTGGCGATGGTGATCGCCGAGACGCTGGCGCAGGCGAAGGACGCAGCCGAGCTGGTTTCGGTGGACTACGAGCCGCTGCCGTCGGTGACCTCGGTCGCCGCGGCGGCGGCGCCTGACGCGTCGCGCGTGTGGGACGAGAACCCGGACAACGTCTCGCATACCACCGAGCGCGGCAATCGGGCCGCGACCGAGGCGGCGTTCGCCCGCGCGACGCGTGTCGTCAAACGTCGCTACGTGATCACGCGCGTTCATGCGCAGTACATGGAACCGCGTGGCGCGATCGGCACGCATGATCCGGCGGAGGACCGCTACACGCTGTTCGCCGACGTCAACTACCCGCATCGCGTGCGCAACATGCTGGCGAACATGGTGTTCAAGGTACCGGAGAGCAGCGTGCGCGTGGTGTGCCACGACGTGGGCGGCGGCTTCGGTGCCAAGGGCTGGCAGTATGTCGAGCACCGGCTGACGCTGTGGGCGGCGCGCAAGATCGGCCGGCCGGTGAAGTGGCGCTGCGAACGCTCCGAGGTGATCCTTGCGGACGAGCACGGCCGCGACAACGTCGGCACGATTGAACTGGCGTTCGATGCTGGTGCGAGGATCATCGGCCTGCGCCTGCACATGCTGGCAAGTATCGGCGCGTATATCGCGTCCGACAGACAGCTGCTGACGCCGTTCGGGCAGATCGGCACCGTCGTTGGCGTATACGATATTCCTGCCGCCTATGTGACGATCGATGCGGTGCTGTCGAACACCAGCCCGACCGCGCCGTATCGCGGCGCCGGGCGTCCTGAGGCCAGCTACCTGATCGAGCGCGTGATCGAAGATGCAGCACGCGAGCTCGACATCGACCCGATCGAGCTGCGCCAGCGCAACGTCATCCCCGATGCGAAAATGCCGTACAAGACGGCGCTCGGGCCGTTCTATGATTGCGGCCAGTTCAGCCGCAACATGGAGCTGGCGTTGGAGGCTTTCGACCGCGCCGGCTTTGCCGCACGCCGCGAAGCGTCACGTGGGCGCGGAATGCTGCGCGGCTTCGGCTTCGCCAATGCGATCGAGCAGGCCGCCGGACCGACGCCGGAATACGCCGAGATCCGCTTCCAGCCGAGCGGCAGCGCGATCCTGCTGATGGGCACGAAGACGCACGGCCAGGGGCATGAGACGGTGTTCAAGCAGATCCTATGCGATCGCCTCGGCCTCGATCCACACGAGGTGCAGTTCATCGACGGTGACACCGACCGCGTCGCGTTCGGCATGGGGTCCAACGGATCGCGTTCGATGGTGGTTGGCGGCGGCGCGCTGACTTTCGCGGCGCAGAAGATCATCGACAAGGGCAAGAAGCTGGCGGCACATCTGTTGGAAGCTGCCGAGCCCGATATCGAGTTCGTCGATGGCAAGTTCATTGTTGCCGGTACCGACCGCGGCGTCGCGCTGAAGGACGTTGCGCGCGCCGCGTTCCAGCCGGCACGCCTGCCGCCCGGCATGGAGCCCGGCTTTTACGAACACGCTACCTATGCGCCGACGCTCAACACCTTCCCGAACGGCTGCCATGTCTGCGAGGTCGAGATCGATCCGGATACCGGCGCTGTGGCGCTGCAATCGTATCTCGTGGTCGATGACGTGGGCACGGTGATCAATCCGCTGACTCTCGCGGGACAGATCCACGGCGGCGTCGCACAAGGACTGGGCCAGATCCTCATGGAGCAGGTGGTCTACGACCCGGAATCCGGACAGCTGCTCACGGCCAGCTTCATGGACTACTGCATGCCGCGCGCCGACAACATGTGCAGCATGCGCATCGTCTCCAATCCGGTGCCGACCGAAGGGAATCCGCTTGGTGCCAAGGGCGCCGGCGAAGCGGGGTGCGTCGGTGCGCTGCCGGCGGTGATGAACGCGATCATGCATGCGCTTGAACCACTCGGCGTGCGCGCGCTCGACATGCCTACGACCAGCAACCGAATCTGGCACGCGATCCGCGCCGCCAACAAACCCTCTCCGCCCCAGGGTGCGGAGAGCGCAGGGTGAGGTGGGGGATGCGCAACGGCGCCGATTATCGCGCCGCTCTGCGCGACGGACGCAAGGTCTGGGTAATAGGTGAAGGCGAAATAGCAGACCTCACCACGCACCCTGCTACCCGCGCCATGGTCGACGAATACGTCGCATGGTACGACCGCCATTTCGACCCGACTTGGCAAGACATTGTGCTGCACGACGGCCTGCCCTGCGGTTACATCCTGCCGCACAGTGCCGATGATCTGGTGCGCATGGGCCGTTGCTTCGCTGCCACCTGCTTCCTCAGCGCCGGCAACATCACGCACACGCCGGCCTATGGCCACCTGATCGCACTCGGCCTCCTGGGCGAGGTGCAGCAGCGCAATGTCTCGCCGCAGCAGATCGATAACGCACATGCCTACCGTCGGCACATCGTTGAGACCGGGCGCTTCCTGACCTTCTCCTCAGGCTCGGCGACCATCGGCTTCCGCATGAAGCCTGATCCAGCAGATCGAGCGGCACTGCGCATCGTGCGCGAGACCAGTTCGGGGATAGTGATCCGCGGCAAAGTCGGCATGCACACCAGTCCCGCCTTCGCCGAGGACGTTTATATCGGCGGGCTGTGCGGCGTCGACTACGACGGCCATCGCGCTACCTTCATCGTGCCGGTGAACGCGCCCGGCGTGCGCGTCATCTGCCGACGCATTGCAACGCGCGATGCCAATTCGTTCGCCTCGCCGCTGTCCAGCCGCTACGACGAGCTGGACGGGCAGATGTGGCTCGACGACGTATTCGTTCCCTGGGAGCGCGTATTCCTGGTCGATCGGTCGCCGGAGCTGATCGCACGCTGGCTGTTCTGGCACCAGCTCTACTGCTGGCTGGCGAAGGCCGAAGTCACGCTGGGCTTGGCGCTTGCCTGCACGCACGCGATGGGGCTGATGTCGGATTCCGCGACGAACAACTATGTGGTGGACCTGCTGACCGATGTGCAGACGGTGCGCAGTTGCCTAACGGCCGCCGAACGCGATCCGCAGTTCACCGCCGATGGCTACTGCTATCCTAACATCTGCCACTTGGCGGCGGGCAGCATCGCCATGCTGAAGGCGCGGCCGGGCATGAGCGAACTGCTGCGCACCCTGCCCGGGTCATCGCTGGTCGTCGCGCCGACCGATCGCGATCTTGCCGCACCGGAGATGGCCGCCGGCTTCGAGGAATCATTCGGCGGTGGTGGCTACACGGCGTTGCAACGCGCCGCGCTGCTGCAGATGGCGTGGGACCACGTGTCGTCCGCACTCGATGGTCGTGAGTCGGCATTCGAGTTGCACGCGAATGGCGGCATCCCGCGCTGGCGCGAGCGACTGCGGTCAGGCTTCGACGGCTATAACGAGCTGGCCAATGGCGTGCTGCGGCAACTCGGCATCGCGATGCCGGAGATCGACGTGAACGGCATCCGGTTTGCGCCGATGGTGCCGCGCCGGCAGGTAGACGTTGGGAAGATCTGAGCGTCGGGAGAAGACCGCCTATGCCGCTACTGTGCGAACGACGCGGTGCCATCGCTATTCTGACCCTCAGCCGCCCGGAGGCGCGCAACGCCTGGTGCGAGGAGTTCCAGACCGGGCTGATCCAGCGTCTGCCGGCGCTCGAAGCCGATCCCGACGTCCGCTGTGTCATCCTGACTGGTGATGACGCGGGCGGCGCGTTCAGCGCCGGCGCCGACCTGAAGAACCCACGCACCCACACGATGGACTCGGTCGCCACCTTCCTGAAGGACCTGCCAAACCGGCGCCGCGCGCATCCGATCCCGATGCTGACCGATTTCGCCAAGCCGATCATCGCCGCAGTGAACGGCTACGCGGTCGGCATCGGCTGCATCGTCACCTATTGCTGTGACATGATCGTCGCCTCGGAGCGCGCCGAATGGCGTCTGCCCCAGAGCGGTCTGGGCATCATCCCGGCGCAGGGCGGGGCGACGCGACTGGCGCGCTGGGTCGGCAAGGGTCTGGCGATGCGGCTCGCTCTCGGCTTCCCAATGAAGGCGGAGGAGGCGTGCCGCATCGGCCTTGCGCAGTGGCTGGTGCCGCATGACCGACTGATGGCGCAGGCCATGGAGGTGGCGGAGCACATCGCATCGCTGCCGCCGCTGGCGACCCGGCTCACCAAGGAATCACTGAACCGCGGCATCGACGTGCCGCTGGCGGACGCGGTGCTGGGCGATCTGTATCGCTTCGCCATGCTGGAGCTGACGGAGGACAAGCAGGAGGCGCATCAGGCGTGGCGCGAGCGTCGCAAGCCTAGCTTCAAGGGCCGCTGAGCGTTTCCGCCGGCACGAACTGCTGCCACGGCCGGGCATGGGATCCTGGGCGCCGTAGTCCTGCAACGCATCGGCGGCGCGTCCGATCAGATCGGTGAATGCCAGTCCCCGTTCAGTCAGCAGCGCATCAAGTTCGGCGATGATGCGGGTGAGGCCCGTGAAGCCCTCGTGCATGACCACCGACATCAGTTCGCACGCCGAAGCGCCGGCCAAGGCCATACGGGCCACATCGGCACCGGATCGCACACCGTTGGTGCCCAGCAGCGGGAAATCGCTGCCCACCGCGCGTCGGCTCAGCGCCAGGAAACGGCAGACGATCGGCAGCGCCCAGGAGCCGCCATAGGCACCGGAGGTGCCAAGAACCGGAGCGAGCGTGTCGATATCGGGGACCATCGCCATGAAGCGCCCCATCATGCACACCGCATCGGCGCCGGCTTCTCGCGCAGCGCGCGCCAAAGCGGGGATATTCGCAGACAGGCCGGTCAGCTTCACCCAGAGCTGCATGTCCTCGGTGGCGGCGCGAACGCGGGCAACCAGGTCCCGCAGCCGGTCGGGGTCGGTCTCCTGTCCAATGGCGCCTGGCGTTGCCTCGGAGGCGTGCGGAGCGCCGACGTTGAGCTCGAACAGGCGCAGCCCAGCCCGCCGGGCCATTGCAGCGATGGCCTCGGCACCATCGGCGCTTGCGAGCACGATGCTCGCGGCGACGAAGCGTCGCTCGCGTGCCGCGTCACGATCGATGCGGGCGAGCGAGGCAAACCATTCCGCCGGATCGCGCTGCGCCAAGCCCGAGCGGCAGAAGATCGAAACGCCATGGGCTGTCGGTGCGCCCACGGCGTCCAGTTGTGCGTAGTCGGCGTAGTCGAGCTGACGCGCCGCTGCAGGTTGCTCGTTCACCGACTTGGCGATGACGCCGGCAGCGCCAGCGCGCAGTGCGGCGCGGATGCCGGTCTCGGTCATCACTGGCTCGCCGGAGCCGCAGATGACCGGGTTGGGCAACTGGAGCGCGCCGATCCGTGTAGCCAAACGCGGGGACATGTGTTGCGCCTAGCCGCGGCCGATATACGGCATCTTCGTCGCCATGACGGTCATGAACTGCACGTTCGCCTCCAACGGCAGGCTGGCCATGTAGGCGACCCCGCGCGCGACGTCGTGCACGTCGATGCGCGCTTCCGCCTCCACCCTGCCGCTGGCCTGCAGGCGCCCGCGGGCCGTGTCCTCGTTGCGCGTGGTCGCGGCATTGCCGATATCGATCTGGCCGCAGGCGATGTTGTATTCGCGCCCGTCCAGCGACAGCGAGCGGGTCAGCCCGGTCAGCGCGTGCTTGGTTGCGACATATGGCGTGGAGTTCCGACGCGGCACGTGTGCGGACACGGAGCCGTTGTTGATGATGCGGCCGCCCTGCGGCTGCTGGGCCTTCATCATGCGGAACGCATGCTGCGCGCACAGGAACGAGCCGGTCAGGTTGGTCGCGACCACGTTCGACCACTGCTCGAAGGTCAGGTCCTCAAGCGGGATGTTGCGCGTGCTGATGCCGGCATTGTTGAACAGCAGGTCGATACGGCCGTAGGTGGCCTTGACCGCCTCGAACAGCGCGGCGATCGAGCCCGCATCGGTTACGTCAGTCGGCACCACCGCCATGCGCGGCGGCAAGGCGTTGGCCAGCCTTGCGGTCTCTTCCAGCATGTCGCGGCGGCGCCCGGCGAGCACCACGGAAAATCCATCTGCATGCAGTGCCAGCGCAGTCGCCCGGCCGATCCCGCTGCCGGCGCCCGTGATGACTGCAATTTTGCTTTCCATGGCCCGCTCCCTTCTTCGCCTGAAGCAGTCTTCCTCGTGCTGGGGTTACGGGCAACTCGGCGCCGCTTGCTTGAGCCCGCTGCTGTTGTGCCCCAGCATCTTATGATGCATCGAGGGAGGCCGCGGTAACCATGCAGTTCGGCATCGCCATTCCTACAGCTGCCGACTCCTGGCGTCTGGTGCGCCGGGCGGAAGAGCTGGGTTTCACTCATGCCTGGTTCTTTGACACGCAACTGCTGAGCGCCGATCCGTTTGTGGCAATGGCAGCGGCCGCTATGAAGACCACGCGGATCATGCTGGGCACGGGCGTGCTGATCCCGTCCAACCGCATCGCGCCGGTAGCCGCGACCGCTCTTGCCTCGCTCAACAAGCTGGCGCCTGGGCGCATCGCATTCGGCATCAGCACCGGCTTCACCGGGCGTCGCACGATGGGGCTCGGGGCGGTGAAGCTCGCCGACATGGAGGCGTATATCGGCATCATTCAGGCTCTCTGGCGCGGCGAGACCGTGGACATGGAGCTGGAAGGTAGGCGACGTCCAATCCAGCTGCTGAACCCGGAACTCCGCCTGATCAACACGGATGATCCGATGCAGCTGTTCATTGCTGCCTCTGGTCCGCGCGGGCGCAGGCTGACCGCGAAGCTTGGGGCCGCGTGGATCGACAACGTCGCTGACGAGGAGCGCGGCGCCGCCACGCTGGAGCAGATGCGTGCGGCATGGCGTGACGCAGGGCGCGCAGAGGCATTGCAGGCTGTCGCCTGGATCGGCGGTGCTGTCTTGGAGGAGGGCGAACCGGTGGATGGCCCGCGCGGCATGGCGCTGGCGGCGCCACGGGCGGCGATGCTGCTGCACCGTGCTGCTGACACAGCACTCGCCGGGCACCCTACGCCGCTGGCGATGCGGCCGGAGTTCGCCGCGTCGGCGGAGGCTTACGTCGCGCATGCACGCAATTTCCAGCCGCCAGAGGCCTACTATCTGGCGAACCACCGCGGCCACCTGATGTTCGTGCGCCCGGACGAGCGCCCGTTCATCACCGCGGAGATGATCCGGCGCACATCGTTCGTCGGCACGCTTGCCGAGGTCACGCGACGGGTCGGCGCGCTCGCTGACTCCGGCTTCACCCAGGTCGTGTTTTCGATACCACCAGGGCAGGAGCACGCAATCGAGGACTGGGGGCGCGTGCGGCGGGCCTTCGGCTGAGCCTTGACCGTGTGACCCAGGTCACCTGCCAAATATGTGGCAGGTCGCAGCATTGGCTGACCCCGCACCGCTAGGTTCCGCCGAACCAGCGAGGGTTCGCCGTGCCGACATCGCGTCTGTTCCGCGCCGAGGCGATTGCACATCAGCGCGATCCACTGGCTGGCAGCGCGGCGCTGCCTGTGCCGCCCAGTGCGGCGTCGCTGACCTGGCTGGTGCTGGCGCTGCTCGCCGCCGCCAGCGTGGTCCTGGCCGGCGGCAGCTATGCGCGCAAGGAAACCGCCCCAGGATTTCTTACCCCCACCATCGGTGTCGCCAAGGTGCTCCCACCACGTGCCGGCGTGGTTGTTGCGGTCGCTGTCATTGAAGGCGAGCGGGTCGAGGCCGGCACGCCATTGCTGACGGTACAGGTAGGCCAGACCGACGAGAACGGCAGCGACGTGGACAGTGGCGTCTTGCAGAGTATTGGACGCCAGCGCTCCTCACTGCTGCAACAGATCGAGCTCGAGCAGGCGAAGACCACGGCAGAGCACGAACAGGTGCAGCACCGTATCGATGGCCTCCGTGCCGAGATCGTCGCGCTTCAGGCCGAACTGGCCGCGCAACACGAACGCACGCAGGTTGCGGACGAGCAGGTCGTCGCTGTTCGAGACCTGGTGAAGCAAGGCTATATCTCGGTCGTCGAGTTCAAGCACCGCCAGGACAATCTGCTGGCGCAGCGCCAGAACGAAGCCGCGCTCGTGCGCCAGATCGTTGAGCGGCAGGGCGTGGTGACACAGCAGTCCGACGCTCTGCACCAGCTACCGGACTCGCTCGCGGCGCGCATTCTGGTGCTGCGCGCGTCAATATCCGACCTGGATGGGAGGCTGGCTGAGATCGCGGGTCGCCGCGCCTACCTGCTGCGCGCGTCGGTAGCCGGACAGGTTTCTGCATTACAGGCGCGAGTCGGCCTCACCGCTGACCCGACAGTGCCGCTGCTGTCGATCGTGCCGACGGGCAGCATCTTGCAGGCCGAACTGTTCGTCCCTGCACGCGCCATTGGTTTCGTCGAGGCAGGCCAGACCGTGCGCCTGGCCTACGAAGCGTTCCCCTTCCAGCGCTTCGGACTACACGGAGGCCGCGTGATCAGCGTGTCGCGCAACCTGCTGCGACCTGCCGAGTTGATTGCGCCGATCGCTATTGGCGAGCCGTCCTATCGTGTGACGGTTTCGCTCGATCGCCAGTCCCTGCCGGCATTTGGCCGAGAATTTCCGTTGGGGCCCGACATGACGCTGCGCGCCGATATCGTGTTCGACCGCCGATCGCTGCTCGCCTGGGTGTTCGAGCCGCTGCTCAGCCTGCGCGGGCGGTGGTCGTGAGCCCTCGCACGGTGCGGCTGCGCCCGGCCTGGCGGCGCTCGCTGCCCGACATCAGGCAGGCCGAAACTGCCGAATGCGGGCTTGCTTGTCTGGCAATGATCGCTGCCTACCACGGACGGCAGAGTGAGCTCGCCTCGCTGCGACGTCAGCATCCGGTTTCGCTGAAAGGAACGACACTAGCCTCGCTGATCGACATCGCGGAACGCATGGACCTGGCCGGCCGGCCGCTGCGGCTGGAGCCTGCGAGTCTCGCGCGTTTGTCGCTGCCGGCGGTGCTGCACTGGGATATGACGCACTTCGTTGTGCTGAAGCGGGTGCGGCGCGACGGTGGTGTCGACGTCCACGACCCGGCACGCGGACCGCGCCGGCTCGGCCGCGCCGAGGTCTCCCGGCATTTCACTGGCGTCGCGCTTGAGCTCGCACCGGCGGCAGACTTCCAGCGCGGCGATCACCGGGCGCGCCATCGCTTGACGGACATGATCGGATCGCTGCACGGGCTGGCATCGCCATTGCTGCAAACGCTCGCGTTGTCACTGGTCTTGCAGGCATACGTCCTGGCAGCCCCATTCTACATGCAGCTCGCGGTCGACGAAGCCGTGGTGAAGGACGACCGTGCGCTGCTCGGTGTTTTGGCCACGGGCTTCGGGCTCGCAATGCTGTTCAATGCCGGCGCAGGCCTGCTGCGATCGCGTGTGCTGATCTATCTGCAAAGCAGATTCGCCTATGAACTCGGTACCAGTCTGTTCCGCCACCTGCTGAAGCTGCCGCTGCCGTTCTTTGAGCGCCGGCACATGGGCGACCTGGTGTCGCGCTTCGGGTCCTTGGAGCCGATCCGCAACCTGCTGGCCGAGGGACTGATCACCGCGCTGGTGGACGGCGTTATGGCGGCACTGACTGCCGGCATGGTGTTCCTGTACAGCGTGCGCCTGGGCGCGGTGGTGGTTGGTGCGACACTCGGCTATGCGGCACTGCGGCTCGCATTCTACCGCGCGTTCCGCGAACGCTCACTCGACCTCGTCAATGCGCGAGCCCGAGAGAACTCAGGTTTCATGGAGACGCTGCGCGCGATCCAGAGCATCAAGATCTTCAACCGCGAGGGCTTCCGCGACAGCGTCTGGTCAGGCCGCTACGCCGAGGTAATCGCGGCGAACGCCACAGTCGAATGGCTGAAGGGCGGATTCAAAACGATCAACGATGTGGTGTTCGGACTGGAGAATCTCACAGTGATCTATCTCGGCGCGCTTGCCGTGCTCGACAATCGGATGACAATCGGGATGCTGTTCGCCCTCATCGCTTACAAGCAGCAGTTTATCGATAAGGCAACCCGCCTGGTCGAGAAGGGACTCGAGCTGCGCATGACAGAGGTGCACCTGCAGCGGCTCGCGGACATTACCGAGGCGGACCCTGCGCCGGAGTACGAGCGCGGCACGCGACGGGCGGCACCCTCAGGGCGAATCGAAGTCCGCAATCTGTCGTTCCGCCACGCGCCGGATGAGCCGCTGCTGTTCGAACATGTCAATTTCGTCATCGAGCCTGGTGATTATGTTGCGATCACCGGACCGTCTGGCGGTGGCAAGACCACCCTGCTGAAGGTACTGCTGGGCCTGCTGGAACCGACGTCCGGCGAAGTGCTGATAGATGGCATTCCACTCCCGACCTTTGGGCCGCGTGCATTCCGTGACCATTCGGGTGTGGTGATGCAGGACGACAATCTTTTCTCCGGCTCGATTGCCGACAACATCTGCTTCTTCGACCAGGCCTTCGATCCTGATCACATGGAGCGATGCGCCGAGTTGGCGGAAATCCGCGACGAGATCCTGCGTATGCCGATGGCGTATGACACGCTGATCGGCGACATGGGTTCGTCGCTGTCGGGCGGCCAGCGACAGCGTGTGTTGCTGGCGCGTGCGCTTTATCGCCGCCCCCGCTTCCTGTTCATGGACGAAGGCACTTCGCATCTGGACACGACGGCCGAAGCGAAAGTGAATCGTGCGATCGAAACTCTCGGGTTGACCCGTATCATCATCGCGCATCGTCCTGACACCATCAATTCAGCGCAGCGCTGCCTGGTGGTGAGCGACTCCACAGTGCGCGAGAGGCAAACGCGAAATAGCGGATCCGATGTGAACTGCGCTACAGCGCCCGGTCTGTGCGCTGCCGTAGCGTGACTCCGGCGCGGCAAGCGGCCTCGCCAAACAGTATGGAGAACGGAATGTTCAAGCTGAAGACACGAGAGGACCGCAGTTCTCTCCCGGAGCCGGTTGCTCTGACGCCGGAGCAGCTCAAGGAGATGGCAGCGCTGACGGCCGGCGGACTCACACTTGCCACCAACGTACTCGTCACGCGCGCGGGCCCGTATCCGCCGATGGCTTCTTTCTCCCTGCCGACCGTTTCGCTGGGTGCCGTGAGCGCCATCGCGGTGTAACCGATGAGCGTGTCGGCAGCCCAGCCCCGTGGACTGCCGGCACGCTTGTCTCAACAGGAGGTCGGCGATGGCGGATGAATCGCACGACAAACCGATCCTGTGCCCGAGCGCACAGCCGGATGCGGCAGATGCCAAGGTATTCGGTGTGATGACCGACGCCGGGCAGGATGGTCTTCGCGTCGGCTACCTCAGCGAAGCACAGCCTATCAGCCCGGATGTGCTGGCGGCCGCAACGCCGGTCGCACCGACCGAGGTGATGCGGATCGCTGCGCCCTGCCTGGGCCACGGCTGTGGCCACTTCGACGGCGCCAATTGTCGCTTGGCGACACGCATCGCGACAATGCTCGATCCCGTTGTTCGGGCCCTGCCGCGCTGCGCGATACGTCCGACCTGCCGGTGGTTCCGGCAGGAAGGTCCCGCGGCCTGCACCCGCTGTCCGCAGGTGATCACGGACGTGCGCGATGCCAGCGAACTGCAGCGCACAGTTGCTGGAGGCGAGGAGGCCCAGATATCCGAACGCACGTTGTTCCGAACCATCGACCCACCATCAGCCGAATGAATGCGGGGCAACGACCCTGTAGCGCGCAGCCATGTCGTTGCTGACGAGCAGATGGAGTTGCTCGGGCAGCAATTGCTGCCGGATGCGGTGTGCCCCTTGCATTCAGGACCAGCACAAATCCAAACCGTTTTCGCCCGTGCTTAACGTAAGGCACACGCTATAGTCGGCAGGAGACAGATCGACAGTGTGTGCGATCATTGACACGGTCGGCACCAAGCCAAGTTGAGCGAAGGCGACGTCACTTTAGGCGGGCTGAACGCTAACAGGCTGCTGCGACGGCACTGCAAACAAATTGGGCCAGAAGGCTTTGTGTTCAATCAGGAGTAGTGCCGTCGCAATATCCAATGCCGGCAGATAGCTGATGAAAGCCGTGACATCAGCCTCAGAGTCCGACCGGAGACTTCATGAAGGATTACAGAGCTTTCTGAGCATGAGCTGTAAGCATGCGGCGTAGCCCGCAGCGAGGTCACTTGGGATCGGACCGGTTGAGCAGATGGGGATCGGCCTTGTCAATCTCGATAAGTCCGGTGAGTGTTTCGATGCCAAAGTCGGTGAACGCCATAACGCCATCGTCGCCCGGGCCATAGACCCAGATCAGTCCGTCCTCCTGATCCATTTCGTTGGCGACGTCCCACAGCCAGTCCTCGTCCTCGCCGAGCATTTCGGCGACGAGGGCGATGGTGCGGACATGATGAACCTTGTTGACCTCCCCTCCGATTGCTCAGACAGCCTATGCTGCTGAGGTGGAGGGGCGGGCCATCCCATAAACTTCTGCGAACGCGTGGCAGAGATCGTGGGCGCGATGCGCCGGACAAGTCGATAGAGATCTGGTTCCAGGACGAGGCCAGGATCGGCCAGAAGAACAAGATCACCCGTCGTTGGGCAAAGCGTGG
>DASSRN010000559.1:0-18897 GCA_035701785.1 Acetobacteraceae bacterium | reverse complement strand
ACATCCGACACTACCTGTCTATGCGAGACCAGGGTGTTGTCATCCGCAACTATCAGGTCGTGCATCTGTCCAGCGCCTCGATCCGCAGCTCCCACATCCAGTTGGCCTGCGCCACGGGTCGGGATCTGGTCGAAGTCAAGGCGCTCCTAGCCTCCTGGCGCGTATTCGGCATCGTGCGGCGCTTTGCCGACTCCTGTCGGTTGCTGTCCGCGCATTACTGTCCACTGTTCCCTGATCTACGCCTGCGCGCGATCAGGGAGAACGTTTCGACCGATGCTGAGGTCTCTGATCGAGAGGCGCTCGAACGCTCACGGATCGAACTTGGTCCGGACACATTCGACCGGCTGATGGCGGCGAACTGCCTCGATCTGGAGCTGTACGATTACGCCCAGCGGCTGTTCGCTGACGCGTTCGCGCGTGTCCCTGGGCTGTCGATGGCGCCGTCCCTGCACGTCGACCACCTGTCGGCCAATTAGCAGTCCCTACTCCACCAGGCTGAGCGGGGCGCCGCTGGCGAAGCAGCTTGGTATCTCAGTGCAACGTCGGTTCTGATTGCGACGGGATCGTCGGGTCCTGGTTGCGCTCCGCCACTGATAAAAGTTGCCGTTGCTGTCTCGAATACTTATCGAAGATTCGTGGTTTTGCACAACCGGCAACATCTTTTGGCTATCCCGCAGGCCGAAACACGCATAACGTGATGCGCTGAGCGGGGCACTCCGGCCCATGGAAATAGAATGGGAGGTATAGCGGCCAAGGTGATGGTCCCCGGACTGCTTAACGCTTCGGACGACTGCTCGCAGTTGCATCAGGCCAACTCTGTGCTGGCGGAGATTGTGGAAAGTTTGGCGGGTGGTGCGTCTCTCCTGGCGCTGACCGGGCCACCTGGCGCCGGCAAGAGCACGATCGCTGCCGCGCTCGAACTGGAGCTGTATGGCCGGGCAGCACAGGTCATGCCGATCTCTCGCGGCGAAGACGGCGAGATCCGGCTGCGCACGCTTGGTTCGCAGCTCCTCGGTAAGCCTGAGGCCAGCTTCACCATCAGAGATGTCGAAGCGCTGTATCAGCTGATGCTGCCGCCCGAGTCGTCGGCGCAGCGCCGGGTGCTCATCATCGACGATGCCGAATTGCTGCAGCCTGACGCGCTTGAATATCTGCGGCTGCTTTCCGGCTTCGCGGGCGAGCGGATGCCACAGATCGTGTTCATCGGCGAGGATGCCTTCTGGCGCCCAGCTGATCCGGTGGTCGAATCAGATATCAGGCACAAGATCACTCGGCGCTGGAGGCTCGTGTCGGCCTGCGCCGAACTGCCTGGCCCCGAGTCGGTGGCGGCAACGGTGCCGGTGGCCACGGCATTGGGACCGCCGTCTGCCGCCCGCCGCACAGGTTGGCTGGTCGCTGCCGCGTGTGCCACGACAGCCGCAGGGGTCGTCGGGGCTGTAGGGGTGGGAGCGCAATCGCACATCTGGCACCGCGACGGGCGTCAGCAGGAACCAACGGCAGTGCTTGCACAGCGGGTTGCTGCACCGGGCGCTGGTGATGTCGTGATGCAGGGGCAGGCTCGTAGCTTGCTGCTCACCGTCGGGGCGACGGTTTCCGCCAGCCCGCCTGCCACAGTCGCGTCAGAGACGGAGGAGCGGCCAACTGAACCGAGGGCCGCTCCTCCCGAGCCGGCGCCGGTGGTTGCCCAGGAGCCTCCTCCCAGCGGATCACCGGCAGGGGCGGACCTGGATGCCAGCCCGCCGCAGCCGTCCCCGATCGAACCGCTCACATCATCACCGACCGGGCAGCCGGGTTCCGCAGCGCGGTCGGGCGATCCTTCAGGAGCGCCTGCTCCGGATGCGAGCCAAGAATCTCCCGACCCGCTGCCAGCGGAAGCGGCCACGCCACGGGCGGAGCAGCCGCTGGATACCCCCCCGGCCCCGGTTCCGGATGAAACCCGGCAAGCCGATCAGCCGCCGTCAGCGGAACCGGTCACCCCGCCGACGGTGCAGCCGAAGTCTGCGGAGGCACCGGCACCGGCAGCGGAACCGGTAACCCCCGCCCCAGCGCCGGTCGCTCCCACCGGAGACGCCAGCCGCGACGCTGGAAATCCGCCTTACGCCGTCCCGGCAACCTCCCAACCAGCGGAGCCGCCGCCTGCCGCCCAGGCGCCGGTCACGCCGGACAACCCGTCCGCGGCAGTCGTCCCTGATACCGACGTGCAGAGCGGCCAGCCATCGGCTGCCGGACCGGTCACTCCACCTGCGTCCGAACAGCCGGCGGAGACGCCTATATCGCCGGGTGAGGCGCGCGGCGGGCAGACACCGCCAACGGCCGGTTCCGACCAGGGGCCTGCGATGCAAGCTCCTGCGCCCTCTCCTCCGCCGGCGCAGGCCACGGTCTCGCCTCCGTCGCAGCCATCCAACCCCCCGGCGCGGCAACCCGCGCAGGGTGCCAACGCACCGTCGCCCGTGGCGCCGGCGCAGGCGACGACACAGTCCGGTGCAGCGCAGCCCGCGGCCGTCCCGACGCCCGCGCCCCGTGCTGCCACCCCTCCTTCGCCACAGATCAGAGTGCTGTTGTCTCGAGCCAGCGACATGCTGTCGCTGGGTGACCTCTCGGCAGCGCGGCTACTATATCAGCGGGCCACCGAACTCGGCAGCGCAGAGGCTGCCACGGCAATGGGCCGAACCTATGACCCGGCCTATCTCACCGCAATCAAGGCGACGGGCATCAAGCCCGACCGCGCCGCCGCAGCCGCCTGGTATAAAAAGGGCGCCGCACTCGGCGATCCCGAGGCGACCGCGCGCCTCTCCAGCCTAGGTCCCGTTCCGTGAGGTCTCCGCGATGCGTTCCGTGATTCTTGCCTTCCTGCTGGCGGTGGCCACCGCGCTTTCGCCTCGCCACGCGGCCCTCGCGCAGCCCTGGCAGGTCGATCCGGCTGCCGCGGCTCGCGCCAATGCCGGCACGGTCACCATCATCGCGGGCGGCATCGACGGGACCTACATCAGGATCGCCAGCGACCTCGCTGCCGTGCTGGACGACGGAACGACGCTCCGCATTCTTCCGGTCCTCGGCAAAGGCTCGCTGCAGAACATCGCCGATATCCTCTATTTGCGTGGCGTGGACGTCGGCATCGTCCAGTCCGACGTGCTCGCCTATGTGCGCCAGCGGCACCTGTACCCGAACATCGAGCAGTCGGTGCAGTACATCGCCAAGCTGTATGACGAAGAGGTCCACGTGCTGGTGCGCAAGGACATAGCGCGGATCGACGACCTGGCGGACCAGCCGGTGAACGTCGATCTCTCTGGCAGCGGCACGGCAATGACCGCGTCGCTGATGTTCGAGCAGCTGGGCATCAAGCCGCAGATGACCAACCTCGACCAGCCCACTGCCCTTGAGAAGCTGAAAAGCGGCGAACTGGCGGGCGTGGTGTTTGTCAGTGGCCAGCCGGTCCGACTGTTCTCGAACATCGCGCCCGAGAGCGGGCTGCACTTCGTTACCGTGCCGCTGACCGACCAGCTGGCGCAGACCTACCTGCCGGCCGAACTGAACCATGCCTCCTATCCGGCACTGATCAACGAGGGCGCATCGGTCCCGACAATTGCCGTCGGCTCGGTGATGGCGGTGTTCGCGTTCCCGCCCGGCCACGAGCGCTACGGCAAGATCGCCCGTTTCGTTGACGCGTTCTTCAGCAAATTCCCTGAACTGCTGAAGCCGCCGCGGCACCCGAAGTGGAAGGACGTGAACCTTGCAGCGCGGGTGCCGGGATGGAAGCAGTTCGGGCCGGCGCAGGACGCGCTGGGGCGACAGCTTGCCACCGGTCAGGCTTCGGGGAATCTGAAGACTGAACTCGCCGCCTTCCTTGCGCGATCAGGCGCCGGTGCGCATCCGACCGACCAGCAGCTGGGCGCCCTGGTCCGCCAGTTCCTCAAGGAGCAGGCGCAGCCGCCAGCCGCGCGCTGATTGCCCGGGGCTCTGCGGCGGCCGCGCCGAACCGGCGTGCCAGCGCGGCGCATGCCATAAGCTGCACCTGGTGGAACAGCATCAACGGCAGCACCACAAGGCCGAGTGACTGGCCGGCGAACAGCACGCTGGCCATCGGCAGTCCGCTCGCAAGGCTCTTCTTCGAGCCGCAGAACAGCAGGGTGATCCGGTCGGCGCGATCGAAGCCCAGCGCCCGGCCGATACCGCCGGTCGCCAGCAGCACCGCCACCAGCAGTGCAGCGTCCAGCAGCAGCAATGCTGCGAAGGAGCGCGGCGCCAGCTGATGCCAGATCCCGTGCGTCACGCCCTCGCTGAAGGCGACATAGACCACCAGCAGGATCGATCCGCGGTCCACCAGCCCGCTCAGCTGCCGGTGACGGCTGACCCAGCCGCCGATCCAGGGCCGCACCAACTGGCCGGCGAGGAACGGCAGCAGAAGCTGTATGGCCACGTCGACGATGCCGCGCGCGGAAAAGCCGCCATGCGCACTGAGCAGCAGCCCGGCCAGCAGCGGCGTCAGCAGGATGCCCAGAAGGTTCGAAGCGGTCGCCGCGCATAGCGCCGCCGCTACGTTGCCGCGAGCGATCGAGGTGAAGGCGATCGAGGACTGCACCGTGGACGGCAGCACGCACAGCATCAGCAGGCCGGCCCACAATTGCGGGGTCAGCAGACCCGGAGCCAGCGCCCGCGCGGCAAGCCCCAGCGCCGGAAACAGCACGAAGGTGCTGGCCAGCACCGCGGCATGCAGCCGCCAATGTCTTGCGCCGGCCAGGGCGGCGCTGGGCGCGAGCCTCGCACCCTGTAGAAAGAACATCGCCGCGATCAGCGCCGAACCCGCGTTGCTGGCGACCGTCATCGCGAGCCCTTGGGCAGGCAGCACAGAGGCGAGCCCGACCATGCCCAGCAGGGTGGCGATGTAGGGATCGATGTGCAGCCGGGAGAGCAGTGCTTTCATGCCGTCCATTCCTTCTCAGCGGCAGCACCATCGCGCTGTCCATGCTCATTGTGAACCACGATTATGTCGCTTACTGTGATCACGAGCCATGATCAGCAAAGGAAGGGATATGCTGGACCCTGTGCTGCTGCAGAGCTTCCTTGCGGTCGCCCAGACCCACAACTTCAGCGAGGCAGGGCGCCGCCTCGGCCTGCGCCAGTCCACCATCAGCCAGCATGTCCGGCGGCTGGAGGAGGAAGCCGGGCGCCGGCTGTTCGTGCGCGACACGCACTCGGTGGTGCCGACCGCGGATGGCGAGGCGATGGAGGGCTTTGCCCGTTCCATCCTGGAGGCCAATGAACGCGCCCAGCGTTACTTCGCCGGCTCGCAGCTGCGCGGCCGCGTGCGGTTCGGCGCCTCGGAGGATTTTGTGGCCTCGCGGCTGCCCGAGGTTCTGGCGGATTTCGTGCGGCAGCACCCGCTGGTGGACCTAGCGCTGACCGTCGATCTCAGCGCGACGCTGTATCAGCTGCTGGACCAGGGTGAACTGGATCTTGTGCTGGGCAAGCGCCGTGGTGGCGACAACAGGGGCCGGCTGGTCTGGCGCGACCGCCTGGCCTGGATCGGCACCGAGGCCGCCCGCATCGACCCGGCGCAGCCTCTGCCGCTGATCCTCTACACGCCGCCCTCGATCACCCGCGCCGCGGCGCTGGAGACGCTGGAACGCGCCGGCCGACCCTGGCGTATCGTCTGCACCAGCGGCAGCCTCAGCGGACTGCGGGCCGCCGCGCTGGCCGGACTCGGGGTGACGGTGGCCGCACACGGCCTGATGCCGGACGGACTGACCGAGATGCCGCCGGCCTACCGCCTGCCGGAACTCGGCGACGTCGAGTTCGTGGTGCTGGACGCGACGCGCCAGCGGCGTGGACCGGCGGCGGAGCTGGCTTCGGCGATCCTCGCCAACGGCGAGCGGTTGCAGCGGCAGCGTGCCTGAGCCCGCTTGGTTGACTTGCCTGGAACTGCCCAGCACGCTCGGAGCATGAGCGCGCCGGACGCTGCGTGGCGACAGCTGATCTCCGCATTGCATATGTCCGGCCGCAAGGCCGCGCTGGCCATCACCGGCGGCGGCAGTGGCGCCATCGCCGAGTTGCTCCGCGTTCCCGGCGGTTCCCGCCTGCTGGTCGAGGCGCAAGTGCCGTACGACGAGACTGCGCTCGCGACATTCCTCGGTTTTGCGCCAACACAGGCGTCGAGCGCCGATACCGCTATTGCGATGGCCCGCGCTGCACTGGCCCGTGCCGCCGCTCTGCTGCCGGCCGGCACCGATCTGGTGGGCCTGGGTGCGACCGCGGCGCTGGTCAGCGATCGCCCGCGCCGGGGCGAGCATCGCTTCCATATCGCATTCGCCAACTCCGCCGGCGTCGCTCATTGTACCGCGGTGCTTGTCAAAGGCGGGCGCGACCGCGCCGCCGAAGAAGACCTCGTCGCCCGCGCGATCGTGCTGTGGCTGGCCCGGGCCTGCGGCGTCGCTGCGCCCTCGCCGCGCACCCTGCTCGATGCCGATGAACAATGCACCGAGACCGTCGTCGCGACCGCCGGTCCCGTTGAGCGCCTGGTCGGGGGCGAGATCAGCCGCGTGACCGCTCAGCCGGATGGCCAACTCGCGCTCTCAGCGCCGCCACCCCGCGTGCTTTTCCCGGGATCGTTCAATCCGGTGCATGAGGGCCATGTGCTGCTCGCACGCATCGCCGAAGAGATCCGGCAGCATCCGGCGTCGTTCGAGATCTCCGTCACCAATGTCGACAAGCCGCCGCTGACCGCCGCAACGGTGAGCCAGCGCGTTGCCCAGTTCGCCTGGAAGGCGCCGGTGGAACTCACGCGGGCACCAACCTTCCTGGAAAAGTCGCGGCTGTTCCCGGGGACCACGTTCGTGATCGGCGCCGACACCGCCGAGAGGCTGATAGCCCCTCGGTACTACGGCGACGACGCCGAACGGATGCACGTCGCAATGGACGAGATCGCCAGTTCGGGCGCCACCTTCCTGGTGGCCGTCCGCCTCGACGCTGCGGGACGCGTGCGCTCCCTGAAGGATATCCTGGTGCCGCAGCGCTATGTCGATCTCTTCACCGAGATACCCGAGCACCGTTTCCGCTCTGACGTTTCCTCCTCCGCGATCCGCGCGCGAGCGGTCAGCCAGGCTTGAAGGGCCTTGCTTCCCCGGCGCCGAACGGATTCTCGTCGATCTGAACGCCCTGCCGGGTTCCGAGTGCCAGCAGTTGCCCATCGAGACCGCTGGCTCCTGTGAGGTTCGCGCCGTCGATGTCGGCGACTTCCAGATCCACCCCGGTCAGCACGGCTCCCTGCAGCGTGGCGCCGCGAAAATCCGCCCGGCGCACATCGGCATGGCTGAGATCCGCCCCGACCAGCAGCGCCATCGACAGATCGGCGCGCAGCAGACTGCAACCATCGAGCCGCGCCGCCCCCAGGTCGGTGCGGCAGCGGTGCTCGCCGGCGATCAACAACGGCCGGGCGCGCGCATCGGCAAGCGAGGCACCGCTCAACGTCGCCCGCTCCAGCTTGGCGCCGCGCAGATCGGCACCCGACAGGTTGACCTCTCGCGCATCGACCAGCGACAGATCGGCCATCGCCAGCAGTGCACCAGCGAGGTTGGCCCGGCGCACCACCGCGCCATGCAGCACCGCTGCCCCCAGGTCGACACCGCGCAGATCCTGCCCGCTCAGATCGACACCCGAGAGATCGGCGCGCTGGCCTGACTGGCCGCCGCTCTGTGTCCAGGCCGCGTGGCCCGACAGGATCTGCGCGAGCCCGCGCTGCAGTGCGCGGAAGCTGTGCGGACCACGCATCCGCGCACGCGCAGCGTCCACCTCGTCGAACAGCGCGCCAGTCAGGCAGCTGCCCTCGAAGTTGGTGCTGGCGATCGTCGCTCCGATCAGCACCACGCCTTCCAGGCTCGCACCGGACAGATCCGCGCCGGTCAGATCGGCACCTCGCATGTTGCAGCCGCGCAGATCGGCCCTGGTGAGGTTCGCGTGCGTCAACGCCGCGCGGTTGAGGTCCGATTGCCGCAGGTCGGCCTGGCTAAGGAAGGAATTCGACAGCTTGGCGCGCTCCAAGCGCGCCTCGACCACCTGGGCACGGAACATGGTTGCCGCCGCGACAGTCTGTGTTTGCCGTATGTCGCCCGCACTTGCCGACATCAGCATACCTTCGCGCAGGTCGACCCGCGTCAGGTCGGTGCGGATCAGTTTCGCATCGCTCATTGCGACGCCGCGCAGGTCGGCGTCCGCCAGCGTGGCCTCCGTCAGATCGACGCGTGTGAGATCGGCGCCGAAGCAGTTGGCCCCGCGCAGGTCGGCACGCACCATGCGGCAGCCACGCAGGCAGGCACCGCTCAGATCGGCTTCGGCCAGCCGGCACGCCGACAGATCGAAGCCCGACAGGTCACGGAACTTCAGGCTGGCGCGCCGAGCCCCGGGTCGCCGTGCCAGCCAGGCCTCGTGCGCCGCAACGATCGAGGCAAACTCGGCTGCGCCCACGGGATCGAGCGCGTTCGAGGCCGACCATGCTGGAGGGTTGTGCGACACTTCAACGAAACCTGCTGACCTTGCAGCTATGCAACGGAGACTGCGCCGGTGACGTGAACGAGCGATTAGCAAAACTCAGCCTCTACCCGGCATTTACCGGGTTTTCACGCGCAATCCTCATGCTCGCAGCACACCCAGGGCGGGTTCATGTGATGCTCAGCCCGATCGAACGATGGCGCCTGCGGCACGCCTATCCGGATGCGATCGGGCAGTGGGCGGTCTCGACCGGAAAGGAAGCGCAGGCGCTGGCATTCAACGCGATCGCCCAGGATCCGCTTGTGCTCCAGCGCGCTGCACGAAAGCAGGCAGTACGGCTGGTCACGCAGGCCGAGGACTTCGCCCGGTTCGTTGCCGAACCGCTGGCCGCGGGCAGCGATGCGTGGCAGGCCGCGACCCGGCTTGTGCAGCGGTCGATCGAAGCGTGGCGCGGTTCGCGCAAGTCGCTCGAGAGCCATGAACTGGGCCCGGCGCTGGCATTCGCACCCGCCGCGGCAGTGCACGCCGACGATCCATGGGAGGTCGCCCGGCGCAACTTTCCCTGTGTCGATGACGCGACTGGGCGGCTTGCGACTCGGTTGCTGCACGAATTCGGCGAAGGATTGCTGAGCCGTGCGCGCAAGCCGTGGGACCATGTGATCGCTCTCGCCGCGTTGCGGCATTCGGCCCGATTGCTGCGCGACGCGGGCTCGGCAGGCGCGACAAGCGCTGTCGAAGACGTGCTGACGGTGCAGCACTATGCCGCGACTGCCGAGTTGTCACCGATGCTGGTCGCCTACACCGGCCCGATCCGGCCTGCCATGCAGGCACTGAGCCTGCTGCGTGACGCCCGCACGCTGCGCGATGCAGTGGCCGCCTCCGCGGCGGGCGGCCCGGGCCGTGCCGCAATATGGCAGCGTGCGCTGGAGTTCCATGCCTTCGCGATCGTGGCGCTGGACCACGGAATGCTGCTGGATCTGCCGATGGAGGAAGCCTACGAGATCGCCGCCGCAGCGGTCCGTCATGCGGACGCTGCCCTGCGGAACGACGGATCGGTCGAACTCCCTCGCCTGCCGGCGGGGCAACATCCTGCGCCGGAGGTGGTGCGTCTGCACGCACTGGCCTGTCTGCCACCCGACAAGCAGAACGAGCCGCCGACATCGCCGTCACGCATCGACTGATTGCCGCACGCCCAACATCGCCTGGATCGTTGCCAGCCGCGTGCCAAGCACGTCGGAGACCGAGGGCGCCGAAGCGTCCGAACTTGCTTCGGACTCCGGCACCCGCGGCAGCGTCGAACCCAGCACACGAAGCTGCGCTATGGCTTCCTCAGGCGAGGCCCGCAGGGCGTCGCGCGTCATCTTCATCAGCGTCGGCCATTCGTCCAGCATCACCGACAATCGCTCGATCGACTGCCGCAGCACCGGCGCCTCGGCGTCCCAGCGCCGGATAGTCCCGACGATGTCGAGCACCGCGTAGTCGAGCATCCGGAATACGATATCGGACAGCCTCGCAGTCCGCCGCGCCGCTTCGGCGACAGCTGCGAGATGGATGGCGGCATCTCGACATCCAGTAGATGTCGTCGCCAGATGGTGGCCGAATGCGCCGATCTCATCGTGCAGCACACGCAGCCAGCCCGACGGGACGCCTTGCGCGCTCCCCAGGCCGACCGGCGCCAGCAATTGGCTGAATTCGCCGATCCGCCGATATACCTCCCTTCGGTTTGCGCCGACTTTGCCCGCGGCCGCAGTCACCGCAGCTTTGGCGTTCGCATCGGACCAGCGTGTTGGCAAGGCACGGTCGGCATCGCAACTGATCAGCAGATGCACGATCAGGATCGCCTCAACGTCGGCGGTCCTGCTCTTTTCGCTCGCGGCTCGCCGGTTCTCCTGCGCCTTCGCCTCTGGGCCGAGTGCACCGGACAGCGCGAGCTTGCCGATGACCTCGCGGACCTGCGCCGGCGAGGACGCCTTGCTGTCGCTGATCGCCCCGTGGATGGCCATGTCGTGGTCGGACATGGCGGCCATCAGCGGCAGGCTTTTCCATGGCACGATATAGGCTGCACCGTTGTCGGCAAAATCGCGCAGCACTGCGATCAAGCCATCGCGCTCGTCATCGCACACGCGCGCCATGCGCAGCGCCGGCGCCTGGAATGGCACCACCGCGCCGCGCCGGGCATGCCGCGCGAACCAATCATGAAGCATTCCGTTGCTGAACCAGCGACCCATGCCGCTTCGCGGGGCAGTGTGGAACGCTCTCATAGCGGGAAATCGTGAACATTTAGGTAGCGAAGCCGCCGCGAAACGCGCCGTCTGCCGCTCGGTGCCCGGCGTTCACCGATACTTAGGGCGCAGGTGCTCAGATGCACGGGTCGGCGTCACGAGTATGCCCGTGCATCTCTCCCTGTCATCTGCTCTGCGCACGACATGCGTCAATGACGCATCGGATCCATGGCAACCTACCGGTGTATCCGCCGGGGAAGCCCTGGCGTGCTTCCTAATCACCGGTTCGGTAACGCTACTGTTCGCGTGGCGGCAGCAACTGCCCGACGTCGCTGGCAGAGGAACGATGGACCCGGACAGCACCATGCGTCTGGTGCGGCTTGCTGCGACGCTGCACGACGGCACGCCGGTGGACGTGATATTCCGCGACGGGTCTGGCGAGGGCTTCGCCTTATACTGGTCCCATCTGCTGGACCTGCCGCTGGTGCTGCTGTCGGCCCCGCTGCGTCTTGTTGCCCCCGCAACCGGCAATTGGCCATTGCCGCCCGCTCTGCATTGGGCGGCATTGGCGATGGGTCCGATCTTCATGGGATTGCTCGGACTTGCAGTAGTGTGGGCCTGCTCGCCCTTTGTCAGCCGGGAATGGCGATGGCTGGCGGCGCTGTCCGTGCCCGTTTCGCTGCCGATCCTGGCCTATGGCGTCCCCGGCAATGTCCACCACCACGTGCCGTTGGTGATCGTCGCTGTCATGGTCGCCGGCTGGGCGGTTCGCGCGCCGCAGATCGGCACACGAGCGGGCTGGCGCGCCGGATTGTGGGCCGGAGTCGGCATCTGGCTCAGCCCTGAAACAGTGCCCTTCAGCCTTATGGCAATCGGCGGCCTTGGCTTGGCATGGCTGATCGGGCCAAACGATCGGAAGACGGTCCGGGCACTGGGTGCCGCCGGTCCCGGTATGCTGCTCGTCTCTGTCCTGGCGTTCGCGGTCGATCCTGGCGAACAGGGTTTGACCGCCACGGCAGTTGATCGAATCTCACTGGTGTATGTGGCGCTCGCGCTGGCGCTCTGCCTCGTCGGCGCGTTGGCCATCGGCGTTGATCGCACACGCTGTTCTGGCAGCGCGCGACTCGCTCTCGGTTTATGCGCGGCGGCACTCCCGCTGGCGATATGGCTCGCTGCTTTCCCTGCCGTGCTCGCCGGTCCCGAGGGCGTCATCGGCGACGAACAGCGCGCCGCATTCTTCGACCATATCGTTGAGATGATGCCGGTGAACTCGCCGGACAACTTCCTGCGTTGCCTCCTGACCGGTGCATTGGCCGCCAGCTTCGCTGCCGGAATCACCATCGTGCATCGTTCGACGTTGGCAGGTTACGTGGCGCTATGTGCGGCGGCGACGCTTTTTCTCGGCCTGCAACACCGCCGCTTTGCCGCCTACCCCTCGGTGCTGGGCGCGATCGCCCTGCCATGGGCGATGACGGTGCTGTCCCGGCCACGCATCGCCCGCACACGGGCTGCCGTGGTCGCGCGCATGATATGCGTGACCGCATTTCTTCTGCTGCCACATTTGCCGGACGCCGCTGAAGCCGTGGCCGTCCACCGTCAGCCTATCCCGGCGACATCTTGTTCGATCGCCAAGGTGAGGGCTCTCTTGGCAACGCATGCCGATGAAGTTGTGCTCGCGTTGCCGGATGAGACGCCGGCACTGCTCTTCATCTCCGACGTACGAACGGTGGGCTCGCTGTATCATCGGAACTTCGCCGGCTTCATGCGTGCCTACCGGGCCTGGAGGAGCGACCCGGAGTACGCGGGGCAAGACGCCTTCCGTGCAACCAACGCCAAGCTGGTCCTGGCCTGCGCAGGCCGCAAGCGGAACAGTCTTGTTGCCGACCTCCCCCAGGGGACTCTGTTCGATCGGTTGAACGCCGCGGACCCGCCCGAATGGCTGGAGCCCATCGCAAAGGATCCGGGGTCCGGCTTCATCCTGTATCGTGCGCGGTAGACCATGCTCCGGACGCTGGTGCGCACATGTGGCTTCGTAACCTGCCTGACGGTCGCGGGATGGTCGCCCAGCCGGGCAGCCGAAACCCTTGCCATTGACTGTCGTGGCGCGGCAGCCGCCTTCGAGCAGATCGCCGGCCTTCCGTCCGGCCTGCTGCTTGCCATAGGCCAGGTGGAGAGCGGGCGGGTGGATCGGCTGACTGGCCGGGCCGATCCGTGGCCCTGGTCGACCAATCACCGTGGAGAAGGCCACTACTTCGCCACCGCACAGGATGCGATCGCCTGGGTGACGGCACAGTTGGCCGCGGGAAACCGGTCGATCGATGTCGGATGCTTTCAGGTCAACCTGCACTACCACCCGAACGCGTTCCAGACTCTTGCCGAGGCCTTCGACCCAACGGCCAACGCCCGCTACGCTGCCTCGTTCCTGACGCGACTGCATGCACAGACCGGCGACTGGACATCGGCTATCGCGCTGTACCACTCGGGCGACCCGCTCGAAGGACAACGCTACAGCAGGCGGGTCATGCAGGCTTGGGCAGCCGAGGAGGTCGCTGGCCTGCCGTTTGTGCGCGAGCGCTGGCCAGTTCAGCCGGTCGTCATGCGTCTCGCCACGCCTGTGGTGAGGGTTGTCGTGCCGGATTGGGCAACGCAGTTACCTTTTGGGCCGCGCTATGAATACAAAAGTAGTCTGCCGCGCGTCATTACCCCCGGCCGCTGAGCATATCCGACGAATATTGTCGCTTGTACGTAACAAGGAAAACTTTTGTTAACTGGACAAGAGTAGAACAAACCCTGAAGCCGCAGCGGATATCTCGCTGGACTGCGGTCTTCGAGGCAAAGGACACTGACAATGCTCGAATATGTGCGGACCTGGCTGGCGCTTCGCAGCGACAAGCGCGGCGTCACCGCTATGGAATATGGTCTGATCGCCGCACTGATCGCGGTGGTTATTATTGGCGGGGTTTCGCAGATCGGCACGAACCTTAATGCGCTCTTCGAGAAAATCGCCGGCAACCTGCATTGATGGCCGTAATCTTTGTGGCCCGCGCTGCTGACCGGTGCCCGGTGTATGTAGGAAGCTCCGCTCTTCTTCCCCATCGGGGTACACTGATAAGAAACGATATCAGTGTACTCCGATGCAGGATGAACGGCTGATTTGCCACAGGTGACGAACTTGGCCGGCGGGACCGGACCACTTCACCAAGTGCAGAGCATGCGAGGCACAAAATGCATGAAGCGCTCTCGAGACTGAGCATGCCCTCATTCCTGCTTGTGGCACTTGCGTGCACCCTTCTGTCCATCGCGATGCTGAGCGATGTTGCAACACGCACCATCCCTAACCCGATCCCACTCGGGATACTCGGAATCGGCGCAATCGAACGCATCATCTCGCAGGACGTGATGGCGGCGTTGCTCGCGTCAGCCCCGGTATTGGTGTTCGGCATGTTGTGCTGGCGGCGCGGCTGGCTCGGTGGCGGTGACGTCAAGCTTGGTACGGCCTGTGCCTGGCTGATGTCACCCACACTGGTGCCGCTGTTCGTCTGGTGGACCGCGATCGCCGGAGGGGTGCTGGCTGGCCTCTACCTGCTGACCGGTTGGTTCTCCAGGCGAACACAGCGCAAGCCACGCATCGATCATCATCCGCGATCACTGATCGCTCGCATCCAGCATGTCGAGTTGTGGCGCATCCGCCGGGGCACACCCCTTCCATACGGCTGTGCCATCGCCACTGGATCTCTGCTCGCAATGTCGAGCGGATGACGCTGCATGTTCGCGCGCATCGCCTTGTTCCTGTTGCTGGGGCTCGGCCTCGCTGGCTTCGGCGCGCTTGCATGGTTCAACATGCATCCCGCAGCGCCACCGGCAACGGCCGAGGCCACGCCGCCAAGTGACAAGACTGCCTTCCTGGCCGCGGCGCGGCCGCTGCGTGCCGGCACGCTGTTGAAGCCCGAAGACGTCACCGTCGAGCAGCGCTCTGCCAATGACGCCCCCGCGGGCGCGCGGATCGAATCCGAAAGCGCGCGCAGTGAACTGCTGGGAGCACTGGTCCGACGCAACCTGGCAAAGGGTGACCTGCTGCTCGTAACCGACGCATTGAACCCCGGCGACCGCGGCTTTCTCGCGGCGGTACTCGATGCCGGCATGCGCGCGGTCACAGTGGGCGTCGATGCGGTCTCCGGCCTGTCCGGCCTCGTCTGGCCGGGCGATCGCGTCGACCTGATCCTCACCCAGATGCAGGATCGTGCGGACGTCCCGGTGTCCCGCCGTGTATCCGGCGAGACCGTGCTGCATGACGTGCGCGTGCTTGCCATCGATCGTCAGCTGATCCAGGGCGCCACGTCGGAAAGTCCCGAATCACAAGCCGCCAAAACGGTGACGCTCGAAGTCACACCCTCGGGTGCTGAGCGCGTGATGGTGGCGGCACGGCTTGGGCATCTGTCGCTGGCCGTGGTGGCCGTGTCGCCCGAGCCCACGCCTTCGCCGACGCCGACCGGCAACGGCATCACCTGGGGCGGTGACGTCTCTTCGGCACTCGGCGGTGGACCGGCAACCGGCGGGGCGACAGTGCGGCTGTTCCAAGGTCCTTCCGATACGAAGGAGGTCCACTTCTGATGAAACACCCGGCAAAAATTGCGGTGGTGGTTTCGCTTCTGGCATCGGCGTCCGCGTGGTCCGCCGCACCGCAGGAACCTGCCGCGCCGAACAGCGCACCGCAGGCAAGCGCGACCGTGCTGAAGATGCCGGCGCAGAACGTCATTACTATCGACGCCGGCACTGGCCGCGTGGTCCAGCTATCCGCTGGCGCGGCCAGCGTATTTGCCGCCGACCCGAAGGTGGCGGAGGTGCATCCGGCCAGCGCGACCAGCCTGTTCATCTTCGGCGTCGCGCCGGGCCGCACCACGATCGCCGCACTCAGCGCAGGTGGCGGACCGATCGCCCAGTACGACGTCGTGGTGCGGCCGTCGCACTATGGCGCCGGCGAAGCCGAAGCCGCCGTTGCGCGCGTACTGCCTGGGGCGACAGTGCATGTCGAGACGCTGCAGAACGGCCTGGCGATCACCGGCCAGGTGAAAACGGCGGCTGACGCCGATCGTGTCGTGCAAATTGTCCGCGGCTACCTGCCGAACGGGCAGACGGTGGACAATCGCCTGTCGGTCGCCTCGAGCATCCAGGTGAACCTTCGGGTGCGCATCGCCGAGATGAGCCGCAATCTGCTCCGCCAGCTTGGCGTGAACTGGGAGGCACTCGGCAACATCGGCACCATCGGCAAATTCCCAGTCTTTCCCGCGCTTACCCTGAACGCCAACAAGGACCTGATCCAGGCCGTCCCAAACCCCAACAACCCGCTCAGTCTCGGTGCCAATTTCAATGCATTGATCGACGCTCTGGCGCAGGACGAGTTGGTGCACATCCTGGCGCAACCCAATCTCACCGCGATCAGCGGCGAGGCCGCAAGCTTTCTGGTCGGCGGCGAGTTCCCCATCCCGGTCGCGCAGCAGAACAACCAGGTTACCGTCGAGTTCAAGCAGTTCGGCGTCAGCCTGGCCTGCGTGCCGACCGTCGCCTCGGACGGACAGATCACATTGAAGGTCCGCCCAGAGGTGAGCCAGATCTCGAACCAGAACGCCTTCCAACTCGTCGCCGGCACATCGGTGCTGGTAGTGCCGTCGCTAACGGTGCGCCGTGCCGAGACGACGGTTCAGCTGGGCAGCGGCGAGAGCTTCGCGATCGCCGGCCTGCTTCAGGATACCACCAGCGTCGCCGGCAACGGCCTGCCGATCCTGGGCGACCTGCCGATCCTTGGCGCACTGTTCCGCTCGGACAAGTTCCAGCGCAACGAGACCGAGCTGGTCATCGTCGTGACGCCCTACGTTGTGCGACCGGCGGCCGGTCCGTCGGACCTGCGCCTGCCCACGGATGGCTGGCGGGCGCCAACCGACCTCGAGCGGATTCTGCTGCTGCGCCAGAGCGGCAGGCCCATCGGGGCTGACAGCCCGGCGAGCCCGGTATCCGCGCCGCACATTCCCGGTAATGCCGGATTCATCGTGCAGTGAGAGGATCGCTGCCGTGCTCAGACGCCAACTCATCTGCTTCGCTGCATCGGCCTTGGCTTGCTGCGACAAAACGGACCCTTACCTGAGGAAAGGCGTCTGGCACCTCGACGGCAGCAATGATGAGAACCTGCGCGTCATGGTCGCTTCGCCCTCCGATCTGGTCCGCGGCGTTTCCAGTCAGGGCGGAGATGGTCAGCAGGCCGCCGCCGCACTCGACAGATATCGCAACGACAAGGCGCGGCTGCTGCCGGAGAGTTCCGTTGCCAAGATCATACCGGTCTCCGGCGGCAGCGGAACCCAAGGCGGGCAGTGATGCCGCCCGATGGGCCCATTCGCAGAGCTTGTACCCGAGCAGGCACCAGCGCGTCCCGATCGGAAGGATATCGTTGCTTTCATCACCGACGCCGAAACCGAGAGCGTGCTGCGCGACGGGTTGAGCGATGCGGCGCCCCGCGGGATCGAATTCCACCGTGCCGGTTTGCACGGTGCTATCGAGGTGCTGCGCGAAACCGCCACGCCGCGCGTCCTCATCGTCGATGTCACCGGCGATGGTCGGCCGCTGACTTCGCTTGAGGACCTGTCAGATGTCGTCGAACCCGATGTGCAGGTGCTGCTCATCGGCGAATACAACGATGTCAACTTCTACCGCCACGCCACGCGCATCCTTGGCGTTAAGGAGTATCTGTTCAAGCCGGTCACACGCGACATGGTCGCGCGCCATTTCGGTCCCGTCATCCTCAATCGTGCCAACCGGCCGGAGGCGCTCCAGGGTGGGCGCGTCGTCACTGTGACCGGCGTTCGCGGCGGTGTCGGCGCCAGCACCATTGCGGTCAATCTCGCCTGGTACCTGGGCAAGCGCGCCAACCGGCACACCGTGTTGGTTGACGGTGATCTGTATCGCGGCAGTTGCGCGCTGCTGCTGAACGCGAAATCGGGTGCGGGTCTGCGGACGGCGCTCGAAACGCCACAGCGTATCGATGAGCTGTTCATCGAACGCTCCTCCCAGGCGGTAACCGATCGCCTGCACGTGCTGTCTGGTGAAGAGAACCTGCTGGAGCAGCTGCGCTACGAACCGGGTGCGGCGCATCGGCTCATCGAGACCTTGCGGCGTCGCTACAACTTCATCGTCATCGATGCGCCGTTTGGTGGGACCGACCTGCAGCGCGACCTGCTGATGCTGGGCCACCAGCGCATCCTGGTGCTTGAGCCCACACTGGTGGCGATCCGTGACACGCTGCGCCTGCTGGCCCTGCCGAACGGGCCGCTGCAGGTGCATCGTGGCCTGCTGATCCTCAATCGGCTGAAGCGGCCAGGTGCGCTGACCCGCCAGCAGGTTGAGGACGCGCTGAAGATGAAGATCGACATCGCGATTCCCGACCTGCCGAAGCTTGTGGAAAGCGCGGCGAGCATAGGCGAGCCTGCATCGCTCAACAGCAAATTCAACCAGGCCATCCTTGCGCTTGCCGGCCAGGCGGCCTCGGCCTTTCCGACCGATGCATCGCCTGGCCGTTCAGCAGCAGCCCGGCCGCGCGGATGGAGGCAGTTGTGGCCACTGCGGAAGTAAAGCCGGACCCATATCGCTTCGCCGAAGCGCAGCAGGTCTGGTTCGGCCGCCGCCAGGCGCCCGCGCCAGCCGCGGCTACCGTCGTGGAAGCGGAGACGCCACCGGCGCCGAGGCTGCCGCCAGGCGCAGCAATTGCCGAACTGCGTTCACTCTGCCTGGGCGAGATGGACCCCACCTCGCTTGCGAAGCTGACGCCCGAGGAACTCACCCAGGAGGTCGAACGCACGCTTGCCGAGATCGCCACCCAGCGACGCATCCAGCTCAACGGTCGCGAGCAGCGCGCACTCGCCCGCGAACTGGTCAACGACATGCTCGGGTTGGGCCCGCTCGAGCCGCTGCTGGAAGACGACTCGATCACCGACATCATGGTCAACGGACCCGAGAAGGTGTTCGTCGAGCGCCGCGGCAAGCTCGACCTGTCGGGCGTGCGTTTCCGTGACGCCAGCCACGTGGCACATGTGTGCCAGCGCATCGCAGCACGGGTCGGGCGCCGCATCGACGAAAGCACGCCGATGGTGGATGCGCGGCTGAAGGACGGATCGCGCGTCAACATCGTGTTCCCGCCGCTGGCGCTGGA
>DASSRN010000558.1:0-2155 GCA_035701785.1 Acetobacteraceae bacterium | reverse complement strand
GTTCCTCGACGTTGCGGACGTTGCTGAACGGCGGTCATGCCAATGACGCTGCGCCGGAGTTTGATAAGTGGGTGATGAGCGGCGGCCAGCGAGTGAAAGGACTGATCCGCCGTCGTGGCGCGGAGCGAGCGGTTTTCGAGGGCAGAGTTCCGTTCGATCAGCATCTGGGGGCTGCGCTCGATAAGTTTGCCGACGCTGCGCTCGCGGACACGACTGTCTGAACATCCGGCGTCCAGTTGTGTGGTTGTCGCCGTACTGATAGATCGCGCGGCGCAATCATATCGGGCATGAGACATGAAGCTGTCGAAGCGTCGGATCGCTGCCTTTGCAGCCGTGTTAGTAATGGGAACCGGAACGACGCTTCGTGCCGCGGAGCCGATCACGCAGGAAGCGGCGCACGCGATCGCGGTGCAGGCCTATGTCTACCTGTACCCGCTGGTGACGATGGACATCACGCGGCGGCAGTTGACCAACGTCGCACACGCCGAGGGCATCGCCGCGCCGCCGAACAGCTTCGCCAATATCCCGGCGTTTCCCACCGCCGACATGAAGGCGGTGGTACGACCGAACTTCGACACGCTGTATTCCAGCGGCTGGGTCGATCTGACCAAGGAGCCGGTGATCGTCTCGGCGCCGGATACCGGCGGGCGCTATTACCTGCTGCCGATGCTGGACATGTGGACCGACGTGTTCGCCTCGCCTGGCTGGCGCACGACGGGGACCGAGGCGCATAGCTGGGCGCTGGTGCCGCCCGGCTGGACCGGCGCGCTGCCGGACGGCGTTGACCGCATCGATGCGCCCACCCCGTATGTCTGGATCATCGGCCGCACCAAGACCGACGGACCGCCCGACTACGATGCCGTGCACAAGATCCAGGCGGGCTACCGGCTCACGCCGCTGTCGCGCTGGGGCAAGCCAGCGGAGGCGGCGACCGGCAGCGTGGATGCCTCGGTCGACATGAAGACGCCGCCGAAGGTCCAGGTGGACACCATGCCGGCCGACAAATATTTCGCCTACGCCGCCGAGGTGATGAAGCTGCAGCGCCCGCACCTGACGGACCAGCCGATCGTCGCGCTGATGCGGCGCATCGGCATCGAGCCCGGCAAGCCGTTCGATGCCGCGAAGCTGGACCCGGCGGTGCGGCAGGCGCTGGCGACTGCGCCGGAGGACGGGCAGCGGCTGATGGCCTGGAAGGTCAAGTCACTGGCGCGCGTGGCGAACTACTGGTCGATGAACACCGACACGATGGGGGTGTACGGCAACTATTACCTCAAGCGTGCGATCGTGTCGCAGCTGGGCCTGGGCGCGAACGTGCCGGAGGACGCGATCTATCCGCTCAACCTGGGCGACGAGGCGGGCAAGCCGCTGGATGGTGCCAGCAAGTATGTGCTGCATTTCGACAAGGGCGCCACGCCGCCGGTGGGCGCGTTCTGGTCGGTGACGCTTTACGATCAGGAGGGATTCCAGGTCGCGAACCCGCTGAATCGCTTCGCAGTGAGCAGCTGGATGCCGTTCCACACCAATCCCGACGGATCGCTGGACCTCTGGTTCCAGAACGAGAACCCCGGGCCAGGCAAGGAGGCAAACTGGCTGCCGGCGCCGAAGGGGCCGTTCAATCTGACGATGCGGCTGTATGCGCCGAAGGACGAGGCGCTGACCGGGCAGTGGAACCCGCCGCCGGTCTCCCGGGTGGAGGCGGTGCCTCTCGGGGCGCAGTAGACTCGGCGAATTGCGCACCGGGGCTTGTGCGTGGGGCGCTGCAGGCCCATAGAACAGGAGATGAACAGGGCTGAGACCTCCCGTCCTGCCGCAATGGCCTCGTCGTCCCAGCCGCATCGCTTAGGCGTTTGCCGCTGCGTCTGCTGGGACTGATCTCATGAAGAGGTGCCGCGTCTTTTCCAGGAGATCGGCGAGACACCAGAAATACAATGAGACATCCGCGAGACGGGCGTCGCCGGCCCAGACCGCGAAGCGATCGGCTGGGCGAGTATCATGAGCGGCGACGCCGGCTCGCGGAAAGGGCAATGAGACGCAGATGAGATCGCGGGCCGCAATGCACTTCCGGATGACACCACCCTCCGGACACTCTATCTGAGCGGCCAATGACCCCGCTCGACCACATCCGCAACTTCGCGATCATCGCGCATATCGACCA
>DASSRN010000557.1:0-19655 GCA_035701785.1 Acetobacteraceae bacterium | reverse complement strand
TGTCCAGCACCGGCACCCGGCGGAACAGCTGGCGCATGAAATCCTCGGCTGAGGCCGCCGTCGCGTATGACTGTGCCCGTATCCAGGCGAGCGCCGCGAGGAAGTTCCAGCGCGCGCCGCCCGACGTCTTCGGGTTAGGCGTGATCACCGACACGTCCAGCCGGGCCAGGTCCGGCCAATCTCGGATCTGCTTCGGGTTCCCCTTGCGCACCAGCAGCACGATGGTGCTGGTGTAGGGCGCAGCGTTGTCAGGCAGCCGCTGCTGCCAGTCGGCTGCGACCAGGCCACGCTTCGCCAGCGCATCGATGTCGGCGCCGAGTGCCAGCGTGACGACATCGGCCTGAAGCCCGTCCAGCACCGCACGGGCCTGCGCGCCCGACCCGCCATGCGACTGGTTGATGGTGATGCGCTCGCCGGTCTGCTTCTGCCAGGCAGCGATGAAGGCGCGGTTGACCGCCCGGTACAGCTCGCGCGTCGGATCATAGGACACGTTCAGCAGGGTGGTTGTCGCGGCCGCCGTGCGCCTCGCGGCCAACGCCGCGCCACCCGCTGCGAGCAGGCCAAGGGTCCTTCGGCGTGCGATCATCCGGTCTCCCTGCATTGCCAGCTTTGCCACGGATATCGGAATGCGCCGTCCGCGGCCAGAGCAGGTTCTTCTATCGTTTAGCAATTTGCGGCGCGTCCAAAGAATTTTCCTCTCCTCTCCGCCCTGGGGCGGAGAGGCCGGGTGAGGTGGGGCCCTGCCGGCCGCTCAGCCCTCGCCGGCCTCGCGCAGCACCCGGCGGGCGCGGTCCTCGTCCTCCGGCGCAACCACCAACCGCCGCGGGATGGCACCGATGCTGCCCTCCACCGCGCTGGTATGGTCGTCGAGCACGATCGCCGATATGCCGGCATCGGCGAGCAGCGCGGTGAGGAACGAAAGCCGCACCGGATCGTTGGATGTCGCCAGCACGCGCACCTTGGGCAACCCTCCTCGCCGGGGCTTTGCTTGACCCGTTTTCCGGCGCGCCGATATGGTGCCGCGGGCTGCCAGAGATGCAAGCAAGGAGGCGAGCTTGGACGTCGTTGCCGGCCCCTCCAGGGCCATTGCAGCGCTGACCGAACGCGAAGCATCCGTGTCGTCGGGCGACGATGCGCTGACCACGCTGGTGTCCCTGCTCGCTGACGACCTGGCCGCCTGCAACCGTACCATCGTGGCCCGGATGGACAGCCCGGTGCAGCTGATCCCACAACTGGCGGCGCACATCGTCGCCGCCGGCGGCAAGCGGCTGCGCCCGCTGCTGACGCTCGCCTCGGCCCGGCTGTGCGGCTACCAGGGTGACCGCCACGTCAAGCTCGCCGCCTGCGTCGAGTTCATCCATACCGCGACGCTGCTGCACGACGACGTGGTGGACGAAAGCCTGCTGCGGCGCGGCCTTGCATCGGCCAACGCGGTGTTCGGCAACCAGGCCTCCGTGCTGGTCGGCGACTTCCTGTTCGCCCGCGCCTTCCAGCTGATGGTGGAGGACGGTTCGCTGGACGTGCTGCGCATCCTGTCGCAGGCCGCCGCGACGATCGCCGAGGGCGAGGTGTTGCAACTGGTCACGCAGAACGACCTCTCCACCTCCGATGCGCGCTACCTGGAGGTCATCAAGGGGAAGACCGCGGCGCTGTTCGCCGCCGCCTGCGAGGTGGGCGCGGTGGTGGCTGACCGCCCGGCGGCCGAGGCCGCGGCGCTGGCCGAGTTCGGCCTGAATCTCGGGATCGCATTCCAGCTGGTGGATGATGCGCTGGACTACGCCGCCGACCAGTCGGTGCTGGGCAAGACCATCGGCGACGACTTCCGCGAAGGCAAGATGACGCTGCCGGTGCTGCTCGCCTACCAGGTGGGCGATGCGGCCGAGCGCGACTTCTGGCATCGCACGATGGAGACCACCGAGCAGACCGAGGCGGACCTCGATCGCGCGCTGCACCTGATGCAGCGCTGTGGCGCGATCGACGCCACGCTGGAGCGGGCGCGCGGCTTCGCCGGCGCGGCCAAACAGGCGCTCGGGGCATTTACTGACAGCCAATTGCGCGGCGCACTGATTGCGGTGACCGATTACACCGTGAGCCGCGGGCGGTAGTCAGGGCGGTCGGGTCGTGGGCACCGGCAATCGCTGCGGTGCCGCGGACGACCCAAAGTCAGTCCGGTCCCCGGGCTCGGCAGCGAACCATCGCCGATCCAGGTCCTGGAGGAAGCGGATGAAGCTGCCGCCGTAGGTGATGATGGTGCGGCTGAGTTCGTGCCAGAACGCGGTGTCGACCCGGCCGGGTGCTATGCCAAGATCGCGGCAGATATCGGCGATCACAGCGCCGACCGGGCGACGGCGCACCTCTATGGCGATTTCCTCCTCGGTCGGGAGCCGGGCGAGGCGCGGGTCCTCGATTAGGTCGGTGCGCCGCGCTTCGGGTCGGGTTTCCGACCGCGCGACCTGCCCTGCTGCGCGCGGGGACGGCTCGCGGACGGGTGCCGGCGAGAGGTCCTCGCCGCGGGCGGCGCGGCTTTCGAGGGCTGCTTCCAGTGCCGTCGCGCGGCGCAGGCCAGCCGTGATGCGGGCGAGGATGGCGGCGAGGTCGGCGGTGCCGAACGGCTTGGCGAACAGCGCAAAGCCCGGCGCCGAGGCGCGCTGCTGCACGGTGGCAGCGAGTTGCCTGCCGTAGTCGATCAGCTTGCGAACGAGACCCAGAACGCGACCGATGCTGGGAGCCATATCCGCACCGGCCGGAGGTGCGGCCGGTCGCGTGGTTTGGACCAAAGGTGGGGCCGCGGCAGACATGAACACAACAAGAACATCATCAGCAGGGCGATGTCAAGGATGAAATTCCTATCATAGGCACTGCACCCCGTCGGCAAGTGAAAGGGTATCGACCATTCTTCTTCCCTTGCTCGGTTTCGAACGACTATCCTCTCCAAATAAATCGAGACCAGAACGGGGGAGAACTCCATGACGAATAAGAAATGGGGCATAATCTACAATGCAGATTGCCTGACGCTCGACGACGTTCTGCACTTCGCTTCTCTCGCCGAAGCTGCCGGTGCCGATGTCGTCTGGACTGCCGAGGGATGGCGGGATGCATTCGTTCCGCTGACGGCGATTGCGGGTGTGGCAAAGAAACTCCGGGTTGGCACCGCAATCTCACAGATGGCGCGACCACCGGTCATGACCGCACTCAGTGCGCTCTCGATGGCAGAACTCACCAAGGGAAAGTTTGTCCTCGGCGTCGGGACGGCACCGAAAATCTGGAACCAGAACTGGTACGGTATCGACGTGCAGAAGCCGGTGGCTCAGATCAGAGAATATATCGAATGCATCCGGTCGGTTCTGAAAGCAACGCCAGGTAGCCCGGCGTCGTATTCCGGCACCTATTACAGCGTCACGGACTATGTCCCATTCCTGACAGCCCCGATCACCGAAATCCCCATCTACCTGGCGGGCGTCAACCGTCTCATGATCCGGTTGGCTGGCTCGCATACCGAGGGACTGATCCTGGGTCCCCTCAACAGCGCCGTTTACCTGAAGGACATAGTGCATCCGAATTTGAAGACAGGGATCGGCAAGCGTAATGGCGGGTCGTGTGAACTATGCCTCCTGAGACTCTGCGCCGTTGACCGCGACGCCGCCCGCGCACGAAACCTGGTCCGACATGCGATCGCCTTCTACAGCGTGCTGCCCTACTACGACATTGTGCTCTCCCCGTTAGGATTCACCACTCAGGCTCAGGCGATCCGCACCGCATTCGGCCTGGGAGATTATCAGGCAATGGTAAACGCCGTGACGGATGACATGGTCGCCGCGCTGGCATTTGCGGGGACGAAGGACGATGTGCGCGCCCAGGCCCGTCAGTTCGAGGGACTGTACGACAGGCTGATCCTCGGATCTCCGTTCTTTGGCATAGGTCCGGAAGAGACCCGCGCCAACCATGCCGCAGTAATAGAAGCCTTCGGCACCTAGCTGGAGGCATCGGCGCGGTCACCAGTCTGGTCGTCGCGTTCATCACGGTGAAGCGCGCTCGAGGAGATCAGGGCGACCGGCACGTTCACCGGCCTCAGCGCGCAGGACTGCGTCGACGCCCGCCACCAGATCGAGGATCTGGTTGGGCTCGAGCAGTCCTACACGATCGAGGAAGAGACGGTCGAGAAGCAGCGCTGGGGGAAACGATAGCCTCTATAGGGGACCAATCGCATCCGGTTCGAACTCGATGCGCGGAATCATTGCGAACCCTATCGGATGCGTTACTGTGCTGGCAGACGCCGGTGGCCCGCAAGGGCTGAAACGGGAAAGCCAGGCCTCCGTGCGAGGACAGGGCTGCTGCCCCCGCAACTGTGCGCGGCGAGCCGTCCCTCTATGCCATTGCCGCAAGGCGAGAAGGCGGGAACAGGCGATGACCCGTGAGCCAGGAGACCGGCCGGCGTCGAGACTGCGCGCGTGCCTCGGGCGGGGTGTACCGATGCGGCGAGGGTGAACCCTCGGGCGGGCTGTCGATCCCTCGGTCGATGGAGTTCCGCCATGCGTCAGCGCGGCGTACGTGTTGTTGTGCAATGCTGTCTATCCACCGCTACGCTGTGCACACCGGCACTCGCGGACGAAACCACACCGCTGCCCGAGACCGTCGTCACCGCGACCCGTGTGCCAACGCCGGTTGTGGATATCCCCGCCGGCGTCACGGTGATCGATCGTCAGACCATCGAGCAGCGCGACTACACCGTGTTGACCCAGGCACTCTCCGCCATTCCTGGTGTGCGGGTCAGCCAGTCGGGCGGCTATGGCGGCAACGCCAGCGTGTTCGTGCGCGGCACCAACTCGAACCAGGTGCTGGTGCTGCGCGACGGCATGCCGCTGAACGACGCTTCCGACTCGTCGGGCGCATTCAACTTCGGCGTCGATACGCTGGCCGATGTCGAGCGCATCGAGGTGATCCGTGGGCCTATGGCGGCGCTTTACGGCTCCGGCGCGATCGGCGGCGTGATCAACCTGATCTCGCGCCAGGGACACGAACAGGGTTTCCACTTCACCAGTGAACTCGGCGCCGGGTATCCGCGGCAGGTCGAAGGCAACGTGAACGCCTCCGGCATCGACGGACCGCTCGACTATTCGGCTACGTTCCAAGGCCAGGCGCAGCGCGGCTATGATGCGACGCCGCAGCGCATGTCGATCTACACCGGCGTGCCGGATCCGTTCAGCGAGGCGGTCGGCACGCTGAACCTGGGCTATACACCGGTGGACGGCACGCGGCTCTCCTTGTTCCTGCGTGCACGGCGCGCAGTGTTCGGCTTCGACGCCCTCGGCAATCCCACCTTCGACAACAGCAATTCCACCGGCAACGACGTCTCGCTGCTGGGACGCATCGGCGTCACCTCGCAGTTGTTCAACGGCACATACCAGACCAGCGCGTTCGTGGGGCGGCTGCAGGAAGATCGCCACTACACCGAGGCACTCAATCCGCTCGACCCCAATCAGCAGTCCAACGATTCGCGCTACCACGGCTACCGCACCGCCGTGCAGTGGAACAACACAGTGCATCTGTCGGACCTGATCGATGTGCCGCAACAATCGGCGACCGATCTCACCTTCGGCTTCGAGCACATCGCCGACAGCGTCAATGTCAAGGTCAACCAGTCGTTCTTCGGGTCGGCATTCGCGCAATCGGCGAAGGCCTCGATGACCGACGAGGCGCTGTATGCGGGATTGCAGACGACGCTGCTGCAGCGGCTGACGCTGATCGGGCAGATCCGGCAGGACTGGGTCGCCGGTGACGTGCCGTTCACCTGGCGGTTGGGCGCGGTGCTCGACGTGCCGGAAGTGCTGACGCGCTTCAAGGCCGCCTATGGCACCGCGTTCCGTGCGCCCGCGCTGTTCGATCGCTTCGGCGTCGACTCGTTCGGCTTCGTCGGCAATCCCAATCTGCTGCCGGAAAGCGCGCAGGGCTGGGAGGCAGGCTTCACCACCACGGTCGGTCCAGCGACCTTCGGCGCGACCTACTTCAACGAGCAGATCCAGAACCTGATCGTCGCCCAGTTGGTGCCGGTGGACACTGTGGTGAACGTTGGCTCCGCGCACATCCAGGGTGTGGAGACGGAGTTGTCGCTTCGTCTCGCCAACTGGCTGACCGTCCAGGCCAGCTACACCTTCACCGATGCGCAGAATGCCGATACCGGGTCGCGCCTGTTGCGTCGGCCACAGAACGCAGCGGCGCTCAACGCCACCATCACGCCGCTGCCAGGTCTCACCATCTCGCCCGAACTGCTGCTGACCGGCGCGTTCCAGGACTTCCTGGTCGACAACGGCGGCAACGCGACAGCGAATATCGTGTCGTCGCAGCACGGGCTCATCGCCAACCTCACAGTGACCTACGACGTAGCGCCGCACGTGCAGCTGTTCGCCAATGCGCAGAACATGTTCTACTCGAAGTTCGAGCCGGTGAACGGCTATCAGACGCCCGGCACCTCAGTGATTGCTGGCGTACGTGTGAGGTTGTGATCGCTGATCGGTGATCGATCTGCCACACAACCGCCACGTGGGGCGACGACTTTACAATCATTGCAGGGGCAACAAAATAGAGGTGCGTCATGCGTGGGATTTTACTGTGGGTTCTTGGCATTCCGATCCCGGTCATCATTCTGCTGTACTTGTTCCACGTGATCTGACTTCCGGGCAGCCGGGCGGCGGGCGCTTCACTTGCGAGGTGTCCCGCCGCCACCTGCTGACTGTAGCTTTGGTGGGCCAATCGTGGAGCCCGCCACTCAACGACTACGCGGCTTCCTTCCTCGCTCAACTGATCACCGCGGCCAGGGCCGACGCCTTGGCAGCGGGCACAATGCCGGTGCCGCTGTCGATCGTACCGCAGCTTGCCGGCTGGTTTCCGCCCGACCTTTTATCGGCAGTCCGCTGGAGCCACGGCACCGGTCAGCTATCCGGCCTGGCGCTGCAGTATGGCGACGTCGAGGCAATCACCTTGATCGACGTGATCCTGTTCCGACGCACGGCAGACGTGGAGCACAACACCAGGCTCTGGGTGCACGAGCTGACGCATGTCGTGCAATACCGGCGTTGGGGCGTCGAGGCATTTGCCGCGCGCTACATCGCCGACAGCAGCGCGGTGGAGCGCGAGGCGATCGCCGCAGCTGACCGCTACGCAGCGTGGCGCAACGGACAGACCCGGTTCCCGCCTCGCTAGACACGCCGAATCGCCTGTAGCAGCCTGCAATGCGGACCGCGCAAAGCGGCCGACACACTGGGACGATTCGTCATGTTCGCGTGGTTCTCCGACCTGACCGCGCGCGAACGCCGGACCATGCTCGCCTGCTTCGGTGGCTGGTCGCTGGACGCGCTCGACGTACAGATCTTTTCCTTCGTCATCCCCAGCCTGCTTGGGCTATGGCATATCACCACCGGCCAGGCCGGCGTACTCGGAACCATAACTCTGCTGGTATCGGCGTTCGGCGGCTGGATCGCCGGAGCGCTGTCCGATCGTTGGGGCCGTGTGCGCGTGCTCCAGGTCACCATCGCATGGTACGCAGTCTTCACCTTCCTGTGCGGCTTTGCGCAGGACTTCACCCAGCTGTTCATCTTCCGCGCGTTGCAGGGTCTGGGCTTCGGCGGTGAGTGGGCGGCGGGCGCGGTGCTGATGGGCGAGGTGATCCAGGACCGCTATCGCGGCCGCGCCGTCGGGATGGTGCAGACCGGCTGGTCGATCGGCTGGGGCGCCGCAGCGCTGCTCTACACCCTGCTGATCGCAGTGCTGCCTGAGGACTATGCCTGGCGCACGCTGTTCTGGATCGGGCTCGCGCCAGCCGCATTGGTGTTCTTCATCCGCCGCTATATCGAAGAGCCGGAAATCCGTCGCGACCGGGCTGCACCCGCCGGTGTCATGCACGCGTTCACCGCGCTGAAGCCGCCTTACCTCGCCACCACCTGGCGCGTCGCCATGATGGTGACCGGCGCGCAGGGCGGCGGCTACGCGCTGGGCGTCTGGCTGCCGACCTACCTGAAAACGGTGCGCGGCATATCGGCGGTGGGCACCGGCGGCTACACAATGGTGCTGATCCTGGGCGCCTTCTTTGGCTTCGTCACCGGTGCCTATCTGGCCGACGCGATCGGACGCAAAAGCACGTTCCTGCTGTCGGCGGTCGCTTCGATCGTGCTGACGCTGGTCTATCTGCTGGCTCCGCTCAGCAACGAGTGGTTCCTGCCGGTTGGGTTCGTGCTCGGGTATGTCTCGCTGATCATGTTCTCGCCGATGGGCTCGTTCATGACCGAACTCTATCCGACGGCGGTGCGCGGCGTGGGCCAGGGGTTCTGCTACAACGCCGGCCGCGGCATCGGCGCGCTGTTCCCCGCATTGGTGGGGTTCCTGGCCACTCAGATGGGCCTGACCATCGCCATAGCCGTGTTCAGCCTGGCGGCCTACGGCGTGATGATCGTGGCGCTGCTGCTCTTGCCGGAAACGCGCGGGCGTTCGCTGATGAGCCTGGAGCAGACCGCTCGGTAACGGATCGTACCGAGCGTAGCGGCGTTAACTGGCCTTTCAGGGCTCTCTGGCAAAGCTCATGGCACTGAGGGGAAACCGGCTATGCTATCGCGCTTCGCGCGGCTGGCGATCGCGATCGGCCACGCCCGCGCCCGATTCCTGATCGTCGCCTGTGGGATGGTCATTGGCCTTGCCCTTGCCGGCACGGTGTGGTGGCTGATCGACGACCTGCGGGAGGACCATCTCGATCACGCAAGGCAGGACCTCGGTAACCTGTCTCTGGTCGTCGCCGACGGGCTGGACTGGGGCATCCAGAGTGTCGATCTGCTGCAGATGCAACTACTCGACGATATCGAGCGTCGCGGTATCGATTCGCCCGAAGGCTTTCGCCAGCAGATGTCCTCCGCGGAGATCCATCAGGATCTGGCGCACCGAATTGCGAGGCTGCCGCATATCGCAGCGCTCTCACTGCATGATGCCGAAGGCAGGCTGATCAACTTCTCCCGCAGCTGGCCTGCACCCGAAATCGATGTCCGCGATCGCGATTTTATTGCCGACCTGATGGTGCCGAATGCCCCGAAGACGGCCATCAGCCGACCGCAGCGCAGCCTGACCACCGGCAAGTGGACCATCTATTTCAGCCGCCGGATCGAATCTCCTGACGGGCAACTCATCGGCATCGTCCTGTGCACGATCTTCACCGATTACTTCGAACGGCTGTTCGCGCAGTTGTCGACCGATTACGATCGCGACGGGCTCAGCGACAATTCCTTCACGATCTATCGCGACGACGGGACGCTGCTGATTCGCTACCCGCACCTGGACAACAGGATCGGTGAGAGCTTCGCCCGGGCGCAGAATTACAATCGCATTGTTGCCTCACTCGGTGGGAGTCCGATCCGGCTGACCAGCACGCTGGATGGCGTAGATCGCGTGATCTCAGCGCACCGCGTACTGCATTATCCGCTGATCGCCACGGCCACCGATAAGGTTGATGCCATTCTGGCCACCTGGCGAAACGAGGCCTGGGTCATCGGCAGCGTGTCGCTTGCCCTGGAGCTCGTGCTTGCGGGGACCGTGCTGATGGCGGTGCGTCACTTGCGCAGCTACCAGCTGATCGAAGCAGCGGAAGCAGCCCGGGCGAAAGCCGAGGAGCGGGAGCGCGCCGCACACGCGATGCACGAGCAGAACCAGCGTTTCGACATGGCGCTGAACAACATGCTGCAGGGCCTGTCGATGTTCGACGCCGATAACCGCCTGCTGGTATCGAACCGTCGGCTGCATCGGATGTTCGGATTGCCTGACGGCGCGCTGACGCGCGGCATGACCTATGAGGAAACCGCCGCCACGGTGGTTGCTGCCGGCCAGGTGTCGGCAGACGACATGGAACGTGCCCGTGCCCGCCGCATGGAATTGGTCAAGCACCGCGAACGCACCACTGCACTCTGGGAGTGGGACAATGGCCGTGCGTTCACCATGACGCACCAGCCGATGCAGAGCGGCTGGCTCACCACGTTCGAGGAGATCACCGAACGCCGCGCCGCCGAAGCGCGGCTGGCGCACATCGCGCATCACGACCCGCTGACCGATCTGCCCAACCGCGTGCTGTTCCGCCTGAAGCTGGAGGCGGCGGTGTCCCAGGCCAGGCCGGGGAGTGGCCTCGCCCTGTTCTGCCTCGATCTGGATCAGTTCAAAACGGTGAACGACACGCTGGGCCACCCGATCGGCGATGCATTGTTGCAGGCGGTCGCGGAGCGGCTGGCACAGGAGACGCGCGACACCGACACCACGGCCCGGCTGGGCGGCGATGAGTTCGCGATCGTGCAGCCACTGTTGCGTCGCACGACGGAGGCGACCGGTTTCGCCGCGCGCCTGCTGGAAGCCGTCCGGACGCCGTTCGACATCGACGGACACCGCATCGTCATCGGCGCCAGCATCGGCATCGCGTTCGCACCACATGATGGCACGGACCCCGACCACCTGCTGCGCGCGGCGGACCTCGCACTGTATCGCGCGAAGGCGGACGGGCGCGGCGTCTACCGGCTGTTCCACGCGGAGATGGACGCGCAGATACAGGCGCGCCGGGCGTTGGAACTCGATCTGCGCCAGGCGCTTCAGACAGACGAGATCGAGGTGCACTACCAGCCCGTGGTCAGCGTGCGCGACCGCGCGGTGGCGGGTTTCGAAGCGCTGGCACGATGGCAGCATCCCGAGCGCGGCTTCGTGCCTCCCGGCGAATTCATCTCCGTAGCAGAAGAAATCGGCCTGGTCGGCACACTCGGCGAAAGAGTGCTGCGCAAGGCTTGCGTCGACGCGTTCGAGTGGCCGGGCTCACCCATCGTTGCGGTCAACATTTCACCAATTCAGTTCAGAAGCCGGGACCTGATAGGCGTGGTGGCGAGGGCCTTGCGGTCTTCGGGGCTGGACCCTGGCCGGCTGGAGCTCGAGATCACCGAAACCGTGATGCTGGAGGACACCGAGGACACGCTGGCAACGCTGCACCGGCTGCGCAAACTGGGCGTCCGTGTGGCCATGGATGACTTCGGCACCGGCTACTCGTCGTTGGGTTACCTGCTCCGCTTTCCGTTCGACCGCATCAAGATCGACCAGTCCTTCGTCCGGGAACTCGGCAAGCGCCCGGACTGCAACGCGGTCGTTCGCGCAGCCGTCGGCCTGAGCCGCGACCTCGGCATGGCGACGACCGCTGAAGGCGTGGAAACGCGCGACCAGTTCGATGCGCTGGCGGCGATCGGCTGCTCCGAGATGCAGGGCTATCTGTTCAGTCCGGCGGTTCCCGCCAAACAGGTGCCCGCGCTGGCGACGCAGATAGCAGCGATGTTGGCGCGACCTGCGGCCGTGTTGGAAACCGTGACCGGCTGACAGCTTCGCTCGCGCAACCGTGCATCCCTGCGACGGCGGCCACGCCATATTTCGACACAAGTCTGGCGATGGATAGGTTCGTTCAACGGGAGGGCTTTCTGCATGGCACATGACACCAGCGAATCATCGGTGGCCGGCGACGCGACGGCCCAGATCGCCCGGCTGCGCGAGCAGGTCGAGGCGCTTATGAAGGATCGCGTGACCCCGGCGCTCGCCGATGCGGCAGGGCGCGCTGAACGCGCGCTCCATGACGCCGCGGATACCATGCGCGGTCAGGCGGAGAGCGTTTCGGGCAAAGTGCGCGAACAACCGCTGATTGCCGTGCTGATAGCCGCCGGCGTCGGTTTCCTCCTCGGCCGGGCGATGCGCTGACCGATGCGGACCCTCCGCCTCGCCCGAGTCGCCGCCGAGGCGGAGGGACTTCGCCTGCGCTACGCCGCCCAGCGAACCGTCACGCGAGCGGTGCTGGGAATGATCGCGTTTGCGCTGTTCCTCGGCGCGCTGATCTTCTTCCACATCGCGCTATGGTACTGGCTGCGCCGGACCTTCGACCGGCCGCCAACCGCCCTCATCATCGGCGGCGCGGAACTCGTGCTGGCGGCAATCCTCGGGTTGATCGCGGCGAAGTCGTCGCCGGGACGGATCGAAGCGGAGGCTCTGCAGATCCGCCGCCGCGCGCTGGAGAACGCCAGCAGCGGCATGGCCGTCTCCGCGCTGGCGACCCAGCTGGTACCGCTGGCGATCAGGCTGATGCGCCGGCGCTGAGCTTCAGCGCATCCGCTCCCAGATACCGGTCTCTTCGTCCAGGCGGTCCTGCTCCAGGCCGCGGAAGTCGCCACGCGAGACGATGCCGATGACCAACCCCTCGTGCACGACCGGAACGTGCCGGTAGCCGCCATCGCGCATCAGCCGCAGCGCGTCGATCGCCGTGTGGCGCGGCGGCAGGCAGTCCGGCGTCTTGGTCATCACCTGGCGCAGATGGGTCGAGGTGAAGTTCTTCCCTTCGGCCGCGATGCGCACCACGTCGCGGCCGGTGAAGATGCCCTCCAGCTCGCCACGCGGGTTGGTGACCAGGACCGCGCCCACTTTGCGCTCGTGCATGTGCCGGCAGGCATCCTGCACAGTGGCGCTGGGCGGCAGCGTCAGCGGCTTCTGGTTGCGGATGATTTCCACCATTTCGCGGTTCATGCGTGCGTCCCTCCAGCCTGTCGGACAGGCACTGGTTAACGTTGCATGAAGCCGGGCCGTTGCCATTGATCTCGATCAAACACTTGCCGCACGGTTCGCCGCCAGACGTTCGGCATAGTCGATCGCCTCGATCAGGCTTTCCTCGCTGGCGATGCCCTTTCCCGCGATATCGAACGCGGTGCCATGGTCGACCGAGGTGCGGATCACCGGCAGTCCCAGCGTGATGTTCACGCCCGACAGCGCGCGCCAGGTGCCGGTGGCCGGGTCGACATCGAACCCGAGCAGCTTGACCGGGATGTGGCCCTGGTCGTGGTACATCGCCACCACTGCGTCGAACTGACGGGCACGCAGCTTCACGAACACCGTGTCGCCGGGCACCGGGCCCGTCACGTCCATCCCATCCGTCCGGCACTGCTCCACCACCGGCGTGGTGATCTCGATGTCCTGCCGACCGAACAGGCCACCTTCCCCGGCATGCGGATTGAGCGCTGCCACCGCGACGCGAGGCGCCGCAATGCCCAGGTCGCGCACCGCTGCGTGCGTGAGGTCGATGGTCCGCCGCAGGCGCTCCGGCGTCAGCAGGCGCGGCACGTCGGCGAGCGCCACGTGGGTGGTGACGTGGCCCACGCGCATGTCGCCGTGCGCCAGCAGCATGACCGAGCTGCGCGTTTCGGTGAGCGCCGCCAGCATGTCGGTATGGCCGGCATAGTGGTAGCCGGCCAGGTTCAGCGCCTCCTTGTTCAGCGGCGCCGTGACGATCGCGTCGATCCGGCCGGCACGCGCCAGCCGTACCGCCTTTGCGACAGCCAGGTAGGCGAAGCGCCCGGCTTCCGGCGCGATCGCGCCGAACCTGATTGGCTCGGCTTCCTCGCCGGCGGCAAGGAAGGCCAGCCCGGCTTCCGGATCGGTGGCGAATTCAAGATTATCCTGCAGCAGGGTTCGCGCGGCATTGAGCGCCGACTGGTGGCCGATGACCAGCAGCCGCAGGGTCCCACTCTCGATGCGCGGCGCCAGCCGCCGGCAGGCTTTGACAATGATCTCCGGCCCAACCCCTGCGGGATCGCCCATGGTGATTGCCAGCCTGCTCATTGTGCTTCTCCCAACAGTCGCGCCAGGAACGCTGTATCGCCGAAAGCGCCGGACTTCGAGACCAGGCGCTGGCCATCCCAGGCGCCGCCGCACAGGATCGACGCGGGGACGCCGGGCTCCAGCTCGCCATCAACCTCAAGCCGGGCGACGCCCAGCGCATCGCAGACGTCACGCAGCGTCGCGCCACCCGTGACGAACAGCGTTCCAGGCCTTGGCCCGCGCCGGAGCAACTCGGCGAAGGTGGTGGCGATCCGTTGCCGGGCCTCCGCGCGATCGAGCCCCGGCGGAAGCGGACACAGCACAAGGGCGTCGCGCAGCGTCGCAGGCACTGCCGCGACCTGCGCCCGGGTCACTGCATGGTCGCTGCCGATAAGAGCCAGCACCGGCTTCGGGAGCGTCGGCCTGGGAGCTGTGCCACGCCCGGCAAGCGCACCCGCCAGGCCGCCGGTGCCGCACCACAGCACACGCCCCGCGAGCCGCCGCCCCTCCGCCACGATGGCATCGAGGTCTGCGTCGGACGTGGCGTCCCGCACCTGGAGCTCCACGCCCAATCCCCGCAGCCCGCCAGCCAGATCCACGCCGCAGTCGCGCCAGCCTTCGCCATCGCGCGCGCGTTGGCGACCGGCAGCGGTGATGCGCCCCTGAAACGGAAAAGCGGGCGCCAGCACGCAGTGGTCGAAGCGACCCATGCATTGCGCAAGCTCCAGTGCAACGCGGCCACGCAACAGGCTGTCGATCTTCTTGAATGCCGGGTCACCGCCATCCAACACGGATGCGACCTCGGCAATGCGCGCCTGGGCCCCGCTCGCATCCAGATCACGGGTATCGCTGTCGAAAGCGAGGGCACCCGGCACGATGTCGCGCCAGGATATGGCGACCGGCCCGGTCAGCGGCAGGAAGCGCGCAGCGCTGTCGAGCGCCCCGGTCAGGTCATCGGCCAACAAGCGCAGCGGCGGCATGCATCATGCTACCGTCGCCGCGACATTCCCGAAACCTGTTTGTCAGCGCTTCCCCGGCCGCTTTTCATCCTCCCACTGGTGTGCGGTCTCCGTCGCGTGCCGGTCATGCGTCGGTGTGCCTTTCGGCCTCTCGTCGTCACTGCGATCGTGCGACGCTCGTTCGGGGCGCGCTCCCGGGCCCGTGATGCCGCTCGACGCCGGCGGGTCGCTCGCGGGGAAGCTCTCCTTCAACGCTTCATCGATCTTCCTGTCGTCCGCCATCATTCAGCCTCCAGGCCGGTGCCACCCGAGGCCCGCAGGATGGTTGCAGCTTCCTGCTGCTTCTCTCGCGTGGGGGCCCGTACCGACAGGATCAGAGCACCAACTGCCGCCTTCCGCTCGCGATCGATCTGCTCGCCCTCGTTCGAGGCGGTGCTCATCAGGTGCACGATTCCTCCCGCAACCAGCGCACCAAGGATCGCTGCGACGACCGCCCAGACGATACTGCCGCCCGAGGCGATCACGATGCCGGCGGCAGCCAGCGCCACCACGGCTGCGGCACCGCTCACATGAAGCGTGCGGGCCTGCCTTGCGTCCGATTCGGTATCGACTGGCCTGGCACTGGTCTCAGGCGTGGCAGCCGGCACTGGTTCCGGCAGGCTGAGATCGGCGCGATCGAACCCCGATCGTTCGAGCCGGCTGACTGCGCTCGCCATTGCATCCGCGCTGGCGAACGCCGCGCGAACCTCGTGCAGCGGGCCGATCGCCGGCCCTTCTTTAGCAACTGTTGCCGACATGGCGCTGCCTCCTCAACGGGGGATGACCGGCGCCTGGGGCGGCGGGTCACGGTTCTCGTCGCCTTGCGGATCCACCGGCACCTTATCCAACGTCCCCGGCGGCAGATCGTTGCGTTCACCGGGCAGGCTGTCGCGGGCGGTTGAAACCCGCCGTTCTGCGCGACGCGCACGGGCTGGCTGGGGTTCTCTGTCGCTCATCGGTGTTATGCCGCACTGCGGCGACCGCCCGGCCGCAAAGCCGGACGGTCGCCTTTCTCAGTGCTGGCCGCCCTTGCGGCCGGCCTCGGAGGCACGCTCACGATCCTGGGCAAAGTTCCCCGGATTGTGCTGCGCACCGCCGCCGCCATGGCTGCGCTCACCGCCCCTGCGCCCGGCTTCTGCCGCGCGCTCGCGGTCATTGGCGAAATTGCCGGAGCTGTGCTGTCCACCGACATGGCCCGCGCGGGAGGCCTTCTCGCGGTCTTCCGCGAAATTGCCCGGATTGCCGGTATGTCGCTGTTCGGCCATCACTCAATCTCCCTTTCGGTACGTTGACGGGCGCACCCGTCGTATGTGCAACGGCATCTGCGGCGCCGGGTTGTCTTCACGATTGGCGTGAGACCTACTGGATCCGATTTGCATGGAGTGAACGGATGGCGAACCCCTTTGACCCTGCGCTGTTCCGCCCTGACGCCGTTACGCCGGAAACACGCGCGCTCAACGAGCAGATGGTGCAGTTGCTGACCCCGACGCTGGACTGGTGGGTGGTCGGCGCGGAGACGACGCGCGTCGCACGGCGCCGCGGCGATGGCCCGTTCCCGGCGCCCGTGATGTCGCAGCGCGCCAGCATTCGCACGATCCGCGGCACAGCGGGCAACGACATTCCGCTGCGCATCGTCACACCCGGCAGCCCGCGCGGCGTCTATTTCCACATCCATGGCGGCGGATGGGTTTTGGGCGGCTCCGACATGCAGGACCCCAAGCTTGAGCGCATCGCCGACAACACGGGGCTGGCAGTGGTCAGCGTGGAGTATCGCCTCGCACCCGAGCATCCGTATCCGGCCGGGCCGGACGATTGCGAACAGGCGGCCCTGTGGCTGGCGCGCAATGCCAAGGCGGAGTTCGGCTCCGAGGTGCTGACGATCGGTGGCGAGTCCGCTGGCGGGCATCTGGCGGCGGTGACGCTGCTGCGCATGCGCGACCGGCATGGCTACACCGGCTTCCGCGGCGCGAACCTGGTGTACGGCGCGTACGATCTGTCGATGACGCCGAGCCAGCGGTTGTTCGGCGAGGAAAGACTGGTGCTGCGCACCAGCGACATGGTGCAGTTCTACAACGCGTTCCTGCCGGCGATCACCGACCGGCGCGATCCGGACATCTCACCGCTGTTCGCGCGGCTGCATGGCATGCCGCCGGCGCTGTTCAGCGTCGGCACCGCCGACGCGCTGCTGGATGACACGCTGTTCATGCACGCGCGCTGGATTGCGGCGGGCAATGCTGCGGAACTGGCGATCTACCCCGGCGGCGCGCACGGCTTCACGCTGTTCCCCAATGCGCTTTCCGAACAGGCGTCCGCGCGCATGGACGCGTTCCTGCGCGAGGTGAGCTAAGCCGGGTCGGGACCCGCTACTCCGGCGGTCGCGGCGCCTGCGCGATGCCGCGCGCCTCCAGGTCATGTGCCACCCGCAATGCCACGTCCTCGCGCCAGGGTGCGGCGATGATCTGCACGGCGATCGGCATGCCACCCGGCTGCGGCACAGGGACCGCCACCACCGGCAGGCCGATGAACGAGATCGGCTGCGTGTAGATACCGATATTGGGGCGCAGCGGCACCTCCACGCCGTGCAGCAGAAAGGTCTTCTGGCCGATCTCCGGAGCGACGCACGGGGTCGCTGGCGCGATGATCGCGTCGACCTCTTCGAACAGGCGCAGCACGGCGTTGCGATACCAGCGACGGAATTTCTGTGCCTGCACCACCCAGGCTGACGGAACCATCGCGCCCGCGATCAGCCGATCGCGCACGTCGGGGTCGAAGTCGTGCGCCCTCGTGCGCAGCCGATGCAGATGCAAGGCGGCCCCTTCCGACGTGGTGATGACATACGCCGCTGCGCGTGCTCCGGCGGCCTCCGGCAGTTCGACCTGGCGCATTGCATCCAACGCAATCGCGACACGATCGAGCGCGGCCAGCGCTTCGGTGCCGGCGCCGGCACGGAAATATCCGCCGGCGCTGGCGATGCGCAGGCCGGCGATCCCGCTGCCCAGCGACGGAGCGACCTTCTCGTCCGCTCGCTCCGTGCAGGTCGCATCGCGCGGATCGGGTCCGGTCATCGCGTCATACGCCAGTGCGAGGTCGGTGGCGTTGCGCGCGAACGGCCCAAGGTGGTCGAGGCTCGAGACGAATGGGAAGCTGCCGGCACGCGACAGCCGGCCATAGGTGGGCTTCAGGCCGAAGATGCCGCAGAACGACGAAGGCACGCGGATCGAGCCGTTGGTGTCGGAGCCGAGTGCGATCGGCACCAGACCGCCTGCAACCGCGCTGCCCGAACCGCCGGACGAGCCACCGGACATCCGCGTCGGATCGTGCGGGTTGCGCGAGGGGCCGTCGTGACTGTTCTCGCCGGTGAAGTCGTAGGCGTATTCGCCCATGTTCAGCGCGCCGACCAGGATCGCGCCGGCCGACTCCAGCCGCCGGATCAGCGTCGCGTCGGCCGTCGCCGGCGCATGCTCGCGATTGATCTTCGAACCCGCGCGTGTCGCGAGGCCGGCAACGTCGAACAGGTTCTTGACCGCGAACGGCACGCCGGCGAGTGGTCCAGTTGGCGCTGCAGCGGCACGGGCCCGCGCGCGATCCGCCGTCACCGCGGTGAACGCGTTCAGCAGCGGGTTGCGGCGCGCGATACGCTCCAGCGCCTGTTCGACCACCTTCGAAGCAGTGGTTTCGCCGCAAGCGACGTCGGCGGCGATGCGGCTGGCGGACGCCCAGGCATAGCCTGTCATGCGCGGAAGATCGGCGCGGGGTCGGCCTCGTCCGGCAGAGGAAACTCGATCACACGCTGTGCCAGATCGCGGGTGATGCGCAGATGCAGGCGGATCGCCTCGCGCCATTCGGGAGCGACGCCGATGTCGAGTATCGCGGCGCTGGCATCCAGCCAGGCGTCGATTTCATCGCTCATGCAGCCTCCCGTGCCGCGAGCCACGCACGCCAGCCGCCACATCGGCTGATGTCGGGTGCCTCGGTGACGCCGTCCGCCTCGGCCAGGAAGCCCAGGCACATGCCATCGCTGAGTTCGACCTGTCCAAGACCGAGCGGGCTCGCCACCTGAGCCAGTAGCGCGCCAAGCGCGGCGGTCGGCAGCGCCCACACCTCGCCGGCAACCGCAACGCCATCCTGTGCGCGCAGCATACCTGGCCGATCGCCGAGCGCATGCAGCCGGTAGCGGGGCACGGTCTCGGTTGCGCGCACGTAGCGACCACCGAACTGTGTCAGTTGATGGTTGAGCGGCAGTCCGCCCATGTGAGCGCCGATGCAGAACAGCGCGGTCTCATCGGCGGCGACCATATCGGGCGCCGCTGGCGGGGGCAGCGGGGTACGCGTGGCGCCGACACGATCGGTGTTCTCCCGGTGCATCGCGTCAGCCAGCGCGGCAAGCCTGCCTTCCGACCAGGCCGGTCCGATCAGCGTGACGCCCTTCGCGAGACCGGTTGCCTCGAAGCCGGCCGGCACTGCGATTGCCGCGAGATCGCACAGGTTGACGAAGTTGGTGTAGGTGCCAAGACGCGCATTGGCGCCGATCGGATCGGCGGCCACTTCGGCGAGCGACGGACACGAGGGCGCCGTCGGCAGCAGCAGCGCGTCGTAGTCACGGAATAGGCGCTCGGCCTCTCGGCGCGCTTCGGCGAGGCGATGAAATGCGTCGAACGCGTCCACCGTGCGGCGCGTCAGGCCGCCTTCCAGCACGGTGCGCGTGGTCACCCGCAGCATGTCCGGATGCTGCTCAATCAACTCGCGGAACTCGGCAGTGCGCTCGGCGACCCAGGGACCTTCGTACAGCAGGCGCGCCACTTCGAGCAGCAGGGAGATGTCCACCGTCTCGACGGTCGCAATCCGGGGCGCGGGCAATGGCGCACCGCGACGCAGGTAGTCGAAAGGCGCGCGGCGCGAATACGGATCGTCGTCGTCGTAGCCCGCGATCACCCGCTGTACTTCGAGCGCCTCATCGACGCTGCGCGCAAGCACCGAAACCGTGTCCAGCGAGCGGCATGCCGGCACGACCCCACGCGCAGAGATACTGCC
>DASSRN010000556.1:0-7282 GCA_035701785.1 Acetobacteraceae bacterium | reverse complement strand
ATATGACGTCGTCGTCGTCGGCGCCGGCGGCGCGGGGCTCCGTGCCACCTTCGGCATGGCGGAAAAAGGCCTGAAAACGGCCTGCATCACGAAAGTCTTCCCGACGCGCTCGCACACCGTCGCGGCGCAGGGCGGCATCGGCGCGGCGTTGGGCAACATGGGCGAGGATGACTGGCGCTGGCACATGTACGACACCGTGAAGGGGTCGGATTGGCTGGGCGACCAGGACGCCATCGAATACATGTGCCGCGAGGCGATCCCGGCCGTGTACGAGCTTGAGCATTACGGCGTGCCGTTCAGCCGCACCGAGGACGGCAAGATCTACCAGCGCCCGTTCGGCGGCCACATGAAGGAATATGGCAAGGAACCCGCGATGCGCGCCTGCGCTGCGGCGGACCGCACTGGCCATGCCATCCTGCACACGCTGTATCAGCAGAGCCTGAAGCACGAGGTGGAGTTCTTCGTCGAATACTTCGCGCTTGACCTGATCATGGACGAGGACGGCGTGTGCCGCGGGGTGACGGCGTGGTGCCTGGAGGACGGGTCGATCCACCGGTTCCGCGCGCAGTCGGTGGTACTGGCGACCGGTGGCTATGGCCGCACCTATCTCTCCTGCACTTCCGCGCACACCTGCACCGGCGATGGCAACGGCATGGTGCTGCGCGCCGGGCTGCCGTGCCAGGACATGGAGTTCGTGCAGTTCCATCCGACCGGCATCTTCCCTGCCGGCTGTCTGATCACCGAGGGCGCGCGCGGCGAGGGCGGCTATCTGACCAACTCGGAAGGCGAGCGCTTCATGGAGCGCTACGCGCCGAGTGCGAAGGACCTGGCGAGCCGCGACGTTGTGTCGCGTTCGATGACGATCGAGATCGCCGAAGGGCGCGGCTGCGGTCCGCACAAGGACCATATCATGCTGCACCTGGAGCATCTGGGCGCCGACATCCTGCACGAGCGGCTGCCGGGGATCTCCGAGACCGCGCGGGTGTTCGCCGGCGTGGAGGTGACGAAGGACCCGATCCCGGTGCTGCCGACGGTGCACTACAACATGGGCGGCATCCCAACGAACCACCACGGCGAGGTGCTGCGGCCGACGCAGGACGATCCCGATGCGGTTGCGCCCGGGCTGATGGCGGTGGGCGAGGCAGCCTGCGTATCGGTGCACGGTGCCAACCGGCTGGGTACCAACTCGCTGCTGGACCTGGTGGTGTTCGGACGCGCCGCCGCCCACCGCGCGGCGGATACGATCAGGCCGAACGCGTCGCAGCCGCCGCTGCCGGTGCGCGCCGGCGAACATTCGCTCGATCGGTTCGATGCGACGCGGCATGCGAGCGGCGGGTCGCGCGTCGCCGACCTGCGGCTGGAGATGCAGCGCACCATGCAGCGGCACGCTGCGGTGTTCCGCAATTCGCAGACGCTGGCTGAAGGTGTCGCGAAGATGCAGGCGGTGTGGCAGGGCATGGCGGACATGTCGGTGTCTGACCGCAGCCTAATCTGGAACAGCGACCTGATGGAGGCGCTGGAGCTACAGAACCTGATGGGCAACGCGATGACCACGATGGTGGGAGCGGAGGCGCGGCACGAGAGCCGTGGGGCGCATGCGCATGATGATTATCCCGCGCGGGACGATGCAGAGTGGATGAAGCACACGCTGGCCTGGTGCGATGCGGCGGGTGCGTCGAAGCTTGCGTACCGGCCGGTGAAGATGCAAACGCTGACCAACGAGGTGTCGGTGATACCGCCGAAGCAGCGTGTCTATTAACCACCACTTTCCCCCGTCATGGCCGGGCATGGCGCGGCCATCCACGTCTCCATCTGGAGCACGTGGCATAGGCGTGCATGGCCGGTACGAGGCCGGCCAGGACGATCAAGACTGAGGACACATGGCCACATTCATACTTCCTGCCAACAGCCGCATCACGCGCGGGCAGTCGTTCAAGGCGCCCGCAGGCGCCAAGCGGGTGCGGGAATTCCGCATTTATCGGTGGTCGCCGGATGACGGGCACAACCCACATACCGACACCTACGAGGTGGACCTGGACGCCTGCGGACCGATGGTCCTGGACGCGCTGATCAAGATCAAGAACGAGATCGATCCGACGCTGACGTTCCGCCGATCTTGCCGCGAGGGCATCTGCGGCTCGTGCGCGATGAACATCGATGGCGGCAACACGCTCGCCTGCCTGAAGCCGATCGAAGAGGTGAAGGGCGCAGTGCGCATCAGCCCGCTGCCGCACATGCCAGTGGTGAAGGACCTGGTACCCGACCTGTCGCAGGTCTATGCGCAATTGCGCAGCATCGAGCCGTGGCTGCAGGCGGAGACCGCGCCGCCACCCGATGGCGAGCGACGGCAGAGCCGCGAGGAGCGCGCGAAGCTGGACGGGCTGTGGGAGTGCATCCTGTGCTTCTGCTGCTCCACCGCGTGCCCCAGTTACTGGTGGAACGGCGACCGCTACCTGGGCCCCGCCGTACTGCTGCAGGCCTACCGCTGGATCGCTGATTCGCGCGACGAGCACACGGGCGAGCGGCTGGACGCGCTGGAGGATCCATTCAAGCTGTATCGCTGCCACACGATCATGAATTGCACCGACACGTGCCCAAAGGGGTTGAACCCGGCGAAGGCGATCGGCGCGATCAAGCAGCTTATTGCCGAACGCCAAGTGTAGTGGCTGCCGATGACATAGACCCACCGTTGTCCTAGCCTGGATGCACGCCTCCACAGAGAGGCGATCCAGGGAGGTCACGATGAGCGCATCCGCATCGCGGCATGGCCAGTCGACTCCACACCGCGTTGCCGCGCCATTCACTCGAAGGTCGCTGTTCACGCTTGCCGCCGCCGGCATCGGACAAGGCGGTGCTGCAAACGCCGCATCGCGGGATCAGCTGACCTATGGCGTGCACGTCTCGCTGGCACCGGGTTGGTTCGACCCGGGCGAAGCCGCCGGCATCATCACGCCCTATATGCTGCTCTATGCGCTGCACGACGCGGTGGTGAAGGCGATGCCGGGCGACACACAGACGCCGAGCCTCGCCGAGTCGCACACGGTGTCCGAGGATGGCCTTGTGCACGACTTCATCCTGCGCCGCGCCAGCTTCCACAACGGCGAGCCGGTGACGTCCGACGACGTGAGATTCTCCTTCGAGCGCTATCGCGGCGCCAGCCAGAGCCTGCTGAAGCAGCGGGTCGCCGCGGTGGAGACGCCTGATCCGCAGCGCATACGCTTCAGGCTGAAGGAGCCTTGGCCCGACTTCCTGACCTTCTATGCCGGTGTCAGCGGTGCGGCCTGGATCGTGCCGCATAAATACCTTGCGCAGGTCGGCGACGAGAGCTTCAAGAAGGCGCCGATCGGCGCGGGTCCGTATCGCTTCGTCTCGTTCACACCGGGTGTGGAACTGGTGCTGGAGGCGTTCGACGGCTACTGGCGCCAGCCGCCGAAGGTGAAGCGGCTGGTGATGAAGGTGATCCCGGATGAGGCGACGCGGCTCGCGGCGCTGAAACGCGGCGAGATCGACATCGCCTATTCGATCCGCGGCGAACTGGCGGGTGAACTGGAACAGACCCCGGGCCTCAGCATCAAGGCGGTCATCGTTCAAGGCGTGTTCTGCGTGTATTTCGTCGATCAGTGGGATGCGAAGTCGCCATGGCATGAGGTGCGGGTGCGGCAGGCCGCCAAGCTGGCGATCGACTGCAAGACTATCAACGATGCGCTGACCCGTGGGTATTCGCACGTCACCGGCAATCCGTTCGTGCCGGACATGTTCGAGTTCTACTGGCAGCCGCCCGCCCCGGTCTATGATCCGGCACAGGCGAAGCAGTTATTGGCGGCGGCCGGCTATCCGAACGGCTTCGATGCCGGCTTCTACAATTGCGATTCGTCCTACTCGAACATCGCCGAGGCGGTGATCAACTACTGGGGCGAGGTCGGCATCCGCATCAAGATGCGCCCGATGGAGCGCGCCGCGTACATCAAGGCGTTCGCCGAGAAGCAGTACAGGAACGTGGTGCAGGCGGGCCCGGCCGCCTTCGGCAACGCGGCCACCCGGCTGGAGAGTCATGCGGTCACCGGCGGCACGTTCACCTATGGCAGCTATCCGGAGCTCGATGAATTGTTCCGCCGGCAGGCTGGCGAGCTGGACTACAGGCGGCGCGAAGAGCTGCTGCACCAGATGCAGCAGGTCGTGCACGACCGTGCCATCTATGCGCCGATCTGGCAGCTGGCATTCCTCAACGGCATCGGACCGCGCGTCGCCGAGTCGGGGTTCGGGCGGATCGCGGGCTTTCCCTATACCGCGCCGTACGACGAGCTGGCGCTGAAGGTCGGTTGACGGAACGGGGCACGTCGTGTGGACCTGGGCCGGCGAACGGAGAAGACGGACTGATGTACCGCAAGGAGATTGGCACACCGCTGCGGCATGACGGGATCAGCTACCTGAATTTCATGGCGATCCTGTCACAGCAGCTCAGGTGCCGGAACTACTTCGAGATCGGCACGGCGGCCGGCCACTCGCTGCGGGCATTCCGCTGCGACGCGGTCTGCGTCGATCCGCGATTCAAGATCTCGCAGGACGTGCTGCAAGGACGGCGACGCGCGCACTTCTTCCAGATGACGTCGGACGCTTTCTTCAACCACTACAACCTGCGGGCCTTCCTGCCTGGCGGCGTGGATGTGGCGTTCCTCGATGGCCTGCACCATTTCGAGGCGCTGCTGCGCGACTTCATCAACACCGAGCGGTTCTGCCACGACCGGTCGGTTATCCTGCTGCACGACTGCCTGCCGCTGAACGAGCGGATGGCGGAGCGGACCTTTCGGGAGGACGCAGCCGAGGGCGGGGATACCCGCATCTCCTGGACGGGAGATGTGTGGCGCCTGCTGCCGATATTGCAGAAGTACCGGCCGGACCTGCGGGTGCAGCAGTTCGATTGCGGACCCACCGGGTTGATCGCCTGCACGGGGCTCGCTCCCTATTCGCGGGTACTGCTCGACGGCTTCGATGCGATCGTGAAGGAGTTCAGCGACGTCTCGCTGTCGTCGTTCGGGCTTATGCGACTGTGGAAGCTATTTCCCACGCTTGATACCCGGAGGCTCGCGGCTGCTCCTGCCGACGTGCCGAAGCTGCTGTTCGGGGACTGGACTGAGCCGGTTCTCGGGCGCGCGAGCGCCTGAAAGCAGCTGACCAGCAAAGGCGACCGATCGCAGCTGCGACCGGTTGCCCCTGGGTCAGGCGGACAGCGGCGTAATGTCGTCGAGGTCGTCGACCCGGTCTATCCGCGGATCGATGACCGCGGCGACGGCAACTGCCAGAAACAATGCGCCAACGGCTACCAGCATCGCGAACATCGATCTGCTCCTTTCAAGCCCTTTCGCGGGCTACAGCACAGATGGACAGGCGGCGGACCAAAACGCGATGAAGTTCTTCACACTCCTCGCGAGGCTGCTGGCCCCTGGCAGCGCGCTTCCAGGACTGCGGTGCCAGCTTGCAGACACCGGCGTCTTCGGACCATCCGCAGGCTTACGCCAGCAACGTCCGCGACCACGACATCTGTGAGGTGCGACCAAAGCGGGTTGCCCAGCAACGCATCGACCTCGCGCCGCTTTTGGTCGTTGCTGCGGTACGTTGTCGCGATCGCCGCCAGAGTTGTGACTGGTTCCCTCGCTGCCATTGGATCGGGTTCCCTTCACCGGAGGCCCTTGTGGTGGCATACCCGTGAGGCAGCGGGCGACCGGGAACAGACCCGGGCAAAATTCGAATAAAGTGGCGGGGGACTGCCCGCCACCGGCCGGGGCAAGGCTCGCGCCATGCATAAATCATCTGCGAATTGCTCGCATTATGGCGCCTTGTGACATCCCATCTTCGCGGTCACGCCGAGGTCATTTCGGCGGTCAACGCCCGCAGCAATGCTGACAGCGAAGGAGAGAGATCATGCAACATACCCTGCTTGCCGCGATCGCCGCCGTGAGCATAGGCGCCTTCCCGCCGACAATCGTCAACATGGTTGTGCAGCGCCCTCTGGCCTCCGGCGCGAACACGACGTCGCAGGCCCCATCGACCTCTACCGACGCCCACCCTGAGCACCGTGCATGGTTATTCCCGCCGGTTGCGAACTACCTCAACCAGCGGCCTGGCTGACGTCCCCGCAGCGGCGTTCGGCCGCCGGTTGTGCTCTCCGTGCGAACACAGGCTACCATCGGCGGATGCGCCTATTTCGTTTCTCATCCACTCTGCTAGTCGTGCTGCTGAGCGTGAGCGGGTGCGGTGCGCCGTACGATCCGCCCGTCCAGGGAGATCGCACGACCGAGAAATACAAGACTGACCTGGAAGCGTGCCGTGCGACCTCACAGGAAAGCGTGCGGCTGAAGAACGCCGCTACGCCTCTGAAGTGGATGATCTCTCCCTTCACCGGGCCGCCTGCGGTTCGTGCTGCGATCCGGTCCTGCATGGCGGGGAAGGGCTACACGGTGGAGAAGACGGAGGACTGACCAGGATACGAGGCGCGCGATGAGCAAGACCGTGTCGAGAAGACCACTGAGCCCGCCGGCAATCCGGGCGCGCAAGGGCGGGGAGCCGATCGTTTGCCTGACCAGCTACACGGCACCAATGGCGCGGCTGGTCGATCCCCATGTCGACCTGATCCTGGTCGGGGACTCACTCGCGATGACGGTCTATGGCATGGCAAGCACCGTCGGTGTGACGCTGGAGATGATGATCGCACATGGGCGAGCTGTGGCGCAGGCTGTCTCGCACACCTGCGTTGTCGTCGACCTGCCCTTTGGATCCTATGAAGAATCGCCTTCCCAGGCATTCGGCGCAGCGGCACGCATCATGGCCGAGACCGGCTGTGCCGCAGTGAAGCTGGAGGGCGGCGCCGTCATGGCAGAAACCATTCGGTTTCTCACCGGCCGCGGTGTGCCGGTGATGGCGCATGTCGGCCTGACCCCGCAGTCGGTCAACGCACTGGGCGGCTACGCCGTGCGCGGCCGAACCGAAGCAGAGGCCGACGCGATCATCGCGGATGCCGAGGCCGTGGCGAAGGCTGGCGCGTTTGCGGTGGTGATCGAGAAGACGACCGAGCCGCTGGCCCGGGATATCACGCGCCGGATTGAACCACCGACCATCGGCATCGGCGCCTCGGCCGGGTGTGACGGACAGATTCTGGTGGTCGACGACATGATCGGGCTGTTCACCGAGTTCCGGCCGAAGTTCGTGCACCGCTACGCGGAGGTGGCGCAGTCGATCGAGGCGGCGATCACTACCTATGCGGCTGACGTGCGTGCCCGCCGCTTTC
>DASSRN010000555.1:0-4710 GCA_035701785.1 Acetobacteraceae bacterium | reverse complement strand
TTATCGCTTACTCACATCCGCTGACTGGGCAGAACAATGAGTGTGTTGGTGGCGGAAGACCGCTCCATGTGCGTACAGCCGTATCAGCTGGTGCAAACCGCCTGGTTGGACATAGACCTCTGCAAGTTGGGTTGTCGCGTGCCGATGAGCCCGGAAGCGGTGGAAAAGAAATTCCGTCGTCTGCTGAATCTGGGGGCATGCGCTCCCTGGCCACCAATAGTCGGACATTGGGAAGGTAGCTGCTTCCTGGTGGATGACGGCCGGCATGACTACCTCGCTGCACTGATGCTCGGGCGTGAGAAGGTCTTCGTCTGCTGGCTTACCGATGTGCGGCGCCCCGAGACGAGCTGCGACGAGACGACGCTGGTTCCGGAACGATGAACATCCAGCCTGCTCTGTTCGCGGCAACGGCACATCAGGCAGATGTTGCGGTGCGTTCGACATGATGTGCGACGACGGTCGCGACAGGGAAGGTGGCGACGGCGCGACGCCACGAAGAGCAGCGCTAGCGGGTGACCGGGGTCACTGGAGTTGCTGCTTCCAACATCCGCGGGGCACTCGGCTCCGGACAGATCCAGTCTGTCCGATGCGCTTGCTGCACCCGTTCAGTGACCGGCACGACGACCTCGAAGCGGCTGAGAAAAGGCAGTGCTCGTGGCAGCCGATAGAGGCGTAGCGCAGGAGGACCAGTTGGCATCCAACGTGTCAGGCCAAGCGCCAGACGAATCGCTGTCTCAGCGTGCTGCATTGCGAGTTTCGTCGGGCGGCCGGGCACACGGATGACGGCCAACGCCTGCGCCTCGAGCTCGCGCAGTCTGACCCGGCCGTTGCGCGCGATGGCAATGGCCGCATCGTCGCTGATATGCGGCAGGGCAACGCCCAGACGCCAACGGCCAGCCGCCAGTTCGGCTTGCACGAGAGGTCGGGCGATGCGCAGCCTCCGGCTGCTCGCGTAATGCTCCAAGCGCCGCAGCCCGGTGGCGCGGGCCTGGTCGGGGATACCCTTCACGCAGGTCTCCAGTGACCACAGACGCGGGGTCTGGTGGATTTCTACCGGCCCGTGGCTGGTGATAAGCGACTCCGGGATGGTTTCGTTGCCGCCGGACAGCAGGCGCTCACGCCACAGCAATCGCCAAGCACGCTCAACCAGCCAGCCGAACGCATCGGCGACCCGGAGAGGTTGCGATGCGCGTGCGCAGTTCAAAACATGTGTCGCTGACATTGTGGCATCCTATGGGGCGCACGCCTCGGAATCCGCCGCCAGACCCTGCTGGCGCCGCACACAAGTGCGCTGCACGTTGTCAACACGGTGAAGAGCAGGACAAAGCCAAGCAGGCGGAGTTCGAGGGCGTGGTGATAATCAAGGGACCAGTCGCTCATGGCGCCAAAGATGGCCGGACCGCCATATAAATTCGATGCTGCTCCCGCAGAGCAGGAATAGCAGGACCTATAGGCTTACCTACACAGCGATCTGCTGTGCCACATCGATTTTATATCGGCGCGTTCGCACCTTCCGTTTTGAAAGGAGCCGGTTGTGCAAACTATCGATACGGCATCCGGAACAGCAGTCGAAACCGGCAACGATCGGATCGACGGGCCATACACGCCACGTGAATTCCTGCGCGAATTGGGCTCGGTTATGGCGGTTTGCCTGGGCTTGGCGCTGCTTGCCCACGTGCTGGTGGCCTTCGTGGGAAGCAACTGAGCCGCCCGCTCCGACCTGGATTTATATGGAATTTATATGCCGGGGACCACTGCATCCCATCGCTTCTATACGCGGTTCTGACCAACTCTCGCGCAACGCAACATGCTGACCCGCATGGGGCGGTGCGCGGTCGGCTCCCAAGGACACTCTCATGCTCGACGTCATTTACCTGCTGATCGGCGCCGCCTTTCTGGGCGGCTGCATCCTGTACGCCAAAGCCTGCGACAAGCTGTGAGGCCGTCACCATGATACTGGACTACGTCCTGGGCGCGATCGTCACCGTGGGCCTGCTGGCCTATCTGGTTTACGCGCTCATCCGGCCGGAGAAGTTCTGATGACCATCAATGGCTGGCTTCAGATCGCGATCTACTCAGTGCTGGTGATTCTGATCACCAAGCCTCTTGGCGGCTACATGACGCGCGTCTTCGAGGGCGAGCGCACGCCGCTCTCGTTCGCGCTGCGTCCGATCGAACGGAGCATCTACCGTCTGTGCGGCGCCAGCGAGCGCGAGGAGCAACACTGGATCAGCTATGCTGTCGCGATGCTGGCGTTCAGCTTCGCCGGTTTCGTGGTGATGTACTCGATCCAGCGGCTGCAGAACGTGCTGCCGTTCAATCCACAAAGCCAGGATGCCGTCTCGCCTGACCTCGCCTTCAACACGTCGGTCAGCTTCATGACCAACACGAACTGGCAGTCGTACGTCCCGGAGACGACGATGAGCTACCTGACGCAGATGTCGGCGCTCACCGTCCACAACTTTGTCTCGGCAGCGACCGGCATCGTGCTTGCCATCGCGCTGATACGTGGGTTCGCGCGGCGTTCGGCGCGCAGCATCGGCAACTTCTGGGTCGATCTGACACGCTGCGTTCTGTACATCCTGCTGCCCATATCCGTCGTGGTCGGCTTGGCGTTCATCGCGCTGGGCATGCCGCAGAACCTGTCAGCATACACCGAGGCGACCACGCTGGAGGGTGCCAAGCAGGTGATCGCCCAAGGGCCGGTGGCTTCGCAGGAAGTCATCAAGATGCTGGGCACCAACGGCGGCGGCTTTATGAACGCAAACTCGGCGCATCCGTTCGAGAACCCCAGCGCGCTCACCAACCTGATCCAGATCCTGCTGATCTTCTCGCTTGGCGCCGCGCTGACCAATGTGTTCGGCCGCATGGTCGGCAGCCAACGTCAGGGTTGGGCGATCTTCGCCGTGATGGGCATCCTGTTCCTGGTCGGCGCCGCCACGACCTACTGGGCAGAAGCGGCCGGAAATCCGGCCTTCGCGCAGTTCCACGTCGATCAGACGGCAAGCGCATTGCAGCCTGGTGGCAACATGGAAGGCAAGGAGGTGCGGTTCGGCATCGCCAACTCCGCCTTGTTCACGACCGTCACCACTGACGCTTCGTGTGGCGCTGTCAACAACATGCACGACAGCCTTCTGCCGCTCGCGGGCATGGTGCCAATGGTTAACATCATGCTGGGCGAGATCATCTTCGGCGGTGTCGGCTCCGGCCTCTACGGCATGCTGCTGTTCGTCATCATCGCCATGTTCGTCGCCGGCCTGATGGTGGGACGCACGCCGGAATATCTCGGCAAGAAGCTGGAGGCGAAAGAGGTCAAGATGGCGATGCTCGCCATCCTGATATTGCCGCTGTCCATTCTTGGCTTTACCGCGCTTGCGGTAGTACTGCCGGTCGGGACCGGCGCGCTGGCGAACGCCGGGCCGCATGGATTTTCCGAGGCGCTCTACGCCTACACATCGGCCACCGGCAACAACGGCAGCGCGTTCGCCGGACTGTCCGCCAACGTGCCGTTCTGGAACGACACGCTGGGACTGGCGATGTTCATCGGCCGGTTCTTGATGATCGTACCGATGCTCGCGGTAGCCGGCTCGCTGGTGCAGAAGAAGATCGTACCGGTCTCTGCCGGCACGTTCCCGACGGACAGCCCGCTGTTCGTCGGCCTGGTGGTGGGCGTCATCGCGATCACCGGCGGGCTGATCTTCTTCCCCGCCGTCTCCCTCGGTCCCGTCGTCGAGCACTTGGCGATGCACGCGGGCACTCTCTTCGACACAGGCAGCTGAATATGGAAACTCGCAATAAGCCACGCGAAGCGCAGTCCACCGTGCTGGATCCGGCAATCCTGTTGCCGGCGATCGGGCAATCGTTCGTGAAGCTCAACCCACTCGCGCTGAGCAGAAACCCGGTCATGTTCGTGGTCGAGGTTGTCGCAGCGCTTACCACAATCATCCTCTTGCGTGACGTTGCCATCGGCGGCGCGCATGTCGGGTTCGACTTGCAGATCGTGCTCTGGCTGTGGGTGACGGTGCTGTTCGCCAACTTCGCCGAGGCGGTGGCGGAAGGCCGCGGCAAGGCGCAGGCAGCGACGCTGCGTCGTGCGAGGACCGAGACCACCGCCAAGCGACTCGCAACGCAGGATGCCGCGAACTGGCTGGCGGTCGCGGCACCGGAACTGCGCCAGGGCGACATTGTACTGGTCGAGGCTGGCGACCTGATCCCGAGCGACGGTGAGGTGATCGAAGGTATCGCCTCAGTTGACGAATCGGCGATCACCGGTGAATCGGCGCCGGTCATCCGCGAGAGCGGCGGCGATCGTTCGGCGGTCACCGGAGGCACGCGCGTGCTGTCCGACTGGATCAAGGTGCGGATCACAGCGACGCAGGGGTCCACCTTCCTCGATCGGATGATTGCGCTGGTGGAGGGGGCGGAAAGACAGAAAACGCCGAATGAGATCGCGCTGAATATTCTGCTGGCGGGCTTGACGATTATTTTTCTTCTCGCGGTCGTGACGCTGCAGCCGATGGCGATCTATTCGGGAGTGCCGCAATCAATCTACGTGCTGATTTCGCTGCTGGTGTGCCTGATCCCGACGACGATCGGTGGATTGCTATCCGCCATCGGAATTGCAGGCATGGACCGCGTGGTGCAGCGGAACGTGCTGGCGATGTCGGGGCGCGCGGTGGAGGCGGCAGGCGACGTTGATACCCTGCTGCT
>DASSRN010000554.1:0-3458 GCA_035701785.1 Acetobacteraceae bacterium | reverse complement strand
TGATCGGCGCTGTTGCCTTTGACGTTCTGGAACTGAACCTGCAGCACGCGCGATTCCGCCCATTCGCCCTTGGGGCCGAACTTCACGTCGCCGACCACGGTCTTGAACGTATGGGTGCGCAGGTAGTCGGCGAGCTTGTCCTGATCCAGGCTTTTGGTGCCTTCAACCGCCTGCTGCAGCACCTGCATGTCGCCATAGGCGAATGGCGGCAGGTAATAGCCCAGCGGATCGACGCCGACCGACGGCGCCTTTGCCTGATACTGCGCCAGGAACTTCTTCGCATCGTCATTCGCCAGCGCTGACCAGGGCAGCCAGAAGTCGTAGTCGACGATGCCGTTCAGCAGCGGACCCAGCTGCGCCTTGATCGCGGTGCTCTGCAAGCCGACCATGCCGCCGCCGAACAGCTTGGTCTTCAGCCCGACCTCGCGCGCAGCGCGGATCATGCCCACCGTGTCGGGCGGATACGAACAGACCAGCACGAGATCCGGACTGGTCGCCTGGATCGCCCGCACGATCGGTGTGTAGTCGGTGGTCTGCGGCGGATAGGTCTGATCGTACACCACCTTCAGCCCGTGCTTCTTCGCCAGCGCGCGCGCACCGTCCATGGCGTTGTGCGGAAACTCAGCATCGGCGCCGACCATCGCCAGCGTCTTCGGCTTGGGGTCCTGCGCCATCGCGGTGGCGAAGAAGCCTTCGGCGAAACTCTGCTTCGGCTCCGGGCCGCCGGTCGGCGTGAAGGAGAAGTATTTCGGGTACTGGAACTCGGTGTTCACCGCGAGGCCGAGAAGGCTGAGGAAGGTGCGGTTGTGCTGCATGATCACCGGCATCGCGGGGGCGATCATGTTGGTGGCGTAGCCGCTGATGATCAGGTCCACCTTGTCCACGTCCAGCAGCTTTGTGTACAGGCCGGGGATCGTTGCCGGGTTGGACTGGTCGTCGTAGTAGATCAGCTTCACCGGCCGGCCCAGCAGCCCGCCCTTGGCGTTGATGTCGGATTCCCAGATCTGCATCGCCAGCAGCGCCGCCTTGCCGTTCGGCGCCAGGCCGCCGGTCAGCGCCATGCCGAAGCCGATGGTGATCGGGTTCTCTGCATGCGCCGATGCAGCGCAGGCGAGTACAGCAGCGGCGGCAAGCGTGAGGCGCCTGGACAGCATCGACGTGAACCTCCGGGGATGATTGCTTGAGCGCATCCTATGGTGCGGCGGAGTGGCACGCCAGGGGGGATGCGGTATGCTTCACCCATCAAGCCACAGGAGCGTCCGATGCAGGACCTTGACGAACATACCGTCACCGACGCCGCACTCGCGCAGATGGCGAACACGTCCGACCCGCGCCTGAAGGAGATCATGGACGCCGCGGTACGCCACCTGCACGCATTCGCACGCGACGTGCGGCTGACGCCGGCGGAATGGCTGACCGGCATCCAGTTCCTTACCGCGGTCGGCCAGGCGTGCACGCCGTTCCGCCAGGAGTTCATCCTGCTCGCCGACGTACTGGGCGTCAGCGCGCTGGTGAACGCGATGCACGATCAGAAGGCGCGCGAACTCGGCACGCAGAGCAGTCTGCTGGGCCCGTTCTATCGCGAGGGCGCACCGGAACTGCCGCTGGGCGGCAGCATCGTCGCCAACCCGTCCGAGCCGCTGATCGTGGTGTACGGCCGCGTCACCGACAATGACGGCAACGCGATACCGAATGCGCTGGTGCAGGTGTGGCAGACCAGCGAGCACGGTCTCTACGATCTTCAGGCGGAGAATGCCGCCGAAGTGATGGACCTGCGGGCAAACTTCCGCACCGATGCGAACGGCAACTACCATTTCCGCACCGTGCGGCCGCTGGGCTATTCGATTCCGATGGACGGCCCGGTGGGCGACATGGTGAAGGCGCAGAACCGCCACGGCTTCCGTCCGTCGCACATCCACTTCCTGATCGGCGGAGAGGGCTATCGCGAACTGGTCACCGCGCTCTATTTCGGCGACGACGAGCACATCGATTCCGACACGGTGTTCGGCGTTTCCGGCTCGCTGGTGGTGGACAAAAAGGACGATCCGGACGCGCCGATCCCTGGCCTGAAGGCGGTGCGCTACGACTTCCGCCTGGCGCATGCCGAAGCGGGCGACACCGGCCGGGTCGGCGCCGATCCATCGAAGCTGATGAAGGCCGCGGAGTAATGGCGCGGCGCTTCATCGACATCTCCTCGCCGCTGAAGGCCGGCATCAAGAGCGATCCGCCGCACATGCTGCCGCAGATCGAGTATCTCGATCACCACATGACCGCGCCGACGATGGCGGAGTACATGGGGGTGCGGGTCGATCAGCTGCCGGACGGCGAGTACGCCGCGGTGGAGCGCTGCACCATCAGCACGCATAACGGCACGCATCTCGACGCGCCGTATCACTACTTCTCGTCGATGAACCACCAGTTGAAGCCGGGCGGCGAGCCGTCATGGCGGATCGACGAGGTGCCGCTGGAGTGGTGCTTCCAGCCGGCGGTGAAACTGGATTTCCGGCACCTGCCGGACGGCTATGTGGTGACGCCGGGTGACGTCGAGGCGGAACTGAAGCGCATCGGGCATACGCTGAAGCCGCTGGAGATCGTCGTGGTCAACACTGCGGCGGGCGCGAAATACGGCGAGGACGACTACGTCGATTCCGGCTGCGGCATCGGCAAGGCGGCGACGCTGTGGATGCTGGAGCGCGGCGTGCGGCTGGTCGGCACCGACGCCTGGAGCTGGGACGCGCCGTTCTCGCACACGCGCCGCCGCGTGGCGGAGACCGGTGATGCCGGGCTGATCTGGGAAGGCCACCGCGCCGGTCGCGAGATCGGCTATTCGCATCTTGAGAAGCTGCACAATCTCGAGAGCCTGCCGGCCGATGGGTTCGACGTGGTGTGCTTTCCGGTGAAGGTGCACCGCGCATCCGCCGGCTGGACGCGCGCGGTCGCGATACTGAACGACTGACGCCCGCAGCGGCGCGACGACACACACAAAGGGAAAACCCATGAAGTGGCTGCTTTCGGTGACGACCGCCCTTGCCTTCGCGTCTTCGGCCTGGGCCGCGGCGTGCGACAATCCGCGCCAGATGGACGGCTTCAAGACCTGCGCCGACGTTGAGGCGGCCGAGAAGGAGGGGCAGTTCATCCTCTACAGCACCGACCCCGAGACCAACATGGCGCAGTATCTCGGGGAGTTCCACAAGATGTTCCCGAAGATCGCCACCAACTACGTGCGCCTGCAGGCCGGCGCGTTGTACGCCAAGGTGAACGCCGAGAGGCAGGCGAAGCAGTACCTCGCCGACGTGATGCAGATCACCGACATGAGCTTCGTGCTCGATTTCCAGAAGCGCAAAGGCTACGTGCCGTATGCCTCGCCCGAGCTCGCTGCCTACAAGCCCGAGTATAAAAGCAACCCGGAAGGCCTGTGGGCCTGGGGCGTCATCATCGTCGCCGGCATCGCCTACAAC